>JBBEBJ010000108.1:0-4140 GCA_040882425.1 Chloroflexota bacterium | reverse complement strand
GCGCGCCGGACGGGGTTGCCGAGGATGCGCCACGCTTCGTTGATCGCGACCATCCGATCTGACGGGGCGCCTCGATCCGGGTGGTACTTCCAGGCGAGCGCCCGATACGCCGCCCGGACGACCTCGGGCAGGGCCGATCGCTGGACCTGGAGGATCTCGTACGGGTCGACGATCGTGGATTCGGTCATGTCGGCAGCCAGGCAGGATGGGCCAATCCCCGGCAAACGTGATCATGGCCGGCGGGTCGTACCACGAGCGACCACCTGAACGTCCGGCCCGCGGAACGCGAACGTACCCCGCGGCATTGACAGCCGCTCCAGTATCCACCGTGCGGGTGGGCGCCCGTCGACGGCGCCGATGCCCAGGTTCGACCCTCTCCGAAGGGTATGCTTCGGATGCATTGTCAAACGGGTGTGAGGTCCGTCGGACCGAGGAGCGAGATCCGAGATGGAACAAGACCAGCCGCGTCCTCCCGCGGAGCCCGATCTCGAGCGCTGGGTCCGGATGCGCCGACGACTCGAGGCCCCACCCGACCGGGTCTATCGGACATGGGCCGATCCCGAGGAGCTGGCCCGCTGGTTCCCGGAACAGGTCGAGGGCGGGCTCGCCGTTGGGTCGCGCTGCGTGCTCGTCTGGTCGGACCGCCGGGTGTGGTGGGAGGTGACCGAGGCACGGCCGAACCGGGCGTTCGCCTTCCGTTGGCCATGGCTCGCCGACGATGGGCTGGTCACCGGCGCCAGCATCTCGATCGACGCGGCCGGGTATGGCAGCCGGCTCACACTCGAGGATGGGCCCTTCCCGCTTGGCGTGCCGGGCGCGATGGACGCCTGGGCACGGGCCATCGAGCTCTGGAGCGATGCGCTCGCCAACCTGCGGGCACACCTCGACTTCAGCGTCGACCTCCGACCGCGCGGGTAGCCCTTCTCCCGCTCGACAGACCGGGTCGTCGGGGCAACGCTGGGCGCCTTACCTGTTCGTCGACGCGGCCGACGCCGTCGCCGTGCTGAACCTGCGCAGGATGACCTGGTGCCGGACGCCCCGGGAATCGATCACGACGAGGGACTCCCCCGACCCAGTGACCTGACGATTAGCCCTGTCGGTCACCTCGAAGCGATCCCCGCGACGTTGCCGAATGCGGATCTCTGCCTTCCTGCCCGGATCCGCCACGATCCCGGAGACCTCGCCGCGCGGACCGTCGCGCACGAACCCGATCCCCAGCTTGGATCCGTTCCCGAGATTCGTCGTGTGGACGACATCGACGACCGCGACCACGTACCCGCGCCTCCCCTCCCGGTACAACGCCACAAGCGCCGCGAGCAGCCCCGCACCTGCCAGGAGCCCGAGGAGTCCGACGATCGGAAGCGCGATCGGGTTGCATTCGACGAGTGACCCGCACGGTCGCACCGCGTCCGACACGACCGACGGGTCGCTGGTGCCGGCGGCATTCGTCGCAAAGGCACGACAGACATAGTCGACGCCGTTGGTGAGGCTCCCGATCTCCGTGGCCGTGACCCCGGACGAGGCCACCTGGACCTGCGCGGGCCACGTCGTGCCCTGGTCGGCGGAACACTCGAAGCGGTATTCGGACACCAGGGCCGGTTCGACCTCGGGCACCTCGATCCGTACCGCCCGGTCGAGGGCAGAGACAGACGGTTTCGCAGGGGCTGCCGGCCGCCCGATGGGCGTCGCGGTGGAGGGCGCCGCCTTGAATGGCCCGTCCGATATCGCGTCGACGACCGCCACCTCGCACTCGTACGCAGAGCCGTTCGTGAGCCCTTCGACGACGGTCGACGTCTCGAGCGACGTGCCTTCGCCAGATTCGATCCATTCGCCGTCGCCGGAGCGACAGCGAACCCGGTAGTCGACGATCGGCGCCGTCGGTTCCAGCGGCGCGCTCCAGGCGACCTCGATCCGGCCGTCGCCGGGCGTGAGGCCGATGCCGCGCACCAGGCTCGGCGGTTCCGGGGTCGGGGTGGGCGTCGGGGTCGGCCCCGGGGTCGGTGCGACCGTGAACGTGCAGGTGACGTTCTGGAGGGCGACGGCGACGGCGTTACCCGCGTCGTCGGGCGACTCGAACACCACCTGCGGCCAATCGAATTGCGCCCCGCTCACGCAGGCGGGCATCTCGCGGATGATGCGCAGGTTGGCCAGGCCGCTCTCGAGCGCGTCCCGTTCGGCGGCGCTAAGGCCCATGCCGACCGGCAGCAGCGCGAACGGCGACCGGCTCCCGAAGAGCCGGTCGCGAGCCGGTTGCACCTGGCTGATGGGCACCCCGGCGACGTCGTGCTTTCCGTCGGTGAACAGGATCAGCGCCGGCCGGACGGCGTCCGCGGGAAGGTGCCTTGCCGCCACCGTCATCGCGGCGACGTAGTTCGTGTCGATGCCGATCTTCGTCGTCAGCGCCGGGTCCAGGCCGGTCCGGTAGACGACCGCGGCCTCCCGGAGGCAGTCCGCGAAACGGGCGACGGTCGCGGGGCTTCCGAGCAGCCCGAGGTCGACGCAACCGGGGTAATCGGCGGCCCTCGTCGCGAACTGGACAAGCGTCACCGTGGTGTCTCCGGCGACGAGGTCCGAGGACGTCGCGTCGATCCGGTCCGCGATCCGGTCGAGGGCTGCGGCGAAGCGGTCGCGGTTCGCGGCGTCCTCGAGGATCGAGGCGGAGAAATCGAGGACCAGGACGATGTCGGATTCGTCCGGCGCGGCCTCGACGGCAAGCGACACGGGCGCCAGGCGGCCGCCAAGCAGGAACGCCCCAAGAACCAGCATGACGACGGCCAACGCCATCGACTCGAGTCGGCTCATGCCCTCACGCCAAATAGCCCGGGACTGCCCGACAGATCCTGACCCCCCTCCGCCGCTCGACGAGGGTCGTTTGGTGTCAGTCAACTGCGGAGCAGCAGGTGACGGTAGCTCCAGCCGTCCTGCCGGTCATGCGCTTCATCGACGACCTGGAGGTACTCGGCCTCGAGCCAGCCCATGACACGCGCACGTTCCGGGTAATAGTGATAGCCGGCGGTGTCCCCTTCGATCACCTCGCCCCGAACAGCCGGCCAGCCACGAGCGTGGGCATCGACGAAGGCCGCCTCGATCTCCGCGTCGTCGATCTCCTCGACGGTGATGTAGATGTGTCCGCCGGGTCGGATGGCTCGTCGGAGATTGCCCAGCACGAAGAGCCAGTCCTCGGGCGGGATGTTCTCCATGGCATCGACGGTCATGGCCGCGTCAAATGCCCGATCGAACGTCATCTCCTGGAGACCAACCTGGCCGATCGCTTCGGCCAGACCGCGAGCCCTGGCCCGTACCAACATGCCTGCTGACTGGTCGATCCCCACGACGCGGCGTCCGGCTTCTGTGACAAGCGCAAAGTATCGGCCGGTGCCACATGGCGCATCGAGAACGCGACCGTTCGGTGGGCACGTGCCCACCAGCCGCCGGACGAAGACCGGTTGGAGAGGCGTGGGATAGTCCGCGTCCTCGTCGTACGTCCGCGCCTCGGCGTCATAGGCGGCCCGCACCGCCGCGCGCCGCTCGTCAAGCCAAGCCTGACGACGTTGGTCCATCCGCAAAGCATGACGGATCCACCATGAGGCGCGCGGCTGCCCATTCGATCATCCCCGACCATAGTGGGAGGTGGAGTGGATGACGGGATTCGAACCCGCGACATTCTGCCTTGAAGTCTAAGCCTTGCGAGCGTTGTAGCGTGAGCGGGGACGGGCGAGCGTCCCTCGTATCGTCGGCGTGTCGTGTCCGAGCCGCTTCGCCGAGGTTCAGCCCACGTCGTGGGGCTCTGCGGCCACTCGTAGGCCCTCGCCTCGCTCTCAATCGGTCTGCGCAATCGCGGTCCTGCTGACCTTCGTCTGGCATTTGAGCCACTCCCACGCGCATACTCCGTCGACCGGCGGGGGAGCGCCGGAGCCTTCGGGCTCCCACCAGCGCGGCGGCCCCAGATGGTCGCCTCGACCATGGCGCAGGGCAATGGCGAGTGCGCCGCCTCGGTGAGGATGGGCAGGGAGATCACGTGGAGCGAGCAGAGCGATCCGGACCGGCGAGAGGGGCAGACGCTCCGGCAGGCGAGCGATACCTTTTGCTCGCCGACATCTCCGGCTACACGGGCTTCATGGTCGGCGTCGAGCAGGCGCA
>JBBEBJ010000107.1:3044-26752 GCA_040882425.1 Chloroflexota bacterium | reverse complement strand
GGACGGTCAGCCGGAGAAGCCTCCGTTCAGCATTCCCCAGGCACCGTAGACGATCGAGACGGCGGCAACGGCGAAGTAGATCCACCTGGCACGCTCGACGACTGGATCAGGGTCGGCTCGAAATGCCGAAGGGCTGGGTCGACGGCCATCGGGCGAACCAGGCGGCGCCCACATGCGCTTCCAGAACGGCTGCCATGCACCGTACCGGCGTCCATGGCTGCTGTAGAAGCGCTCCCGGGCGACGACGGCCACGATGCCAAGCAGCACGAGGCCGGCGATCCAGAGGTACGTCGTCACCGGCACAGGATAGCCCTCGGTCGGGCGCGCCCGACTGGCCGCCACGGCAACGCGCGCCGCGTGACCGGCCCAAGGGGGTCACAGGTGCGGCTTGGCACCACATCCCGAGGTTCTGCAAGGTTCGCTGCAAGGTGCGATCACGAGACTCCTGCCATGGTCAAGCCCGCGGTCTCTCGCCGTGCATTCCTTCCCGTCGCGGGGCTCGCGGCCCTCCTGCTGATCGCAGCGCCGGTCCTGGGCGCGGACCCGCCGGGGAAGCCGGCGAAGGCGGACAAGGGACCCGAGCTCACCAGAACGCTCAGCGGCACGATCACCAGCTCCGAGGACACCAGGGGCCGCGCGGTCTTCAGCATGGTCGTCGGTGGCGTGACCTGGGAGCTCTCGGCGGGCCCGAAGTGGTTCTGGGGCGCCAAGAACCCACTCGCGGCATTCGTCGGGAAGTCGGTCGAGGTCACCGGCACATACCACGCCGGTGAGACCGAACTGAACGTCGCCACTGTCAACGGCAATCCGCTGCGGACCGCCGGCAGGCCCCCCTGGGCAGGTGGGCCAAAGGCCGTCGGGGCGAGCCACCCGGGCTGGAAGAACGGCAAGCCGGGCAATGGCCACGGTCGCGAGAACGCGCCAGGTCAGCTCAAGGACAAGTCAACGGCGAACGCCGCGGACTGAAACGGCGGCAGCGCCGCCTGGCTCAACCGACCTCGCCGGACAGGATGATCCGTTCCCGCACGATCGCGCGGGCCGCGAGCGGCTGTCCGAGCCGGTCGCCGAGGGCCGCGACGACCTCCTCCGGTCGGCCGGACCCGAGCTCGGGGTGGATCCGCGTTCGCACCTGGATCACGGAACCCGCGTCCGGCCCGACCGTCACGTCGAGCAGGAGGGGACGGAGGTCGTAGGCGACCGAACCCTCGCCCTTCTGCCGAACTCGTGGCAGCTCCCGCGATGCCAGGAGCGACTGAGCCGCCTCGGTCAGACGATCCATGCCAGCGACGTCGTCGAGCTCGATCCGGTACTCGGCGGCGACGACCCGACCAGCAAGCGGCGGACCACCAACCCAGACGTCGAAGAGATCGATCAGTCGCCAACCGGTCGGCAACTGATCGGTCAGCGCCTCGCGGATCCGCCAGATCGGCACGCGCTCCGCGAGAAAGACCTCCGCCAGCTCCCGCTCGGCCGCGATGCCCAGCTGCAGCGGAGCGGCGAACGCGACCCGTGTGCGCGCCCGGCCGACCGCCCGGTGGACCGGCAGCCCCGTCGTCTCGAGGGCCTCCTCCCAGGCATCGGCCAGCTCGCGACCGGCGATCCTGGGTGCCTCTGCGGACCTCGCCAGCACGAGTCGCCAGCGCTGCCGCGGCGGCGCGCCGACATCGGAGGCGGGACCCCTCGCCGGCTCGGCGGCGGCCCCCGCCGCTGTCCTTGCCGGCGCTGAATGAGGCTCCACGTCTGCTAGTCTGCGGCACGATGGACGAGCCCGCCCAGCCAGTCCTCGACGGGGCCGCGAACGAGCCGCCGGCGCCCGCGCGACCGGCGGTGGAGGAGACAACGCTCGTCGAAGATCCGGCGCTCGCGGCGGCTCGCTGGGCGGCGGCGCTGCCACCCGCGCCCTTCGCCGTCCGCGACTCCGACGGCTCAACCCGGCGCTTCGCCCCACTCTCCCCGCGCGTCGCGATCCTGATCGGGGGGGCCGCCGTCCTCGGCTTCGTGCTGGCGATGGCCGCGGATAGCGTCCGCCCGTTCATCATCGGCCTGCTCTTCGTCTATCTGCTGGACCCACCCGTCCGCTGGCTCGTTCGCCTCAAGGTTCCCCGACCGCTCGCCATCCTGATCGTGTACGTCGCCGTGGTCTTCGCGATCATCGAGTTCCTGGCGCTCACGCTGACGCCCCTGCTGAACGAGATCCTGCGGTTCATCGAGGACCTGCCGACCCTGGTCGACGATCTCGACACGCAGCTGCAGCGCCTCAGCGAGGCGTATGCGCGGCTCCAGATCCCCGACGCCGTCCGTGAGTGGATCGACGGCATGCTGGCGAGCCTCGGCGAGGAGGGCGCGATCGGCCCGGGCGCGATCGACCTGTCGGTCCTGTTGCCGGTCCTGACCGGCGCCACGGGTCTCATCGGGTTGTTGTTCGGTTACCTGATCCTGCCGGTCTGGGTGGCCTATATCCTGAAGGACCGCGTCGCGCTGACGGCGGCCTTCGATCGGGCGATCCCGCAGACGTGGCGCTTCGACGTGTGGGCCGTCATCCGGACGGCCGAGCGGGTGTTCGGGCAGTGGGTCCGCGGCCAGATCATCCTCGGCGTGTCGGTCGCGGTGCTGACGTTCGTCGGGCTGCTCCTGGCAAGCGAGCTGATCGACCCGATCTTCGGGCGGTACGCGCTGCTGCTCTCGATCATCGCCGGCGTCCTGGAGCTCATCCCGATCATCGGCCCGATCATCGCCGCGATCCCGGCCGTGCTCCTGGCCGCGACCGTCAGCCCAGGAGCGATGGTCGCCGCGCTCGTGCTGTACACCCTGATCCAGCAGATCGAGAACAACTTCCTGGTGCCGAAGATCCAGGGCGACGCGGTCGAGCTGCATCCCGCGGTCGTGATGTTCGCGATCATCATCGGCGGGTCGCTGGCGGGCCTGCTCGGGGCAATCCTGGCCCTCCCGGTGACCGCGGCCATCCGCGACGTGGTCCGCTACCTGTTCCGGCGGGCCAGCCCGGACGAGCCCGAGGCGCTGGCCGCGTCGCTCCGGAGCATCGGCATGACACCGGACGATGCCTGAGCAGGTCGACGCCTACAGGGTCCTCCAGGTAGACCCCGAGGCCGAGGACGAGGTCATCAGGGCGGCCTACCGGCGGTTGGCGCGCCGATACCATCCCGACCTCACGAGCAGCGCCGAAGCGGCCGCGCGGATGGCCGCGATCAACGCGGCCTGGGAGCTGATCGGCAAGCCCTCGGCTCGGGCGGCATACGACCGAGGACGCGCCGCGTCGGCCACGGGTCATCGCCCGGCGGCACGGGGCCGTGGGGATGGAGCGAGCGCAGCCCCGCCAACCGGGGAGGCGGTGTCGACGGCTGGTTTCTCGTCGCCGAGCGGCGCGCCACGCCCACCCGAAACGGTCTCGCGCGACTGGACCTCGGGGCGATCGACCCAGGGCGGCGGGTACGACGCCTCGATGCGCGCCCCTGACGGAACCGGAGCGGCCGGACCGCCACCCGGGCGCCCGTCGGGCAGCGTCCTCAACTTCGGTCGTTACAGCGGCTGGTCGCTTGGCGAGATCGCGCGACAGGATCTCGACTACATCGAGTGGCTCGACCGGACGCCGATCGGGCGGACCTACCGGGAGGAGATCGACGCGATCCTGCGCGATACCGGCCGGCGCCGTTCGGCCGATGCCGAGTCGACCGGCCGGCGCGGGTTGTTCCGCCGGCGTTAGGGTCTCTCGGCCGCGGCTGCGGCCACGCCCTCCGCGATGCGGGCCGCGGCTTCCGCGGTGGCTCGCGGCACCGTCACGGCGAGAAGGTACGGAGCCGCGACCGTGGTCAGGACGACGGCCACGAGCACCGTGCTGAACAGCGCCGGGCTCAGCAGGCCGGCCGTCAGGCCAAGGTTGGCGACGACGATCCCGACCTCTCCCCGCGGAACCATCCCGCTTCCCACCGCGAGCCCAGACCAGCGGCCAAGCGAACCGGCGCCGATGAGCCCGCCGACGGCCTTGGTCAGCACGCCCGCCACCGCCAGGGCGACGGCCACGACGGCGACGGCCGGATCGAACAACGCCCCAAGGTCCAGCTGGGCACCGGTGACGGCGAAGAAGAACGGGATGAAGATCTGGCCGAGCGGGTCCATTTCGTGTTCGAGTTCATCCCTCGCCTCCGTCTCCGCCACGATCAGCCCGGCCACGAAGGCGCCGATGATGGCGGCGAGGCCGATCGCCGCTGAGACCAGGGCCAGGGCAAACATGACCAGGAACGCAGGGACGAGCGGCGTGTCCGCAAACAGCGGCCAGGTGAACGCCTCGCGGGACAGGCCGCGCGCCCGGCGAGCCGCGGCCAGCCCGAGCCCGACCAGTCCGACGGCCGATACGGCAACGAGCACGGTCGAGGCCGAAAGATCGCCTGAGGCGGTCCCCGACACGAGGCCGATCGCAATCAGCGCGAGGATGTCGTCGATGACGGCGGCACCCAGGACAACGCGTGCGAAGACCTGGTCGAGGACGCCCATGTCCGCCAGGACGCGGCTGGTGATACCGATGCTGGTGGCCGCGAAGGCCAGACCGACGAATGCGGCCGTCGACACCGATTCCCCTCCGACCAGCACGATCGCGGCCCCCGCCACGAAGGGCAGCACCATGGCGATGACCGCCGTCAGGACCGCGGGCCGCCCGACCGCGAGCAGGTCGTCGAGCCGGACCTCCAGGCCGACGGTGAAGAGGAGGATGACGACACCGATCTCGGCGAGCACCGCTCCGGTCTCACCCGGGGTGACCAGGCCGAGCGCGTGAGGACCGACAAGGAATCCGCCGAACAGCTCCCCGACCACCGCCGGCTGGCCCAACCTCCTGGCGATCTCCTCGCCGAACTTCGCCCCGACGAACAGCAGGAAGACGCCGAACAGGACGTCGAGGGGGGCGCCGGCGGCGCCCGGCGCACCGGTTCCCAGTGGCCCGGTCGGGACGAAGATCGAGGCTGCGAACGGCATCGGCAAAGGGTCAGGTCAGAGGAGGTACCGGAGGTACAGGTAGGCGCTCGACATCACGAGCGACACGGCCGCCACGAGGATGCCATACCTCAGGAATGCCTGGAAGGTGATCGGGTGACCGGCCCGTCCGGCCATGTTGGCGACCACGACGTTCGCCGACGCGCCGACGATCGTGGCGTTGCCACCGAGACAGGCCCCGAGCGCGAGTGACCACCAGAGCGGTTCGATCGGCATGCCTGCCTGGCCGAGGTGGTTGACGACGGGGATCATCGTCGCGGTGTAGGGGATGTTGTCGACGACACCCGACGCGAGGCCGGAGAGCCAGAGCAAGCCAAGCGAGGTGATTGTCGGGTCCCCGCCGGTGAGATCGATGAGCGCGACCGCGAGCGCTTCGATGATGCCGACATGGACCACTGCTTCGACCAGCATGAACAGGCCGACGAAGAAGAACAGTGTCGGCCATTCCACCTCTCGCAGGATCTCCTCCACGTCGAGCCGTGAGATGAGCAGCAGAATCGACGCTCCCAGGAGGGCGATACTGCCCGGTTCGAGACCAAGGGGCGTTGCCAGGAGGAAGCCGGAAAGCGTTCCGCCGATGACCAGGAGGCTGACACGCAGCAGCCAGACGTCGTTCAACACCTCGCGTTCGTCCAGGGCCAGGACGGCATCACGGACGTCTGCGTGGATCTCGAGGTCGCGCCCGAACAGGACCCGGCACATGACCAGGAAGACGAGCAGGATCAGGAGCGCGATGGGGCCGAGGTTGGTCAGGAACTCCACGAAGCCGAGGCCGGAGGCCGAGCCGATCAGGATGTTTGGCGGATCGCCGATGAGCGTGGCCGTTCCCCCGATGTTCGACGCCAGGATCTCGCTGATCAGGAACGGGAGCGGTGACACGTGCAGGACCGATGAGATGTAGAGCGTCACCGGAGCGAGCAGCACGACCGTCGTCACGTTGTCGAGGAACGCGGACAGGACCGCGCAGACCACGCTCAGCACGATCAGCAGGCGGAACGGGTCGCCACCGGCGACCTTTACGGAACGGATGGCCAGCCACTGGAAGAACCCGGTACGACGGAGGATCGTCGCCAGCACCATCATCCCGGCGAGCAGGAAGATGACGTTGAGGTCGATGGCCCCGAATGCTTCCTCCTGGCTGATGACGCCGAGGACCACCACGGCCGTGCCACCGAGCAGCGCGGCAACCGTCTTGTCGATCCGGTCCGTGGCGATGATTGCGTACGTGACGACGAAGATCAGCGCGGTCAGCGCGACGTCGAACTCCATCAGCCGGAGGGCGCGGGCGGCGAGGACTCCAGCGCGTCGACGTACATCAGGACGAGCTCCAGCAGGTCGAGGTAGCCGGTCGGGCGGCCGTCGGCGTCGACAACGTACAGGCCCGACAACCGCCGAACCCGCATCTGTCGGAACGCGTGGTCGATCGTCACCTCGGGTTGAACTACCGCCGGCTCAACCATCACGTCCCGGACGACCCGCGCCTCGACAGAATGCCCGAATCGGGCAACGTCCACGGCGCCGGAAATATCGCTCAACAACGCCTCCGGCGCGACGCGCGAGACGACCGATTCGGCCAGCCGGTGGATGGGCAATACGCCGACCATCTTGCCGTCTTCGCCAATGACGCCAATGAGACGGGTCTGCGGCTGCTCGGCAGAGCGGCGCATGACGACCAGAAGGTCGTCGTCGGCGCCAACGAGCAGCATCTCGATGGCGAGTCGCTGTTGGCACGCGGAGACCGGCGTCTGTCGGGCGAGGCTATAGCGGCCGGTCATCCACTGCGCTCGGCGTCGGCCGCCACCACTGACGACGCATACGCGGATCGCCCCAAGTCGATACGCATGTCCGGCAAATGGTACCGAGTCGCCTACCAGGCGGCACGCGTCTGGCGGATATTGATGCTCTGGATGATTCCGAGGCCGGCCGCCATGCTGACCAGGGACGCGCCGCCATGGGTGACGAAGGGTAGCGGGATCCCCGTGATCGGCATGACCCCGAGGACCATACCGACGTTGACAACCAGCTGGAACAGGATCATCGAGGCGACGCCGGCGGCGAACAGCGTCCCGAACGCGTCCTTCGATCGCCAGCCGGCGACGAGGACGCGCCACAGCAACAGCACGAACAGCACGAACAGCACGACGCCACCGACGAACCCCAACTCCTCGGCGAGCGTGGCGAAGACGAAATCTGTCGATTGCACTGGCAGGAAGTTGCCCTGCGTCTGCGACCCGTTGGTCAGGCCCTTGCCGAGCGCGCCGCCGGACCCGACCGCGATCTGCGCCTGGTAGAGCTGGTAGCCGGCGCCCTGGAGGTCCGGGTTTGTGTTCATGAACGACGACAGGCGCTCCTTCTGGTAGTCGCGCAGCACGTACGTCCAGGCCACCGGCACCATGGCGATGACGCCCGCCGCCAGCACTGCCAGCCATCGAAGACTCGCGCCGGACATCCAGAGCATGCCGGCGAGGATCGCTCCGAACACGAGCGACGTGCCGAGGTCGGGCTGGAGCATGACCAGGGCGAGGGGCGGGCCGACCAGGATGCAGGCGCCGAGGATCGAACCGAGCGAGTCGAGCTTGCGCCCGCGTGACGTCAGGAAGCTCGCAAGCACGACGATCATCAGGATCTTCGCGATCTCGCTGAACTGGAAGGTCAGCGGCCCGATCTCGATCCATCGCGCCGCGCCTCCGATGCCGTCGCCGATGAGCAGCGTGAGGACGAGCAGACCGAGCTGCACCGCGTAGATCGGCCAGGCCAGGGTCTTGAGCCAGTGGTAGTCGAATGTCGTGGCCAGCGCAAAGACGATCGCCGCGATCGCCGCCCACATGAGGCCACGGCTGAACGTCGTACCGGCCTCGAGCGGCACCGCGCCGTCCTCGACGCTGTTGGTGTAGGCCATCACGAGGCCGACGGACACCAGGAGGACCGCATAGGTCGTCAGCTGCAGGTCGAACGCGCGCCAGGCCGCACCGACGGACTTGGCCGCCCAGTCGGTGGCGCGCGCTGGTTGAGCTCGAATGACGCCCATCAGTTGCTCTGGTAGAAGTTGCCGCGCTCGAGGAGGTCCGGCAGGCGGTAGTCCTTCTCGATCCCGTAATGCTGCTGGAGGTAGTACTTGACGATCTCGGTCGCGACGTTGCCCTTCGTTCGTGAGTCGTAGGCGAAGGCGAGGACGACGAGCTCCGAATCGGGCTCGTCGAACGACCCGTTCTCGGGATCCCTGGGCACGAAGCCAACGAACCACGAGTGGAACGGGAGCCGCCCCTGCTCGTCCCGGGTGCCGAACTCGGCGGTTCCGGATTTGCCGGCGACCTTGATCGGGAGCTCGACGAGGTTGTAGGTGTGGCGCAGCTCGACCACCGCTCGCGACGCGTTCCTCATGGTCTCGAGGACGCTGGCCGGCACGTCCATCTCGTGGATGGCCTTGGGCTCGAACGGGCGGACGACCTCGCCGTCCGGACTCACGATGTCGTGCACGACCTGCGGCTGATAGAGCGTGCCACCATTGGCCAGGGCCGCATACGCGTTGACCAGCTGGATCGGCGTCACGACGTCGTAGCCCTGCCCGATGCCCGCATGGTAGGTCTCGCCGGGGTAGATCGGGGCGCCGAGCGCATCCTGCTTCCACTGGTTGGTCGGCACGATCCCGGAAACCTCGCCAGGAAGGTCGATCCCGGTCGGATTGCCAAACCCGTACTGGTTGGCCCAGTAACCGAGCCGGTCGATCCCGAGCATGCCGGCGACCTGGAAGAAGTAGGTGTCACTCGAGTGGCCAAACCCGCAGTAGATGTTGCAGGCGCCAAACCCCCGACGGTTCCAGTCGTAGAACCTGGTGCTGCCCAGGGTCAGGTAGCTCTTGGTCGCCAGCTGCGTGGTGGCCCTGATCTTGCCGTCGGCGAGTCCGCCGGTCCCGGCGACCAGCTTGTAGGTCGAGCCGGGTGGGTAATGCGCCTGGGTCGCGTGATTGAGCAGCGGCTTATCCGGATTCTCGACCAGGGCCCGATAGTCGGCGGCACTGATCCCGCGCGCGAACAGGTTGTTGTCATACGTGGGGAGACTGACAAGTGCCACGATCTCGCCGGTCTGCGGGTTCATGACGATGACGACACCCCGCTTGAGGCCGACCTCCGCCATCGCCCACTTGAGGGCGGTATCCGCGTACTTCTGCTCCTTGGTGTCGATGGTCAGGTTGAGTGAGTCCCCGGGGCTCGGCTCGCTGATCGTCTGGAGCACCTGGGTCCGCCGCCCCGTCGCGTCGCGCTCCACGCTCTGAGCCCCATAGATGCCACGCAGGTCCGTCTCGTACTGGGCCTCGAGCCCGGTCTTGCCCAGGAGGTCGTCGGGCAGATATCCAACCGGACGCAGCCCGGGGAGCTGCTCGGCAGACACCGGACCCGTGTAACCGAGGATCTGCGACAGGAGTGGACCGTAGGTGTACTGGCGGCGCGCTTCGACGGCGATCTCGACCCCGGGCAGCTCGAACCCGGCCTCGGAGATCAGCAACGCCGTCTGCTCATTGACGTCGCTCGCGATCCGGACCAGGTCGAAGTTCGAACCGGGATTGGAGTCGATGGATGCGTTGATCTCGGTCACGCCGATGCCGAGCAGGGCGGCGAGTCGCTCGACCACCTGGGGACGCTGGTCTTGCGGAAGGTCGGCCGGCCGAACCTTGATGGCGTAGGTCGGCACATTCGTGACGAGCACCCGGCCGGCGCGATCGTAGATCAGCCCACGCGGGGCCGGGATCGCTTCCTCGACCGTTCGGTTCCGCGTCGACAGGGTCGCGAACCGACCGCCGTCCACGATCTGCATGTAGAAGAGCCGCGCTGTCAGACCGCTGACCGCCAGGAGGGTGACCAATCCAAACGCGATGAACCGCGCCGGATGTCTGATCGGTCGCGGACGATCGTCCAGGTAGGCCGTCACCAGTCCACCCGGTCCTCAACCACTCGTCGGTCGTGGATTCGGACCACCAGGGGTCCGATCAACGCGGCGAGGGCGGCATCGTAGATCGCTCCGGGCAGGATGGCGGCGGCCGGGTCCGCGACAGGGATCGTGGCCCGAAGGGCATTGAAGGCGACGAAGAGGCTCATCGAGTAGACCAGGCTCAGCAGGAATGTGGCCGGGATGGGGACGACCGGTCGCAGGCGTGTGACAAGGCGTCCGAGCACATACGCCGCTCCCACGCACAGGAGCATCGCAAAGGCAGTCGACCCGAGCGGACGTTGCGCCAGGACGTCAAGGACCAGGCCTCCAACAAACCCCCAGGCGAGACCGGCCTCCAGACCAAGCGCCACGGTCACCACCACGCCCAGGACCAGAACGAGGTGCGGCTGTGTGGTTTCGACCCGCAGGTATGGGCCGACACTGAGTTCCAGTAAGGCCGTCACCGTCGCGCCGACCGCAGCGAGGAGCAGGGTCATGGTGCGAGTCGATCCTCGGCGAGCAAGCCAAAGGTCCACGACCGCCGACACGGCGCCTCGGCGACGATCGTACGGCGGAGACGACATGGTGAAGTATCCCACGAGGCCGGGATCCCGGCAATGATTGACTTCCTCAACCTGGAGTTGAGTGCGGGACGCTTGTTTCACGTGCAACATCGTGGCGCGCGAGAACCTGGGTTCGCACGAGGCCGGAGGCAGGAGGAGGGCCTGGGCAAGAGGCGGGCCGCGAGAGCGCGGGCGAGGACGCCCCGCGGTCGAAGTCTCCAGTTTCACGTGAAACGTCCGGATCGCCGCGGAACAAAATTACGTGGGAGGTGAGCGCCTTCTGCCACCCTGACGACGCACCCCGAACAGGGGCGAAGGAGCCTGCGATGATAGAATTCAACTTCGTGAGAGCGTTCCGAGCGGGTTACTGAGTGGGTCAGACGATCGCCTGCGCGAACCAAAAAGGCGGCGTCGGCAAGACCACGACGGTTGTCAATCTCGGAAGCTATCTCGCGCTGACGGGTGACCGGGTCCTCATCGTCGATCTCGATCCGCAGGGGAACGCGACGAGTGGTCTCGGGTTCGACCGCGGCTCGATCGACCGGTCGGTCTACGATGCGGTCGTCGACGGCAGCCAGATCAGCGATCTGATCCTGCAGGGACCGATCGATGGGCTCGACGTCGTTCCTTCGGCCATCGCCCTTGCGGGCGCCGAACTCGAGCTGGCCCCAGTTGAAGGTCGCGAACGGAGGCTGGCCCGACGGCTTACCGACGTCGCCGACCGCTACGACTACATCCTGATTGATTGCCCGCCGGCCCTCGGCCTGCTCACCGTCAACGCCCTGACCGCCGCCGACTCCGTCCTGATCCCGCTCCAATGTGAGTACTACGCCCTGGAAGGACTGACCCAACTGCTGGCTACGCTCGATCTTGTTCGTGACAACCTGAACCCACGATTGGCGATCCACGGCATCGTCCTGACCATGTACGACGCCCGGACGAACCTCTCGGCCGACGTTGCCGCGGAGGCGCGCCGTCACCTCGGTGACCTGGTCTACCGGGCGGTCGTCCCCCGATCCGTCCGGCTCTCGGAGGCTCCGAGTCACGGGCTGCCGATCCCGCGGTACGCCCCGGAATCGACCGGCGCCGTTGCGTACGCGGCTCTGGCGATGGAATTGCGACAGCGTGACGGGCGAGTTCCGGCAACGCGGACCGAACTTCGCGAGACGGCGATGGCGTCATGAGCGGCGGACCTGACCGCCCGGACCGCCCGGACCGCGGAGAGCGCACGGAGCGCGCCGAGCGTTCAAGCGGCCTCGGCCGCGGTCTCGGTGCGCTGATCCCGCAACGCGGCGGCGGGCATGCCAGCGCGATCGAGATCGCCATTTCCAGGATCAGCCCGAACCCGTACCAGCCTCGCAAGCGCTTCAACCCGGAAGACCTCGCCTCGCTCCGGGCCAGCATCGCCGCGCACGGCGTCCTCCAGCCCATCCTCGTATCTGAAACGGCGACGGGCTATCAGCTGGTTGCCGGCGAGCGCCGCCTCCGCGCCGCACAGGCGGCCGGGCTCGATCGCATCCCCGCGGTCATCCGCCAGCTTGTTGACCGGGACACGCTGGAGCTCGCGCTGGTCGAGAACCTCCAACGTGCGGACCTCGACCCGATCGAGACCGCCGACGCCTACCGACAATTGATCAACCGGTTCGGCTTCACCCAGGACGACGTCGCGACGCGCATGGGGAAAGCACGCTCAACCGTGACCAATACCCTGCGGCTGCTCGACCTCGCGCCCGAGATCCAGTCGGCGGTGGCTGACGGCCGCCTGAGCGAGGGCCACGGTCGAGCGCTCGGCGGGCTGCCGACCGAGCTCCAGTCGCGCGTGCTCGATTCGGTCGTGGGCAAGGAGCTCTCGGTCCGCCAGACCGAGGAGCTCGTGCGGCGGCTCCGCGAGCCGAAGCCCGCGCCGGAGGAGGCCCCAAACGCTCGACAGGCCGATCCTGAGCTCGAACGGGTCGAGGAGGAACTGCGTCGTGCCCTGGGCACGAAGGTCAGCCTGGCTCGATCGAGGCGTGGCGGACGGATCGTCATCGAGTACTACAGCGACGAAGACCTGAACCGACTGTTCGAACGCCTGACCGGAGGAACCGCGTGACCGAAGACGCCATCCGCACGACCGCCGCGACCGGCTCCAATGGCCGCGGCAAGCGCGCGCGAGCGAGCGGCTCGGACTACACGGCCGCCAGCATCCAGGTGCTCGAAGGTCTTGAGGCCGTCCGGCGCCGGCCGGGGATGTACATCGGCTCGACCGATGCCCGAGGGCTCCATCACCTCGTCTGGGAGGTCGTCGACAACTCGATCGACGAGGCGATGGCGGGCCACGCCACGACGATCAAGGTGACCATCCGCGCGGACGGCCTCGTGGTCGTCGAGGACGACGGCCGGGGCGTACCTGTCGGTAAGCACTCGACCGGCAAGGACGCGCTCGAGGTCGTGCACACGGTCCTGCACGCCGGCGGCAAGTTCGGCGGCGGCGGCTACAAGGTTTCCGGTGGCCTCCACGGCGTCGGCGTCAGTGTGGTCAACGCCCTGTCCTCCTGGATGCGCGTCGAGACGGCCCGTGACGGCCATGTCTGGACCCAGGAGTACGAACGCGGCAAGCCCAAGTCGCCGGTCAGGAAGCTCGGCCCGCAGGGATCCCGGCGCGGCACCACGACAAGCTTCATGGCCGACGCCGAGGTGTTCGAGACGATCGACTACTCGTTCGAGCTGATCAGCGAGCGGCTCCGCGAGTCGGCGTACCTGACGAAGAGTGTCTGGATCACGTTCGTCGACGATCGAAACGACCGTGAGCGCTCGTTCTACTTCGAGGGCGGCCTGCAGTCCTTCGTCCGCCACATGAACCGGAACAAGGAGGTCCTCCACACGCGGCCGATCTATGTCGAACGCCGCGAGGGAGGCACCGCGGTCGAGGTCGCCCTCCAGTACAACGATGCCTATACCGAAAACGTCCTCGCGTTTGCCAACAATATCAACACGGTCGACGGCGGTACCCACGTCACCGGGTTTCGCGCGGCGCTGACGAGCTCGTTGAACGACTGGGCACGACGAGCCGCCGTGCTCAAGGACAACGAAGCGAACCTCTCGGGCGACGATGTTCGCGAAGGCCTCACCGCCGTCATCAGCGTCAAGCTCACGGATCCGCAATTCGAGGGCCAGACGAAGGCCAAGCTCGGCAACGCCGAGGTCAAGGGCCAGGTCCAGGCGGCCGTATCGGACAGTCTCGGCCAGTATCTCGATGAGAACCCGGCCGACGGACGGCGGATCATCGAGAAATGCCTGACCGCCGCCCGCGCGCGCGAGGCCGCCCGCAAGGCCCGCGATCTCGTCCTGCGCAAGGGCGCCCTCGAGGGCATGTCGCTGCCGGGCAAGCTCGCCGACTGCCAGGAACGCGACCCTGCGCGCAGCGAGATCTACCTCGTCGAGGGCGATTCGGCCGGTGGCTCGGCCAAGGCCGGGCGCGACCGGCGCTTCCAGGCGATCCTGCCGATGTTCGGCAAGATGCTCAACGTCGAAAAGGCGCGGCTGGACAAGGTCCTGTCCAGCGAGAAGATCCGGCCGCTGATCATTGCCCTCGGGGGAGGGATCGGCGAAGGCTTCGACATCGCCAAGATCCGCTATCACCGGATCATCCTGATGAGCGACGCCGACGTCGACGGCGCGCACATCCGGACCTTGTTACTGACCTTCTTCTACCGTCACATGCCCGCGGTGATCGAGGCGGGCTACCTCTACATCGCGCAGCCGCCGCTCTACCGGATCAGCACCGGCAAGGTCACCCGGTACGCCCAATCGGAGAAGGAGCGCGACCGGATCGTCAAGGAATTCAACGTCAAGAACCTGTCGGTCCAGCGGTTCAAGGGGCTCGGCGAGATGAACGCCGACCAGCTCTGGGAAACCACGATGAACCCGGAGACCCGGACGCTCCTGCGAGTCGACAGCGAGAACGCGGCGCTCGCGGACGAGATCTTCACCATGCTGATGGGCGAAAAGGTCGCACCACGCAAGGACTTCATCAAGGCCGAGGCCAGGAAGGTCAAGAACCTTGACGTCTGAGGTCGCCAGGCCCGTGGAGCCGACGATCGAGGCGGAAGGGTTTCGGTTCGAATTCGCGGCGCACAGCTGCTTCGCCTGCGGCACGCTCAACACCAGCGGTCTCGGGCTGGTGCTCCACCTCGACCACGAGCGATCATGGACCGAGTTGACGCTCGATCGCCGCTTCGAGGGTTGGGAGGGGATCGCGCACGGGGGGATCGTCTCGACGATCCTCGACGAGGTGATGGCCTGGTCCCTCGTGGCGACCGACAACTGGGGCGTCACGGCCCGTCTCTCGGTCGAGTTCAGGCGACCGGTGCCGATCGAGACCCCGATCCGCGCCGACGGCTGGGTCGCGCGATCTCGCCGTCGCGTGGTCGATACCGCGGCGCGGCTGATCGAGATCGAGACGGGCGCCGAGCTCGCCACGGCCACCGGTGTCTACGTCGCGGCCGATGCGGTCCGCAAGCGCGAGCTCCAGGCACGCTACGGCTACCGCCGGCTTGACGCCGGTAAAGCCGAGGCCGCCCGGTGATGGCCGACACCGTGCCGAGCAAGACGACGGCCCGCGCCGTTGCCCTGGTGGCCGCCCGTCGCGAGCCGGCCGAGCACCTGGGCCGCTCGCTGGCGGCCCTGATCAACGACCCCGATGGGTTCGCCGCCGCCTTCCGCCACGGCCTGACGGACCTGGCGGACCCGGAGTACCTCGATGGCCAGCGGCGTGTCGCCCCCGGGATCGGTGCCATCTTTGGCGTCCGTTGGCCGTTGCTCGCCGCCGTTGCGCGCGGGTTTCGCGAGGCGACCCGGCGGGACCGCGCGACCACGATGCTGTTCCTCGCCGATCGCCTGTTCCGCGAGCCCGAGCTCGAACACCGCTGGTTCGCCTTCGGGCTGCTGGAACGAACGCTCGTGACGGATCCAGAGCGGACGTGGCAACTCCTTCGCCGAGCCGCCCGCGAGGCCGGTGACTGGATCACGGTCGATTCGCTGGCACATCCGTATGGCACGGGCATCGCCCAGGAACCGTATCGCTGGGCCGAGCTCGAGCTGCTCGTCTACAGCCCCTCGCGCTGGGAACGCCGCCTGGTGGGATCCACCATTGCCACGATGACCCACGGTGGTCGGCGGACCGGGCGGGATCCCGAGCTCCCGCAGCGCTCCCTCGCCCTGCTCGAGGAACTCATCGGCGACGCCGAACCCGACGTCCAGAAGGCCCTGTCGTGGGCGTATCGCTCGCTGGCGCGAGTGGATGCGGCAACAACCAGTGCGGCGCTCGAAACCGAGACGGAACGGGCGATCGATGCGGCCGACGGCCACCGCGCCTGGGTGATCCGCGATTCGCTGCCGAAGCTCGACCCATCGGTGGCGGAACGCCTGCGCGGTCAGCTCGCCGGGATCCGCAAGCGCCCCGGGGCCGGTTCGACGTCGCGCGCCGCCGAGACATCGGCCGGCTTTGGTGACCTGCCCGACCCAACGACACATCCCGAGCCACCACTGGCCTGATGCGACCCAGGAGTGACCGACCGTGACTGACGACCAGGGCGAGATCCGGATGATCCGCATCGAGGACGAGATGCGGGTCAGCTACCTCGATTACGCGATGAGCGTGATCGTGGCGCGGGCCTTGCCCGACGTTCGCGACGGTCTCAAGCCGGTCCACCGCCGGATCCTCTTCTCGATGGGCGAGATGGGCCTGTCGGCCACCAGCTCGTACCGCAAGTGCGCCGCCATCGTCGGCGAGGTGATGGGCAAGTACCACCCCCACGGAGACGTGGCGCTGTACGACGCCCTCGTCCGCCTGGCCCAGGACTTCTCGATGCGCTACCCGCTCGTCGACGGACAGGGCAACTTCGGCTCGGTGGACGGCGACGGCGCCGCCGCGATGCGCTACACGGAGGCGCGGCTGACGGCCATCGCCGGCGAGATGCTCGCCGACATCGACAAGGAGACGGTCGACTTCGTCGAGAACTACGACGGGACGCAGAAGCAGCCGTCCGTGCTCCCCTCCAGGATCCCGAACCTGCTCGTCAACGGCAGCTCGGGGATCGCGGTCGGCATGGCGACGAACATCCCGCCGCATCACCTCGGCGAGATCGCCGATGCGACGATCGCTCTGATCGACGATCCGGAACTGACCTCGGACGACCTGTGCAAGTACGTGACCGGACCGGACTTCCCGACTGGGGGGACGATCTTCCGGTTCGAGAAGCAGCGCAACCTCCTGAGCGGCGAGTGGGAGACCGTCGACGCGATCCGCCTGATGTACGCCCACGGCCGCGGGCGCGTCGTCATGCGCGCCCAGGTCGCCTTCGAGGAGGTCCGCGGCGACCGCACCGCGATCATCGTGACCGAGCTCCCCTACCAGGTGAACAAGGCCAGCCTGCTCGAGAAGATCGCCGACCTGGTCAAGGACAAGCGGATCGACGGGATCGCGGACCTCCGCGACGAGTCCGACCGCGACGGGATGCGCATCTACGTCGAGCTCAAGCGCGACGCCAACCCACACAAGGTCCTCAACAACCTGTTCAAGCACACGCCGATGCAGCTCGCCTTCAACATGAACATGCTGGCGCTCGTCGACGGCCAGCCGCAGACGCTCCCCCTGCGCAGCGTCCTGGTCCATTGGATCGATCACCGGCGCGAGATCATCCGTCGCCGGACCGAGTTCGACCTCGGCAAGGCGCGCGCCAGGGCGCACATCCTCGAAGGCCTCAAGATCGCCCTCGACAACCTCGACGCGGTGATCCGGACCATCCGGGAGTCGGCCGACGTCGACGTCGCCCGCTCCAACCTGATGAGCCGGTTCGACCTGTCCGAGCTGCAGGCGCAGGCCATCCTCGACATGCGGCTCGCACGCCTGGCGGCGCTCGAGCGCAAGAAGATCGAGGACGAGTACCTCGCGATCATCCAGCTCATCGCCGAGCTGGAGGACATCCTGGCCAACCCGGCCCGGGTCAGCGCGATCATCAAGGAGGAGCTGACCGAGCTCAAGAAGAAGTACGGCGGGGAGCGGCGAACGCGTGTCGCCGACGACTCCAGTCGCGAGATGACCGACGAGGACCTGATCGCAGACGAGGACGTCGTGGTCACGATCTCGGGCCGCGGCTACATCAAGCGCCAGCCGGTGGCCACGTACCGTCGCCAGCATCGCGGCGGGAAGGGGATCATCGGCCACGTCACCCGCGAGGAGGACGCGGTCGAGCACCTGCTCGTGGCCAACACGCACGACTGGGCGCTCTTCTTCACCAACCGTGGGCGCGTGTTCAGCGCCAAGGTCCACGCCATCCCCGACGCGAGCCGGCAGGCCAAGGGGATCGCGATCATCAACCTGCCCGGTGTCCAGGTGGAATCCGGCGAGGTCCCGATGGCCACGATCACCCTGCCGGACTTCACGCCCGGGTCGTACCTCGTGCTCGCGACCCGCAACGGGATCATCAAGAAGACACCGCTCGAGCAGTTCGAGAAGGTTCGCTCGTCCGGAATCCGGGCGATCGGCCTCAACGACGACGATGAGCTCGCCTGGGTTGACGTGTCCACCGGCTCGGACCACGTGATCATTGCCACGGCCCAGGGCAAGCTTGCCCGCTTCGCCGAAACCGAGGTCCGAGCGATGGGCCGCGACGCCGCCGGCGTCATCGGCATCCGCCTCGCCCGGAAGGGCGATTCGGTCGTCGGCATGAGCGTGGTGCAGCCGGACAGCGACCTGCTCGTCCTCACCGAGACCGGGTACGGCAAGCGGGTGGGCCTGTCCGAGTTCCGCCGCAAGCATCGCGGTGGGCAGGGCGTGGGACTGATCTCGCTCGAGGGCCGCAAGACGGGCGACGTTGCCGCGGTCCAGCAGGTGACGGAGGCCGACGAGGAGCTGCTCCTGATCAGCGCCCACGGCCAGGTGATCCGGACCGAGACCAACACGATCAACCGGTATTCGTCCGCCGCGCGCGGGGTCATCGTCATGCGCCTCGCGGAAGGCGACCGGGTCGTGGCCATCGCGGCCTTCCGCGCAGGGCTTGCGGACCAGGACGCCATGGGCGACGATGGCGCCCCCGGAACGGCCGGTCTGACACCGACGGAACCGGGGGCCGGCGGTTGAGGCCGTCTTGACGAGCTATTCGGCGTTCGGCGGACGGGAGGCGGCGGGCTTGTACGCGGATCAGTTCGAGATCTACCACGGCAATTCGAACCCGGGCCTGGCCCGGAAGATCTGCCGCTACCTGGGCGTCGAGCCCGGACGGGCCGAGGTCTTCCAGTTCGCCAACGAGAACATCTTCGTCAGGATCCTCGAGAACGTCCGCGAGAAGGACGTCTTCCTGGTCCAGCCGACCTGCCACCCGGTCAACCAGTCGATCATGGAGCTCCTGATCATGATCGACGCGTTCAAGCGCGCGAGCGCCGGCCGGATCACGGCGGTCATCCCGTTCTACGCCTACGGCCGCTCCGACAAGAAGGACCAGCCGCGGGTGCCGATCACGGCCCGCCTGATTGCTGACATGATCACGGTGGCCGGCGCGGACCGGGTCCTCACGATGGACCTCCACCAGGGCCAGATCCAGGGCTTCTTCAACATCCCGGTCGACGAGCTGACGGCCGTCCACATGCTGTCCAACTACTACCGCCACAAGCGGATCGAGGACCCCGTGGTGGTCACCGATCTTGGGTTCGCCAAGCGCGCACGAACGTTCGCGGAGCTCCTCGACGCGCCGCTGGCAATCATCGAGAAGCGACGCGTGGGCAATCTCGACCGGGCCGAGCTGATGAACGTCATCGGCGACGTCCGCGGGAAGCGCGCCATCATCGTCGATGACGAGATCGACACGGCCGGCACGCTCGTCGAGATCGTCCACGCCCTCGAGCGCGAGGGCGTGACCGAGATCTACGCCTGCGCCACCCACGGCGTGCTGAGCCACCCCGCGGTGGACCGCGTGGCGGCCTCCAGCCTGCGCGAGGTCGTCCTGACCGACTCCGTGCCACTCCCCGAGCGCAAGCGGCTGCCCAAGATCACCACCCTCTCGGTCGCGCCGCTCATCGGCGAGGCGATCAGGCGGATCCACCGGGGCGAATCCGTGGGCGCCCTCTTCTCGAGCGAGGTGTCGCTGACCCAGGAGATGCTCCTCTGGGAGGACGGTGCGGAGGGCACGCTCGACACCCGCGACGGAGGCACCGCTGAGGCGGAGCCTCCGTTAGCCAGCCTCGCGACCTCGGCGCGCGTGGTCGACTGATGACGCTCAAGCTCCACCGGCCCGACGGCGAAGGCGGCCTGCAGCCCGAGCCAGTTCCCGAGCAGGACTGGCGCAGCCAGCTCCGGTCCCCGCGCTGGGGCGGCTCGCTCGAACGCGGCCGGCTGCCCGAGCTCAAGAACCCGGAGATGAACCCGACCTCGATCGGGCGCTCCGTCCTGTTCTGGCTCGGCCTGGCCGTATTGACGTTCGTGCTCCTGGTCGCCGGCTACGGTACTGGGTTCTGGGGCTAGCCCGGGACGAGCCGCGGATCGGGATCGAGCGCAACTCCACCTATACTTCACCGGCTATGCGATTTCTGAACAAGTTCGTCGACTCGAACGACCGCGAGGTCCGGCGCATTCAGCCGTTCGTCGACGCGACCAACGCCCTCGAAGCCGAATTCGAGGCGATGTCGGACGAGGAGATCCGTGCCGCGTTCGACGAGCTCCGCGCCGAAGCTCTCGAGGCGGCCAAGCCCGATGAGCCGTCGGAGGACGAGCTCCACCATCCCGACCTGGAGCGCCGGCGCGAGCTGAAGAAGGACCGTCGGCGGCGCGAGAACGCGCGGCTGCAGAAGGCACTCGACGACGTCCTGCCCGAGGCGTTCGCGATGACCCGCGAGGCGATGAAGCGGACGCTGGGCATGCGCCACTTCGACGTCCAGCTGATCGGCGGCGTCGTCCTGCACCAGGGCAAGATCGCCGAGATGCGGACCGGTGAGGGCAAGACCCTTGTCGCGCCCCTCGCCGCCATCCTCAACTCGCTCGGCGGCCGGGGCGTCCACATCGTCACCGTCAACGACTACCTGGCCCGGCGCGACCCGCAGTGGATGGGCCCGATCTACCACTTCCTCGGCGTGAGTGTCGGCATGATCACCCACGACACGTCGTACATCTTCGAGCCCGGCTACCCGACGACCGACGAACGGCTCGTCAACCTCCGCCCGGTCCAGCGCGCCGAGGCCTACGCCGCGGACGTGACGTACGGCACGAACAACGAGTTCGGCTTCGACTACCTGCGCGACAACATGGTCCTCGAGGTCGACCAGCGGGTCCAGCGCCAGCGCAGCTTTGCGATCGTCGATGAGGTCGACAACATCCTGATCGACGAGGCACGAACGCCGCTGATCATCAGCGGCCAGGCTGAGGAATCGGCCGATCTCTACTTCACGTTTGCGCGGCTCGTCCCACGGCTCAAGGAACGACCGGATGGCGCAGAGGAGGGCGGCGACTACTTCATCGACCTCAAGGACAAGGCCGTTTCGTCGACGGAGGAAGGCGTCGCCCGGATGGAGGGCTGGCTCGGCGTCGAGAACATGTACGACGCCGATCCGCGCCTGGCTCGCCACTTCGAGCAGGCGCTCCGCGCGCACGCCCTCTACAAGCGCGACCGCGACTACATCGTCAAGGACGGCGAGATCGTCATCGTCGACGAGTTCACCGGTCGCCAGATGCCGGGCCGACGCTGGAGTGAGGGCCTCCACCAGGCGATCGAGGCCAAGGAAGGGCTGCGGGTCCAGCGCGAGAGCGTCACGCTCGCCACGATCACCTTCCAGAACTACTTCCGGATCTACGACAAGCTCGCCGGCATGACCGGCACGGCCATGACCGAGGCCGAGGAGCTCCACAAGATCTACCAGCTCGAGGTGGTCGCGGTCCCGACCCACCGCGAGATGATCCGCGATGACTTCTCGGATCTGGTATTCCGTGACGAGAAGGCCAAGTACAACGCGCTGATCGACGAGATCGTCGAGATGCAGGAGGTCGGGCGGCCGGTCCTGGTCGGCACGATCACCGTCGAGAAGTCGGAGATGCTCGCGACGATGCTCAAGCGGCGCGGGATCCGTCACGAGGTCCTGAACGCCAAGTTCCACGAGAAGGAATCGGGCATCGTCGCGCAGGCCGGGCGAACCAGCGCCGTGACGATCGCCACCAACATGGCCGGTCGCGGCACGGACATCCTGCTCGGCGGCAACCCGGCCGGGCTCGCATCCGAGATCCTCCACAAGCGCGGTCTCAACCCGGCCGAGGTGGACAAGGAGACGTACGCCGCCGCGCTGGCCGAGGCGAAGACCGTCACCGAGGAGGACCACGTCAAGGTCGTCGGTGTCGGCGGGCTGCACATCATCGGCACCGAACGCCACGACTCCCGCCGGATCGACAACCAGCTCCGCGGTCGCGCCGGCCGCCAGGGCGACCCCGGATCCTCGCGCTTCTACCTGTCCCTCGAGGACGACCTGATGAAGCGCTTTGCGAATGAGCGGGTGGCAGGCCTGATGGAGCGCCTCGGTCTCGAAGAAGACGTGGCGATCGAGTCGCGCCTGGTGTCCAAGACGATCGAATCGGCCCAGAGCCGCGTCGAGGGGTTCAACTTCGATATCCGCAAGCGCGTCGTCGAGTTCGACGACGTGATCAACAAGCAGCGCGAGACGATCTACGCCGAGCGCGACAAGGTGCTCCACAACGAGGACCTGACCGAGACCGTCCAGGCGTTCCTGGACGAGGAGGTCGATGCGCTCGTCGCGACGCACCTGATCGGCGACGATCCGAACGAGTGGAACCTCGACGCGCTCTCCCATGCCCTCGCGGCGATGGGCCTGCCGGGGCCGGGCACAACGGCCGATGAGCTCTGGGATGTCGGCAGCCGCGAGGCGATCACCGAGCACATCCGCAAGCTCACCGACGACCGGCTCGAGGCGAAGGTCGCCGAGGTGGGCGAGGCGGACTGGTCGATGGTCGAGCGCCTCGTGCTGATCCGGACGATCGATTCGCTCTGGGTCGAGCACCTGACGGAGCTCGACGACATGCGCCGTGGCATCGGCCTGCGTGGCTACGCCCAGCAGGACCCGCTCAACGAGTTCCGGCGCGAGGCCTTCCGCCTCTACGAGGAGTTGCGCGACCTGATCCGTCACGGCGTCGCATCGACAATCTTCCGGGTCACCGTGACGCGCGGACAGGGGCCGTCGGGCAACGGGTCGGACCCGGCGGTCGCGTCGTCGCTGGCGCGGGGAGCGGCGGCGATCCGCAGCGGGGCAACGGCCGGCGCCGTGACGACCACGTCGTCGGGTCGCCAACCGGTCGCCGTCGCCGCGGCGATCGGTGGCGGGGGATCAAACGTGCTGCGCGGAGGCATGGCGGCGGGTCCAGCGGCTCGCCCGATCCGGGAATCGCTCGGCGAACAGGTCATCTCGGGCCCGGGTGGCGGCGGTGCCGCAAGCGGTCCCCGGCCCGGCTATACGCCGAACGGCGAGCGCATCGGCCGCAACGAACCCTGCTGGTGCGGCTCGGGCGTCAAGTACAAGAAGTGTCACGGTCGCTGACGCGCGCTCGTCGACCCGATTGCAGCCACCCGATGCAACCCGCCGAGCCATGCGACGCCACCTGATCCGCGTCGCCGGGGCCGCCTGCCTCGGGCTGGTGCTGAGCGCCGGGTACGCGACGTATCGGATCTGGGCGCAAGGCCAGAACGACGAGGAGCGACCCGCCGACGCGATCGTGATCATGGGTGCCGCGCAGTACGACGGCGTTCCGTCGCGGGTCTTCGCCGCCCGCATCGACCACGCGGTGTCCCTCTATCTCGCCGGAGTGGCACCGCGCCTGGTCATGACCGGCGGCAAGGCGGACGGCGATCGAACGACCGAGGCCGCCGCCGGTCGAGCCCTCGCCATGCGGCTCGGCGTTCCCGAGGAAGCCATCCTGGTCGAGGATCGCAGCCGAACGACCCTCGAATCGATCCGCGCCGTCGCCGACCTGCTCGACGTCGACGGGGCCCGGAGCGCGATCTTCGTGTCGGACCGCCCGCACATGCTGCGGGTCCTGCGGATGGCCGCCGACGAGGGCATCACGGCCTGGGGATCGCCGACTCGCACGAGCCCCATCGAGCGGGACTTCGCCGGCCAGGTGGACGCCACGGTCCACGAACTGGGGGCTCTGGCCTGGTACTTCCTGACCGGCGGCTCCACCTAGGC
>JBBEBJ010000107.1:0-2944 GCA_040882425.1 Chloroflexota bacterium | reverse complement strand
TCCACGAACTGGGGGCTCTGGCCTGGTACTTCCTGACCGGCGGCTCCACCTAGGCCTAGGCACGGCGCGCCGAGGCGGGCCATGCCCGCGTTGGCGCCTGCGCGCGCTCGCTCACGCACAAGGAGTGCGCTCGCTCACGTGCTCGTCGCCGCCTTGGCCTGGACGCGCCTCAGCGCGCCGTGCGGTTCATTGCGAAATTGCGACCGCGAAGCCCGATTTCCCTCTTGGCGATAGGGGATTGGCCCCGTATACTGTGCCAAAACCCGCCGTTCCGGGCCACCAGAGCCCCCGGCTATCGTCCGCGCCCAAGCCCCGTTCACTCTGCCCCGCACCACAGAGAGGGAGTCCGTGAAGCAGGCCGAGGAAGCGTCGTTCGTCGATTTGATCGCCTGTGAACGTGACTGCCGGACCTGCAGCTATGCCGCGGCGCTCGATTGCGATGGCAACTGCGGCGTTTGCCCCCACAACGGTTACTGCCCTTGCGTGAACCCCGTCGTCGCCCGTAGCAAGACGGCACTGCGGCTCATCGAGCTGCGGCCAATCCTGCTCCAGGATCTGCGGGTCCGGAACTAGGTGGACGCGTCCGCCATCCGCGACCTGGCCGAACGGATCCGGTCGACGTCGGGGCATCTTTGACCTCGAGGTCAAGGCCGCGCGCGTCGCTGACATCGAGACACTGACCCAGGAACCCGGCTTCTGGGAGGACGGCCGCGCCGCGCAGAGGGTCATGCGCGAGGCCGAGGGCCTGCGCGGCGAGCTGGCCACCTGGGGCGACCTGAACACCCGGGCCGGCGACCTGCTGGCCGCGGTCGAGCTGCTCATGGAAGCACCCGATGCCGATCTGGAGGCCGAGCTCGAGCGCGACGCGGCCTCGCTCGAGACCGACTACCTGCGCGAGCGGACCGCCCTCCTGTTCTCCGGCGAGTACGACGATCGCCCGGCCCTGCTGTCGATCAGCGCCGGCGCCGGCGGAACCGAGGCGACCGACTGGACCGACATGCTCCTGCGGATGTACCTGCGCTGGGCGGAGCGACACCGCTTCCCGACCGAGATCCTCGACCAGCAGGAGGGCGAACAGGCCGGGCTCAAGAGCGTGACCGTGGCGGTCAACGGCCGGCGCGCCTACGGCTGGCTCAAGGCGGAGCGGGGCGTGCACCGGCTGGTCCGGATCAGCCCGTTCGACTCGCAGAACCGGCGCCAGACCACGTTCGCCCTGGTCGAGGTCCTGCCCGAGGCCGACGAGGACGTCGAGATCGAGCTCGACTGGGACCAGATCCGGGTCGATACCTTCCGATCGCAGGGCGCGGGCGGCCAGCACGTCAACAAGACCGATTCCGCGGTCCGGCTGACCCACCTGTCGACCGGGATCGTGACCCAGAGCCAGAACGAGCGCTCCCAGACGCAGAACAAGGAGATGGCCATCAAGGTTCTCAAGGCCCGGCTCCTGGAGCGGGCCCTCGAGGAGAAGGAGGCCGAGGTCCGCAAGCTCAAGGGCGAACACGTCGAGGCCGGTTGGGGCAACCAGATCCGCAGCTACGTGCTGCACCCCTACCAGATGGTCAAGGACCTGCGCACCGGCCACGAGACCGGTAACACCGGGGCGGTCCTGGATGGCGACCTCGACGCGTTCATGCAGGCCGAGCTCGAACGCGCGTTGGGCGACGAGGCCGTCGCGTCGTGACCCTGTCGGCCCGGGCGGCGGCGCGGGCCGACCAGCTGACCTACCGGCCGGCAAAGACCGACGAGATCGAGGCGTGCGCCGGGATCTGGCGGACGGCCATCAACGACTACACCATCCGTCTCGGGCAGGGTGAGATGCCGCCCGAGATGAACCCGATCATCCGGCTCTTCACCCACCTTCGCGCGACGGATCCGGAGCGGTTCATCGTGGCCACGCTGCCCGACGCACCCGCGGGGACCGTTCCAGCCGAGCCCGTGACCGCTGCCGCAGATCCGGCCGGCGCCGCCCCGGTCGATCCACCTGCCGAGCGAGTCGTGGCGTTCGCGTCGGCCGTCTCGCGCGAGCGACTCTGGTACCTGTCGATGCTGTTCGTCCTGCCCGAGCTGCAGGGCGCGGGCGTCGGGCGACAGCTCCTCTCGCGGGTCCTCCCACAGGGTGACGGGGTGGCCCGGGCGACGGCCACCGACAGCGCCCAGCCGATCTCGAACGCGCTCTACACGTCGTACGGGATGGTCCCGAGAATGCCGCTGCTCAATCTGTCCGGTCTTCCCGAACGGCCGGCCGCGTTCGGCGACCTTCCGTCCGGCGTCGTCCCCGTTGCCTTCGAGACGCTGGCGGCTGGTCCGTCCGGCGGCGATGGTCACCGCAGGCTGACCGCGGCGGTCGATGCCCTGGATCGCGACTTGCTCGGCGCCGCCCATCCGATGGACCACCGGTTCCTGCGCTCCGAGAGCCGCTGGGGCTGGCTCTACCAGGGCCCGGACGGAAGGTCGCTCGGATACGGCTACGCGGGCGAGGCGGGGAGACTTGGGCCGGTCGCGGTCCGGGACGCGGCGCTGCTCGCCCCGATCCTGGGTCACCTGACCTCCGTGGTCGTGCCACGCGGCGCCTTCGCGACATGGATCGGTGGAGCTGCCGACAGAGCGCTCGTGGCGGCGCTCGGCGCGGGCTTCCGGCTCGATCGTTTCCCCGTGCTGCTCTGCTGGGATCGTCCATTCGCCGACTTCTCCCGATACCTGCCGATCTCGCCCGGCCTCCTGTGAGGCATGCGCCTGGCCGCCGACTGCGTTCGTCGCGAATGGCGGTCAGGGCGAAGGCGCCGCCGAGCACCGGAGCGAGCGCACTTCGAAGTGCGTGAGCGAGGAGCGCAGGCGGCAACGCACGCCCGGGCCGTCAGGCGCGACAGCCGACGTATTTGCCGCTCCCCGTAGCCGGTGGTAGCCTCAGGGTCGATGTGGCTCCCCATGCCGTGCCCGCGGACGG
>JBBEBJ010000106.1:0-4210 GCA_040882425.1 Chloroflexota bacterium | reverse complement strand
CGTTCAGGACGCCGCTAACCTGGTGGGCATCCGGCCCAGCACCGTGAAGCGTCACCTCGCCGACCTCCGCGCGCGATCGGGCCTGACCACCGAGCAGCTGATCTACGCGGGGAGAGCCGCGGGGTGGCTTGTCGTACCGACCTTGGAGCACAGTCCGACGGGCTTCGATGCCCTGCGACGCTGACAAGGGCCTTGCCACTGCCCCTCATGATGGTGACCCCCGGTCGTCACGGCACCTGTGGGTCGGGGCGGAGACGAGAGCGCGTCGCGGATCGATATCGCCCCGGCCCCTCCGGGATCGTACTCGCGGCCGACACTACTTGGGAGGTGAGGAGTGCCGGTATTTCGGACGACCCAGTTCGTCGATGCGCCACCTCAGGTGGTCTGGGACCTCGTCTGCGATCTGGCGCGGGGGCCGGAGTATGTCGACGTGATGATCAAGCTCGTGTCCGTCAGCGACGACCCGATCAAAGTCGGCACGGTCTATCGTGAACTCTCCCAGATCGGCCCTTCAAAGTCAGAAACCGAGTGGACGATCACGGAACTCGACCCGCCGAAGCATCTCGTCCACGTCACTCGGTCGTTCGCATTCGGTGCGACGCTGACCGGCGACCTTGAACCGCAGGGCGAGGGAACCAACCTGGCGTATCACGTCGACTATCGGCTTCTGCCTGGCCTTCGTCCGGTGGGCTGGCTGCTCGAGAGGTTGTTCGTGCGCCGCATGATGGACAAGGACTTCACGCAAACCGTCGCCAACCTGAAGAGCCTCATCGAAACCGGGCACGCCTAACAGTTCCTGCGCTACACGTCCCGCGCTGCTGGACTCGCGGTCGGCAGACCGCGCCCCACGCCAGCCGGCGTGGCCGCAATGGCCCGGTAGAGTAGCGGGCATGGACCGGCCACTCGCCGACCGCATCGCCGATGCCCGCGCAGCATTCTCCCGCCGCGCTTGGTCGGCCGCGGACGAGGCATACCGGGCGACCGGTCCCGATGCGCCGCTCGACGCGGCGGACCTGGAGCGAGCGGCGATCGCCGCGTTCCTCATCGGCCGCGACGATGACGCCGTGGCGGCGTGGGGCCGGGCCTATCAGGCCGCGCTCGAGGCCGACGACCCGATCGGCGCGGCACGACGCGCCTTCTGGGTCGGGCTGGTGCTCGTCCAGCGCGGCGAGGTGGCCGTCGGCGGCGGGTGGCTCGGTCGCGCTGCCCGCATCCTCGACGAGACCGGCATCGACTGCGTCGAGCGCGGCTTCATCCTCATCCCACAGGGACTCGGCCAGCTCGGCACGGGAGACCCGGCGGCCGCATACGAGTCGTTCTCCCGCGCCGCGGAGATCGCCCAGCGATTCGGCGATCCGGACCTCGCCGCCCTCGGACGGCTGGGCCGCGGCCGCGCCCTCATCGACCTGTCGGAGATCGCGCGAGGCGTCGGCCTGCTCGACGAGGCGATGGTCGCGGTGACGACGGGCGAGGTGTCGCCGATCATCGTCGGCACGGTCTACTGCGCGTCCATCGAGGCGTTCCAGGGGATCTACGACCTTCGTCGTGCCCAGCAGTGGACCGAGGCCCTCACCGCTTGGTGCGCCTCACAGCCCGATCTCGTCCCGTATCGAGGTCGCTGCCTCGTCTATCGCGCCGAGCTCATGCGGCTCCACGGTGCGTGGCAGGAGGCGATCGTTGAGGCCGGAAAGGCGCGCGAGTGGCTATCGAGACCGCCTCCGGAGCCGGCCGTCGGCGAGGCGATCTACCAGCAGGCCGAGCTCCATCGGCTGCGCGGCGACTTCTCCGAAGCGGATCGTGCCTACCGCGAGGCGAACCGGTGGGGACGCGCGCCCGAGCCCGGTCTCGCGCTCCTCCGACTCGCTGAGGGTCGGACAGACGCAGCGCTGGTCGTCATCCGCCGGGCGCTCGACGAGGCGAAAGGCGCCATGACCCGAGCCGGACTGCTTGAACCGTGCGTCGACATCGCCATCGCGGCTGGCGACCTCACGACCGCCCGATCGGCCGTGGACGAGCTGGCCCGGATCGCCGTCGGGGCGGCCGTGCCGCTGCTCGGGGCGATGGCAGCGCACGCGGAAGGTGTCCTGCTCCTGGTCGAAGGCGATGCCCAGGCCGCGCTCGGGCCTCTGCGGCGGGCCGCGGCCACGTGGCGCGAGCACGGGGCACCGTACGAGATCGCTCGCGTTCGCGAGTCGATCGGGGCCGCCCTGCGACAGCTCGGCGACGAGGAGACCGCCGCGCTCGAGTTCGATGAGGCTCGGCGCGTGTTCCGGGAGCTCGGCGCCCGTCCGGACCTCGCCCGGCTCGACGCCGCGACAGGCGACCTACCCGCTCCAGGCACGCCGGACCACGGCCTCAGCGGACGCGAAGTCGAGGTCCTCCGGCTCGTCGCGGCCGGGCTGACGAATCGGGCGATCGCCGCGGATCTCGGGATCAGCGAGCGGACCGTCGACCGTCACGTGAGCAATATCTTCACCAAGCTCGACGTGTCGTCGCGAGCCGCGGCCACGGCCTTCGCCGTCGAGGCCGGCATCCGCTGACCGGGTCGCTATGGCGCGGCCGCGGCCCGAGGTACCCATTCGAGCCCACGACACGATTGGGTAGTTCCGCCGATGCGCGACCGCCGGGCGCGAACCTACGGTCCACTCCTCACCCGAAGGAGTCGCTCAGATGGACCAGCGAACAGACACCGAACGCATCGAGACCGTCGTCGTCGGTGGCGGCCAGGCCGGACTATCGGCCGGCTATCACCTTGCCCGCCGCGGGATCCCGTTCGTCATCCTCGATGCCGACGAGCGCATCGGCGATCACTGGCGGAATCACTACGACTCGCTGCGGCTGTACAGCCCGGCCCGCTCGAACGGCCTGCCCGGGATGCGGTTCCCCGCGCCGAGCTATCACTACCCGACGGGGCGCGAGATGGGCGACTACCTCGAGTCCTACGCGAAGAGGTTCGACCTCCCCGTGCGGAGCGGGACACGCGTCGACAGCGTGAAACCGGCTGAAGGCACGGCCGGCGGATTCGTCGTGACCGCCGGCGGGCGACGGATCGAGGCCGCCAACGTGATCGTCGCGACGGGCTCGTTCACGACGCCCCACGTCCCCGAGTTCGCGGAAGCGCTCGATCCGTCCATCCGCCAACTCCACTCGAGCGACTACCGGAACCCGGGCCAGCTCCGGGACGGCCCGGTGCTCGTGGTCGGCGTGAGCCATTCCGGCGCGGACATCGCGTACGAACTCGCCGGCTCACATCGGACGGTGCTGTCCGGTCGATCGCATGGGGAGCTGCCGATCCGCGTCATCGATTCCTGGAAGGCGCGCCTGATCTGGCCGCTCATCATCACGGCGGCCACACACCTGCTGACCCTGCGCACGCCCATCGGCCGCAAGATGGCGCCGCAGGTACGGGCGGGTGGTGGACCGCTCCTGCGGGTCCGGAGCGACGATCTCGCCCGCGCCGGTGTCGAGCGACGGGATGAGCGGACCGTGGGCGTCAGCGACGGCAAGCCGATGCTCGCCGGCGGCGAGGTGCTCGACGTTCGGAACGTCATCTGGGCCACCGGCTTCCGGGAGGGCTACGACTGGGTGCAGGTCCCGGGCTTCATGGGCGCCGACGGCTGGCCCGTCGGAACCCGTGGCGTGGTGGACGCGACCCCCGGGCTGTACGTGCTGGGTGTCCCCTTCACCTTCGGCTTCACGTCGATGCTCGTCGCGGGCGCCGGCCGCGATGCCAAATACGTCGTGGCTCGGCTCGCCGACCGTTCTGCGGCGGGGACGGCGAGGGGCGGCATGCGCGCGGCGGTGATCGCCCCGTAGCCCCTACCCTGCTGCCTACGTTGCCGCTGGCGGATCGGTCCCGGACGCCGCCAAGCTCGTGGGCATCCGGCCCAGCACCGTGAAACGGCACCTCGCCGACCTGCGGGCGCGGTCTGGCCTGACCACCGAGCAGCTGATCTACACCGGACGAGCATCAGGTCGGCTCGTCGTCCCGAGCTTGGAACCTGGCTAGATCGCGTTCGCAGGTCCCAGTCTTGGCGAGTCTCGTGGCGCTCGGCAGGGACGCGAATGCCCGGCTCACCCCGCCGCCCAGGGCCACGGCCTGACGCCCGCGCTGCCAGAAACCGTTATGGCGCCCGACGGGTGTTGGACGGGCGATCGCAATCCACAGCATGCCGATCGAGGGCCGCGACGAGTGGCTCTTTGCCGAGGG
>JBBEBJ010000105.1:0-27428 GCA_040882425.1 Chloroflexota bacterium | reverse complement strand
GCCGGTCAGCCGGCAACCGGTGATCGCGGCGTCCCTGGCGGCGCTGCCGAGACCGCTCAACCTGACGATCGTCGCTCCGATCGCGAGGACACCAGTAGAGCGGAGGCACGACGCGAGATCGCGGCAAGAACGCCTGACTCGAAGGCGCCGGCGATCGAGCCCTCGACGAATCGATCGGACCGGACGATCGCCGTCAGCAGTCGCGCGAGCTGGTCGGGCGTAGCGCCTGCGATCGCCGCGGGGTCGTCGTGCAGGAAGCGACCTTCATCACTCGTGAGCCACGCCCGCCAGTCGAAGCCGCCGACGATCCAGTCGCCTTGCGCGACGGCCGTCCGCCAGGCCCCAGCCGTCGGCCCGAATTCGAACCAGCCGAGCGAGTGCACGCCGTCGCGAGGCGGTGGCAGCTCCCAGTGCCCGAAGCTGGCGTCGGGGGCCTCGAGCATGGGCAGGACATCCGCCAGTGCCCGAAGTCGTTCGGTGAGATCCATCGCGCCTCAATGTATCGGGATGACGCCCTCACGGGTTCGCCGTCACGAGTTGGAAGTCGCCGTTGGCGAGGCGCGAGGTGTCCGGCTCGGGCAGCCACGTTCCGTCAGCTCGCTCCCCTACCCCAGCGAGCCAATCCTCGGCCCTCGCGAGCTCCGCCGCTGCGGACCGGAGCGCCGACAGTCCGTCGCTCGCCGCGTCATGGCGCCACGCCAGCGACCACGCATAGAGCGGAACCGGATCCACGAGGGGGCGGAGCACTCCTCCTGGAACCTCGACGTGATCGGCTGACGTCAGGATCGGGAGCCCCTGTCGCACGAGGTGGTAGCCCTGTTCCTCCAGCCCGATCGCGGGCAGATGCGGTGATGTCGAATGTGCGCCCGAGAGGGCGAAGAACTGCACGACAAGGTCGGCCCACTCGGGCGTCTTCGTGTGCGGGGGCAACCCGTCGATCTCGAGCCCTTTCAGGCTCCGAACCGGGACCGCCTCCCGCTGTGCCAGCGGGTGCTCGGCAGGCAGGAGCAACGCGAGCGGTTCGAGCCGGATGAGGACGTGATCAATGGTCGGCATCGGGCTGGCATCGAGCCAGCCGACGCGTCCGAGGACGACATCGAGGCGGCCAGTGGCGAGACGTTCGAGCGCCGCGCCGGTGCCGCCGGTGTAGCGGCCGCGGAACTCGATCGTGGGTGCGCGCGTGCGTGCCAGGTCGAGGATCCGGGTCCCGGTGAGCCGTCCGTCGCTCATGAGGTCGATGACCGTCGGTTGAACGACGGGCCCGTGAACGTCGGCCCAGACCGCGTCGTGTCGGGCGACGAGGTCTCGGGCCCGGACGAGGAGCCGCTCCCCGTCCGGCGTCAGGGTCACGCGGCGTGTCGTCCGGAGGAACAGCTTCGTGCCCAGTCGGGCCTCGAGCCGCTGGATCTCGCGACTCAGCGCCTGCTGGGCTACGAACAGCCGGGCGGCTGCGCGCGTGAAGTTGAGCTCCTCTGCCGCCGCCACGAAGTAGCGCAGGGAGCGGATCTCGAGCTCGTTGCCGATCGGGCCGCCGGTGGTATTCACGCATTCCCGATGGTAATCGGTGATCGACAGGTGTTGGACGTGCGGCCGTCCGCGGGCGATGGTGGTGACCAGAACAAGCACCGTCCAGAAAGGAGCACCGACATGTTCGATCCGGCAGCCATGGGCACCCTCATCATCGGACTCAACGCGAACAAGGCAGACACAGAGCTGGACCGACCCCGTCGGCAACCTCCGACTCCGCGACGCGCACGTCGAGGCATCCGCGTCGCCCTGGCGAATGCGCTTCGGCAGGCTGCCGCGGTGCTCGAGCCGCCGGCCGTCCGCGACACGGCCAGCTAGACGAGCCCGCTCGGCGGGATCGCTGATGCGCCTGCTCCGCTGGTGGGAAGCCGCGATGGGCTCAGCCGGAGTCGCGTAGCGGTCCGCCGCGCCGTTACCAGATCACGTCGACGTCACCGGCCGCACGTGCGAACGAGCGGAGGCGGGTGTCCTTGGTCAGAAGCGGGACTCTGAGATCCCGCGCTGTCGCGTACAGCAGCCGATCGATGGGATCGCCCGGGAACGTCGCCGGAAGCACGCCAGCCCAGGCAGAGGCCTCGATCGTGAGCGGAGCCAGGGCGACTCGATCGGACCGCATCAGGTCGCGCACCCATGTGGATGGTTCGCGATCGAGGACCAACCGGCCGAGCCGATGCAACGTCGCGACCTCCCAGCCCGTCAACGGGCTGATCAGCAGCACCTCCGCGCCACGGATCGTGGACGCGGCTCGCCTGGACAGCCGGCGTCCGCCCGCCTGCCACCAGACGAGCGCGTGCGTGTCAAGGAGGACGGTCAGGCCGGGCGTGTCTCGGCGTCCCACGCTTCGCCGGTCGTGTAATACGCCTCGTCATCGTCGGCAACCAGCCGGACACTCCCCATCATGGATGGTGGCCGCTCCGAGTCCTCGAGCGGCACGACCCGAGCGATCGGGCGACCGTGCTTGGTGACCGTGATCGAGATCTTGAGTTCTTCCACCTGGTCCAGGATGGCGAGACATTCCGCCTTGAAGCGGCTGGCCATGACCGTGCGGTCGCTGCGATTTGACGCTGGTGTTCTGGGCATCTGACCAGCGACTATAGTCTTTGGTCAGTGCGTTTGCAAGCTCAAGTCCTGAGGTGTCAACGCGCGGCTCTTGATCTGCCTGCACACTAGGCCGGATACGCATGTCCTGGAGGTACCCATGGCTGAAGTCCTGCTGCTCCACCACGCCCAAGGGCTGACACCCGGCGTCCACGCGTTCGCCGACGAGCTGCGAGCCTCCGGGCACACCGTCCACATGCCGGACCTGTTCGAGGGTCGCACCTTCGGGTCGATCGACGGGGTCTCGCGTACGCCAGGGAAGTCGGGTTCGATGCAATCCTTGAACGGGGTGTCCGCACAGCCGACGACCTGCCCGCCGAGCTCGTCTACGCGGGTTTCTCGCTCGGCGAGATGGCGGCGCAGAAGCTCGCCCAGACCCGACCCGGTGCGCGCGGCGCGCTGCTCTTCTACTCGTGCATCCCGATCAGCGGCGAATGGGCTTTTGGTCCCTGGCCGAACGGCGTGCCGGTGCAGATCCACGGCATGGACAACGACCCGATCTTCGTCGGCGAGGAGGGTCCGTGGCAACGAAGCATGAGCCTGGCCCGCTGACGCTGAGCGAGGACGACCGGTGTGTGCTCGCCGTCTGGGCCGCCGACTGCGCCGAGCGAACGCTCCCGCTGTTCGAGGCGCGGGCGCCGGATGACCCTCGTCCGCGTGCAGCCATCGACGGCGTCCGCGCCTTCGCCCGCGGCGAGATGCGGATCGGGCCCGTCCGTGCGTTGTCGGCGGCTGCGCATGCGGCAGCTCGAGACGTCGGCGATCCGGCCGCTGTCAACGCGGCGCGTGCGGCCGGCCACGCGGCGGGAACGGCCCACATGGCGTCGCATGCGCGTGGGGCACCCGCCTACGCCGGGATCGCCGCAGGGCTGGCCGCACCGGACGATCCACGTGCCAGTGCAGCCGAGATCCAATGGGCACGGCGCCACGCCTCACCGGCCGTCCTGCATGCCATGCGGCGGTTGCCGCCCGCCAATCGGCCGGCAGGCAGGCTCGGTGCGCTGATCAGCGACCTGGACGCACAGATCAGGGATGACGAGCCCGGCTGACCGCGCGCCAAGCCAGCATGATGTTCCTCGATCGCGTCAGGAGCGCTGTCGGTACCAGACGATGCCGGCGAGGTAGGTCGCCCCGAACAGAGCCCCCAGCCAGGCGTACGGCGTCGCATCGGCTCCGTTGAACTGGGCAACGAGGAATGCGCCGACGATGGCGATGGCAATCACCTGGGCTGACAGTGACAGCGCCCGGAGGTTGATCCAGTCCCACCGCTCGTCCCGTGGCATTCCCGACAGCAGGCTCGCCACGTCCGACCTGGATTGGAGCGCCCGCAGGACGAGTGCGTACCCCGCAGAAATGGCGAAGGCGATCCCGGCCTGTACGGGCGTGGCGTCCCTGCCGAGCAGGGACAGTGCGATCAGGATGCCGAGCACGAAGCCGACGATGGGCACCGTCCAGCTACTGATGGTTGTCACTGAAGACCTCCTCGATCGGCCGCCCGAAGAACCGGGCAAGGGCGAACGCCAGCGGGAGCGACGGCAAGTACTTGCCCGTTTCGATGGCGTTGACGGTCTGCCGCGAGACGCGGAGCTCCTGTGCGAGCTGGCCCTGGCTGAGCCCGAGCGCTTCTCGGAGACTCCGCACGACGTTCGTCATGCTGTCAAGGTAGCTTGACATTAGCCTACTGTCAAGTACCCTTGACACCTGCACCTGGGTGGTCAGTCACGAGTCTGTGCCCGGATCCGGGCGGGCATTCCCGTCCGCGCTCACGGTCCCCGGTCCAGGTTCCAACTACGATTGGGCGATGGATCCCGTGGTTCGCCGATCCGCAAGCCGCGAGGACGAGGAACGGTCCCTCGCGATCTACAACGAGGTCTGGCCGCAAGCCGCGATCACGTTTGACGAGGTCGAGTCGTTCAAGGCCAGCACGCTCGCGTATTCAGACAGCCTCGCGGAGATCGACAGCCTGACCGTCGGATCCGCGTTCGTGGCGATCCAGCCGCAGCGACCTGACGTGGGATACGGAGCGGTCACCGTCCTCGCGCCGTACCGCCGCCGCGGGGTGGGGACCGCGCTCTACCGTGACATCTCGGCCTGGTGTGTCGAGCGCGGCCTGGATACGTTCGAAGCGCGAATGGAGGCGGACGACGAGGCGAGCCTCGAGCTGGTCCTGCAGCACGGCTTCACCGAGGTCGGGCGCGACACCCGGATGGTGCTCGACCTGACCGCGACCCACGCCCCGCCGCTCGAGGCTCCTCCCGGGATCGAGATCGTCACTTGGGCGGAGCGACCCGAGCTGGCTCGAGGCATGTACGACGTCGCCGTGGATGCGTATCCGGACGTTCCAGGCTCCGGAGACGACGAAATGGAGCCCTACGAGGACTGGCGTGCGCATGACATGCAGGGCTCGGCGGATCGACCGGAGGCGACCTTTGTCGCGATCGCCGACCAGGAGGTCATCGGCTACTCGAAGTTCTTCCTGACCGCTGCGCAACCCACCACGGCCTCCCACGACATGACGGGCGTGAAGCGCGCCTGGCGCGGCCGAGGCGTGGCGGGAGCGCTCAAGCGCGCTTCGATCGGATGGGCCAAAGCGCATGGGTACGAGCGGCTCGTGACCAGCAATGAGCTGCGCAACGAGCCCATTCGCCGGCTGAACGCCCGCCTCGGCTACCGCGAGGCACCCGGGCACGTCATCGTCCGAGGCCCGCTCCTTCGCGAATGAGCCCCCGTCCACGGAACGCGTTAGCCGGACGTTGGCGCGCGCGTGGAGCGAGCATCCTGGATCGTCAGGATGGCCACCCGATCGGCGGGCTCGTCGTAGACGTACACGACGATCACCCACCGCCACGGACCGAGCAGGAAGCGATAGCCAGTCCAGCGGTCATGGAGGGGCGCTCCGATCATCGGAAACCGGCTCAAGGGCTCGACCGATCGCCGGAACCGTGCGCGCGTATCGGCCGGAAGGCTATGCGTTGTTATCAACCGAGCCAGGTCGGTCGCCGCCGTCGGCGTGACGACGACGGTCGCCATTGATCAGAGCTTCTCGAGAGGCACGCCAGCTCCCGCGAGCGCCTCCGCCCGGCCCTGCTGCGCGCGGTCGAAGGCACCAGGGATGGAGTCCAGGAGGTCGGTGATGTGTCGCGCGTCCGGGTCCGCCTCGTCGAGCGCAGTGGCCAGCAGCGACCGGGCGATCGTCCCCGGATTCGTGTGCGTCCGCTCGGCAAGACGATGGAGCTTCGTCGCCCGTTCGTCGTCGAGGACGATATTCACTCGATTGGTGGACCGCGCCATGTCCTCAGTCTACGCAACGCTACACGACGTGTGCAGCCTGTCCGTTACGGCACGGATGCGGTGTCGGTGTTCGAGCAGGTCGTCGTGCCGGCGTTGCAGACTCGATAGGTGTACGTCCCGGACGCCGGGTTGCGTCCGAGGTTGTCACGGTACGAGCCACTGTTGCTGGTCGTGGCGATCGTCGCGAAATCCGTGCTTCCCGGCGGCTGACGCTGGACGGAGATCGTCGACGCGCCGCCCGTCCAGGCGAGGTCCACCTTGACCGTGCCCTGCAACCTCGCGGTCGCGCTCAGGTTCGTCGGGGCGTCCGCGGTCGGGGTGGGCGTGGGCGTCGGAGTTGGGGTCGGCGTCGGCGTGGGGGTAGGTGTCGGCGTCGGCGTGGGCGTCGGAGTTGGGGTCGGCGTGGGTGTGGTGCCGGAGCCGGTGTCGATGGAGACGCCGAAATTGCCGAGCACGCGCCCGATCTTGTTGGCGAACGTCCGGTCCGAGCCACCCGCGAACAGGAGCCCGACGGGGTTGAGCCCGCTCGAGGTAACGATCAGCGAGCCGGAATCACCGCCGGCGCTGAAGGTGCCGTCGCTGATCCCGATCTGATCGACGAACCGCGCGATGCCATTGCGGGCGCAGAAGAAGGGGCCCTGCGGCTTGTAGCACACATCGACGATGACGTTCACCTCCCTGACCGTGCCCGTCGTGCAGCCGGTGGTCCGACCACATTTTCGGACGGACTCCCCCCCGGACGGTTCCGCGATCGAGGCGCTCGGTGTTCCATAGCCGCCCGACAGCCCCGACAGCGTTGACACACCGAGGTTCGCAGTGGTAGTCGAGGCGATCGCCGCGTCGATCGTGTTGCAGTCGGGGTCATCGGCGACGCCGGTGCACCCGGAGGCGTTGAACGAGATCACCTTGAACGCGGCGAGCGTGCCGATCCGGTCGGCGGGGTCCGTCCCGCCGTCGTAGGCACCCGGCTGCAGCGTGGCATCGCCGACGCTGGCGTTGTTGCTGTTCGCGAGCACGTGGTTATTGCTCAGCGCGAAGACGGCGCCGCTGCCGTTCTTGACCCGCGCTCCGATCGTGCCGGCGGTCACCTGCGGATGGCCGACGCTGACCCCGATGGGTACCGGGCGGTTGCAGAATTCGGTGGGATCCACGGTGTCCTGGCAGGCCTGCGCGGTGATCAGACCCGTGACGACGCGCTCGACGGCGATGCCCTCGGCGGTGGACGGAATGCCAGCCGTATCGGAACGCGTCGTGTAGACGCGGATCCTGGCCTGGTTGCCGTTGGTGACCGCAACGCCGATGCCAACCACTCCCGGCGTGGCCATGAGCTTCGCTGCGATGCGCTCCTGGACCTGGATGGCTCGTTGGACTTCGTCATCCTGGGCGGAAGCCATCGCCGGCAGCAGGCCGGTGAGCAGGGCGAAGACCACGACTGCGCCCAGGCGCTTGACCGATCGAGACAGACCTGTGCGCACCACGTCGCCACCCTCCCTCAGTGCGATGGGACGCCGGTCCGTCGACCCCCTGTCGCGGCGCCACTATAGATGGCGACACTGCGACGGTCCAGACGTCTAATTGCCCAGTGGTGCATACGCGCCACGCGACCGACGAGCGAGGAGGCGTACGACGGCACGCCGCGTCGCCGCCTCCCCATCTCCCGCTACCGCGGGAATTCGGCGAAGGGCCGGACCTCGATCGGTGTGTGGATCGCCGCCGTGACCCTGGACGCCCAATCGAGCGCGGCATCTAGGTCGTCGGCCTCGATGATGTAGAAGCCACCGAGCTGTTCCTTGGTCTCGGCGTACGGACCGTCAGTCGTCCTGATCTGGCCCCTGGTGCCCCGGACCACGCGCGCGCGGCTTGGTTCGGTCAGGCGCCCGGAGAAGAGCAGCGCGTTCGCGGCCTTCATCTCGCGTTCGAGTCCGTCCACCCGCTCGAAGCCGCGGCGCATCTCCTCGTCGGTCATCGGCTCCCGCGGCGTTTCGTTGCCCATGTGGACGGCCAGAAGGTACTTCGTCATGGTCCGACTCCTCGTTGCCGGCGGGCAGGATGCCGCCTCACCCTCACGACGAACGATCGCCAGGTGATCGACAGTTTGCGATCTCGCCGATCGTCACTCGCGCGGGATCGGGCCCTACGGCTGGATGACCACCTTCCCGCGCGCGATCAGTCCTCGAGGTCTTCCTCCGGCCGGCGGTCGTCGGGCCGCGGCCCAACCTGGGCGAGCCGCAGGCTGAGCGGCGCTGCCCCGCCGCTCATCACATAGTTGAGGTCCACCACCGCCTCCGACCGGGCGCTCCGGAGCGTCGGATCGGCGAGTGCGTCGATCGCGTCGTTGAGGTCCATGAGCTCGATGCGGACCTGCCGTGCTTCGTCGGCCACGTCGGGCGGCGGATCGCCGGAGGCGACCGCCCGGGCGAGCTCGAACGCCCGGCCACTCAACGCATAAACCCGGCTGGCGAGCTCGCGAGGATCTGTCGCTGGCATCGGTTCAGTCTACGGCGAGTCGAGCATGAGCCGCAGCCGCATCCGCTGACCCCAGTTGAGCTCGCTGGCTCGCGGGCGCAAGGTCGCGGCGAATGTGCTGCGGTTCGTGATCGGCAGGTTGCAGAGCGCTCCGATCTGGTCGAGGTCAGCGTCGCTCACCCAGCCGTCGAGCAGCTCATCGGCCCAGGTCACGATCGTGGGGGAATACGACGTCTGGAGGGCCGTCTTGTCGGCGAAGGGCAGGTTGCCGAGCTTGGTGACCGTCTCCAGGCCGTGGAGGCCCATGGCCAACTGGATGGCGACCGCCCCTGAGACCGACAACGCCAGGCCATCCCGGTCGGCGAACGGCAGTTCGGCCAAGGCCGTGGCATCGGCGATCGCAGTGGCGTCCACCGAGCCGAGGAGCTTGGCCATCACCAACAGGCCGATGTCGGGCCCGATCGCGGTGCGGAGCGCGCTGACACTGGCGATCGGAAGGCCGGCGAGATCCGTTGCGAGGCCGAGGCTGGCCGCGGTCTGTTCGACGACCTTGGTGCGGACTGCCGTCTCCAGGTTGGCCGCCACACCGGCCGCGATCGTGGGCACGTCGGCCGCGTCGGAGGCGCAGATTGCCTGGATCGCGGCGATGTCAGCGGCCGTCGTGGACGCGCTCAGCCGTCCGTTGACCAAGGCCGTCTTCTGGGCTGGCGTACGCGGCACAAGCAGGGCTGCCATGTGGGCGGTGTCGAGCATGCCCGCTCCCTTGAGCGCGGCGAATGTGCTCGGCATCAGCGCCTCGTACGCCTTGACGAGGGAGTCGGCGCCGCCAAAGTAGGCCGCGATGAGGGTCGCCTCGCCGACGACCGTGATCAGCTTGCCGACAGCCCCGACCTGGTCGACGTAGGCCTTGGCTCCGGACCGTCCCACGGTGGGCAGGCCGGCCGCCGCGACAGCCTTGATCGCCAGGTGCTCGGTCGTGCCCTCGTTGATCGCCTCGCCGACCGCCGCTCGGAAGTCGGCCGCGGTGTTGGCGTGGAGCATCTCGTGGGCGGTTGCGGTCGGCAGGACCGTGTTCTTCTGGACGTAGATCGCGCTGCCGTCAGGCAACGCGAAGCCCTCGATCGAGCGATCCGCGTCGCCGCGCCGCCAGGGTCGGGTGGTGCCGGTTCGTGGGTTGGTGTACGGGACGCTGTTGTCGATACAGTATTTGTCGTACGCGCGCAGCAGCTCGCGCTTCGAGACGATCTTGATCGGCGGCCGGGTCATCGTGTGGACCGTGCCGTAAGCGCCGTTGAGGGCCGCCTCGGCGGTCGCGACATCCATCGCTCTGTTGGGCAGGCGGGCGGGGCGGCGACCACCACCCACGGCCGCCGGCGCGGCAGCCGGTTCCCCCCGGCTGTTGACCGCGGACTCGGCGGCGCCCTTGTCGAAGGACGGGGTAGCGCCCTTCGCGTGCCGCTGGAGCGGTGTAGCGAGCCCGTCGGCGTGCCGGACACCCTCGTTCGCGCTCCCCGCGAGCCGAAGGGACTTCGGTCGGCCCAGCGGCTCGGTCGCCGGGCGGTCCCGGTCGGCCACGCCCGGGAGCTCGAGCGGCGAGAGCTCGACGTGTCGAGCCAGCAGGTCCACCACGCTGGCGTTGCCCGCCGTTCGCTGGAGATACTCGATCCCGCTCTCGGTCAGCGGCACGTCCGTGCCGTAGACCATCGGCTGCGCGTCCCCCAACAATGGACCGGAGAGCGACGGTGCTCCCCCTCGGGACGCACGGATCTGGAGTGGCTGGTCGGCCTTCGCGGCCTCGGTCGACACGTCGCCTCCTGCGATCTCCGCGGGCGGTCGCGGCCAGTTTCGTTGAGTCAGTTGACACACCGCTCGCCCGATGGGGTCAGTCCAGGGGCGAGGATGCTGCCCGATCGCGCAATCCGAGCGCTCGTCGACGGGCACGCGCGAGCCCGTGTATCGTGCGTCCGTGATCGAGTTCCTCTCGGATGCGGCGCGGGAGCTCCTGGAGTCCGCGGCGGTCGCAACGGTCGCCACGCTCAACGCCGACGGGTCCCCTCACCTGAGCGTCGCGTGGGTCGGCGTGGAGGACGGCGAGATCGTCTTTGGGACGCTCGATGATCAGCACAAGCTCCGGAACCTGCGGTGGGATCCGAGGATCGCGTTGACCGTGCACTCGGATCGGGTCAATCGATGGGGCCTGCGCGAGTACCTGGTCATCCATGGCACGGCCCGGATCACGGACGGCGGCGCGCCAGAGCTCCTGCAGCGGCTCGCGCGGACCTACATCGGTTCCGACGCGATCTTCCCGGCCATGCCCAATCCACCCCCGGGCTTCGTCACGCGAGTCGCCGTGGAGCGCGTCTCCGGCGTCGGGTCCTGGCGGGCGTAGCCGGCTCGCCGCCGGGCAGGGTCTCGTCCTGGAGACCTATCGCCAGAGCGCTTCGTATGGATGTTCGCCGACCAGCGGCCTGCTTTCCGCGAAGCGAGAGAGAGCGAACGGTGTGATGTCGACCGTCGACGGTTGACCGTCGAGGATCCACTCGGTCAGTGAGGCGCCGACCGCCGGCGCGGTCTTGAACCCCGTGCCGGAGAAGCCACACGCAAGCCACAGCCCGTCCGGCCCGTCCGGGCCCACCGGGCCGAGGATCGCCCGCTGGTCCGGGGTGATTCCGTCCTGGCCGCCGTGGGCGGTGCGGAATGTGCCGGCGGCCATCCACGGCAGCCGGCGGCATACTCGCTCGATCATCGTTTCCACGGTCGCCTCGGCGAGGCCCTCCATCGGCCGGTCCGGCGAGCCGCCGATGACGTTGCCGGCTTCGAGGCCCACGAGCAGCAGCTCGCGCCCCTCGGGACGGAAGTAGACCTCCTGGGCGTGATCGATGACGATCGGCAGGTTCGCGGTGCGATCCTCGGGGAGCCCGAAGTACGCCGTGTCGTGACGCCACGCTTCGACCGGGACGGTCACACCGGCCGTCGCGGCGAGCTCGGCCGACCACGCACCGCCAGCGACGACCACGACGGGCGCCTGGAAGGTCCCGCGGTCGCTCTCCACACCAACGACCCGCCCGCGGTCGAGCACGAGCGCCGTCGCCCGGCAACCTCCGACGTAGCGGGTCCCGGCCAGGCGTGCCGCGGCGAGGAAGCCGGCCGCCGTGGCCGTCGGATCCGCGTAGCCCGACTGCGGTTCGTAGGCCGCGGCCACGACGTCGTCGGTCGCGATGCCCGGCACGAGGCGCGACACCTCCTCCGGCCCGACCACGGCGGTCGGGATCCCGATCGCCTGCTGCGCGGCGACGTTCGCCCGCAGCGCATCCGCGACCGAGGCGGGCACGAGCTGCAGGAACCCCGTCCGTACAAAGCCGGCGTCACCCTCCCCCACCCGGCCGGCCCAGTCGGCGAAGTACGGGTAGGAAGCCCAGGCGAGGCGCGCTTCGAGCTCGAGGTCGTAGTGCATCCGGACGAAACCCGACGAACGGCCGGTGGCGCCGCCCGCTACGGCGGCCCGCTCCAGCACGAGCACGCTCGCTCCGCGCCGGGCGAGATGGAACGCGAGGCTGGCGCCCTGCACCCCGGCCCCGACGACGATGACGTCCGCGGTCTCGATCGCGCTCAGGTTGGCTCCTTGTCCGTCCAGCCGCCGGGATTGGTTGACGGATGCTGTCCTGGGAACCATATCCGGCCGGCCGACCCGCCGCTCGAACGAACGGCCCCAGGCCAGCAGCCGCTGTTACCGACGATCGCGAGGCACAGCCGGAATCGGTCGGCGAGCCCGGCTGGCTTACATCCGTTCGACGAAGGCTGCTCGCCAGGCCGGCGCCTCGAACGGGTTCGCGAAGTACTCGGTCATCTTCGAGACCTTGCCGTCCCGGACCTCGCCGATGCCGACGTAACTGACCGGGACGCCGTCGCCGTAGTCGATCGTGCCCTCCACGACGAATATGTCTCCCCCGCCGAGCATCCGCTTGTACGTGAACTTCGGGGTCACGCCGGACATCTCCGGGTAGCTCTCGGCCATCTTCATCGACGCCGCCTTGGTCAGGCGCTCCCCCGACTGCGGCCATTCCTCGACGAAGTCGTCGGTGGCGTATTCCTGGGTCAGCTCCCCGAGCTTGGCGATGTCACCGGACTTCAGCACCTCCTCGTACTTCGCCGCCATCTCGCGAATGTCACTCATCGAGCACCTCCTCATCCAGTGTGGAAGCCCAGATTGGACCTCGGCACGAGATAGAACAAGGGAGTTGTCCACGTTGGCGTGGAGGTGCCGATCGTCCACGCGATGCGTGTTGTCGGGCCGAACTACGTCCAGGCGATCGACGCGAGGTTCACCGGCGCGGATACACCCTTGACGAGCGCCTCTCCCGGCTCCGACGTGGGCACCTCCCCGGCGTCGTCGATCGTCTCGACGGTCGCCAGGATCTGTTCCCCTTCGGCGAGCGCGGCAACCCGCGCAGCAACGTGCACGCCCATGCCGCTGTAGTCCGATCCACGCCGGCTCGCTTCGGCGCTGTGCAGGCCGATTCGTACGGACAGCGCGAAGCCCGTCGCCGTCCGGTGGTCGAGGAGGGCTCGCTGGATCGCGACTGCCGTGTCGACGCCCTGACGGGCCGAGTCGAACGCCGCGAAGAACCCGTCGCCGGTCGACTTGACGATTTCCCCGCCCCCGTTCGCCACGAGACTCCGGAGCTTGTCGTCATGCCACCGCAGGAGTCGTTCCCAGGATTGGTCGCCAAGCGCCTCGGCGAGCTTCGTGGAGCCGACGATGTCGGTGAACATGAACGTCTTGCGGATCGTCGTGGGACCGCTGCGGCGCTCGTCGGCGTCCCGGATCTCTCGCTCGGCGGCCTCGAGATCGATCCGCGCTCCGAGCCGCCGAAACTCATCCGCGGCCGCGCCCAACTCCAGGTCGGCGTCGTCGAAGTTCTCGAGCGATCGGAGCGCTCGCGACAGGACCGCTCGCGCCCGGGCGATCTCGTACGGCGCACCGACCTCCCGCCAACCCTTGATCGCCGCGCGAATCTCCCTCGCGGCCTCCTGCGCATCACCTTCCGCGAGCAGGACCCTGCCCAGCGCCACCCGGCGCCCCGCGTCGAGGGCCGGCGATGGGTACCCGGCGACGGTCTCGCTGAGCACGTCCACGGCCGCTCTGGCGCGCTCGGCCTCGCCATTCGCGATGAGCACCTCGACCTGAGCCGGGAGCAGGCGCGCCCGGGCCCAGCGATCCCAGGTTTCCTCGGCTACCGCGGCGTTGATCGCAGCAGCAGCGGCCTTGACCTTCCCTTGCGCCAGCCGGATCAGCGCAAGGGCCGGTTGCGGCGTGCGGCCGCGACTGTGCGCTTCCCTGAGTGCCGCCTCGGCACCCTCGAAGTCGCCCTTGAGCCGTCGGATGTCGCCGATCGCGTAGAAGCCATCTGCCTGGGGAGGTGCGGCGTTGAATGCGGCCAGCTCGGTGGTCGCTCGTCGGAGCTCCTCCTCCGCGCGGTCCCAGGCGCCGCCGACCACGGCGACCTCGGCCCGATGGATCCGGCACACCCCGGGGAACCCCGACAGCGACTGCCGGTCGCAGTACTTCTCGGTCGCCTCGATCCATTCGCTCGCCCGGCGGTAGTCCGTCAGGTCGCGACACGCGCCGATCATCCGGCAGGCGGTGACTCCGGTCGTGAACGGTGACAGCTCGCCGTTGACCGCCGAGATCGACGCTTCCTCCATGAGCATCAGGCCATCGGAGGTGGCGCCCGACGCGATCTTCAGCGCGCCGAGGTTGGTCAGCGAATCGGCCCGCAGATCCGCGTCGGAGGCGCGGGCGCCGATCTCGACGGCCTGCTCGGCAAGCGAGAGCGCGGTATCGACGTCGCCGCCGGCGGCCGCCGTTTCGCTGCGGAGCAAGGCCAGGTAGCCGTGGGCGTAGGTGTCGCCCTCTGAGCCGAGGATCCGTTCGGCCCGACGGGTCCAGGCCGACGCGATCGAGTGCCGGCCCGTGTACGCGTACTCGCGGGCGACGTCCAGCGCGAGATAGGCGGCTCGAAGCTCGTTCCCCTCGGCCTCATGGGCCCGGAAGGCCCGCTCCTTGATCTCGAGCTCCACCTCGGGATGAGGCGCAAAGAACGCTGCCAGGGCGAGCGCTTCGAGATCCTCCCCCGACAACGGGATCGCGCGATCCGCCTGTGACAGGTGATCGAACGCCACCGGCCAGTCGTGCCGAGCGAGCGCGTCGCGCCCGGCGGCCAGGGGATCGGCATCCGACGGCGAGGCCTGGGACCTGACCTCAGTCATGGTGAGCATTGTGACACCTGGCCGACCTGCGGAATGATCATCAGCCGCGACTAGTCGCGTTCGAGCAGCGCCTTGAGCTCGCCCAGCGGGATCCGGGTCGAAGAGCAACCCCTCCAGAGGCGCGGAACCGGCCCTCTAGCCGGGTCGTGTATCTTCATTCGAACGTGGCCCCAGCAGGGCCGGTGCGGTCTGGCCCCTCTGGGTTCTCGTCGAGCGCGCGGCTATCGAAGTCGGAGTGGGGTCCAAGCGAGCGAGGTAGCCATGCGACCCGACGTCGCCCGCCGCCCCCGACACGCCGCCTCCAGCCGGGTCATGACGGCGCTCCTGTCCGCGCTGCTGCTCGTCGGCGTCGCCTGGTCCTCGGGCGGTCAGGTCGTCCTGGCGGCCACGCCGATGGCGGCCGCGTGCGACGGAGTGCGCCTCAGGACGGGTCCCTCGACGAGCGACGCGACGGCCGCGACCGTGATCGCCGGGACGCAGGTGAGCGTGGAGATTACCGTCACCGGAGGTACGTGGAGCGCGAACTGCGCCGGGAACGCCGTCTCCGGCGACACCTGGCACCAGATCAGCGAAGTCAATGGCCAGAGCGTGGCCGCGTTGTACGGCGTTCCCTATGTCTACTCCGCAACGGGTCTCTTCCAGGCTGTCGCCACCCCTACGCCGACGCCCACGCCCGATCCATTCGCGACACCGACACCGACACCGACGTCCACGCCGACACCGGACCCGTTCGCCACGCCAGATCCATTCGCGACACCGACGCCAACACCCACGCCGACACCGTTCCTGCCGATCACCGAAGGGATCGACGTGAGCCACTGGCAGGGCACCATCAACTGGAACCTCGTGGCGGCATCCGGCAAGCGGTTCGTCTTCATGAAGGCCTCCGAGGGCACGAGCCTCGTGGACACCACGTACGCTGGAAACCGGGCGCAGGCGAAAGCGTTCGGGCTGTACGTCGGCGCGTATCACTTCGCCCGGCCGGGCCGGAATGCCGGCGATGCCGTGGCCGAGGCCGACTACTTCCTGGCGATGTCGCAACTCGTGGCCGGCGATCTCCTCCCGGTGCTCGATCTCGAGGTGACGGGCGGGCTTGCCCCGGTCGAGCTCCAGGAATGGGTCAAGAGCTACCTCGAGCGGATCTACGAGCGGACGGGCACCCGCGGCGTGATCTACACGTCACCGTTGTTCTGGCGCAACAACATGGCCGACACCAGCTGGTTTGCCGCCAACGGCTATCGAACGTTGTGGGTCGCGCACTGGATCAGCGGTCCTGCCCCGACCGTCCCCGGTGACAACTGGGGCGGCATCGGCTGGACGTTCTGGCAGTACACCTCGGGCGGCTCGGTGCCCGGGATCACCGGTCGGGTGGACCTGAACCGGTACAACGGCACCGACTTCACCCCTGTCCTGTTGACGACGACCCCGACCGGCCCGATCGGCCGGACCGCCGCCCTCAACATCACGCCATCGTCGAGCGTGATCACCTGGGGTGACAGCGTGGTCATGAAGACGAGCTTCGGGCCGACTGGCGCCGGCATGACCTTCTCGCTCCAGGGTGCCCGCGACGGGGTGACGTGGGAGCCGATCACGACGCTGACGACCGACGCGGACGGCAACGCCTCGTTCACCTATCGACCGGCCAACAACCTCTATTACCGCGGGGTGTTCGAGGGGACGCCCGAGCTCGGAGCGGTGACCAGCAACACGGCGCGGGTCGTGGTCCGCCAGATTGCGCTCCTGCGTCCCACGACGAAAGGGGCGACAAAGGTCGTGAGCCGCGGCCGAAGCGTCACGTTCACCACCACCGTCCGACCATCGAGGGTCGATCTTCCGCTGGCCAAGGTGACACTCGGCATCTATCGCCGCGTCGGGAGCAGCTGGAGGCTGTTTACTACGCGCGACGCCTACGTCAACGCCAGCGGCGTCGCGTCATACACGTGGACGTTCACCGCTCGAGGTGAGTGGTACGTGCGCTCGATGGCCAACCCGACCACCTTCAACGCGAACAGCACCTGGAGCCCGATCGAGCGCTACAGCGTCCGGTAGGCCTGGGGTCAACCGGGCCCCCAGGCCGTCGTGGAGAGCGTCGCCGGCTGACCCGGACCATTGCACGGCGGCAGGTCGTCGACCGTCGCAACGACGAGCTCGTTGATGTCGATCCCGTCGCTCGCCAACGCGAGCCGGAAGCTCAGCGGCAGGCTCACGGACGTATCGCACCAGTTCCCCAACATGAGCGAGAAGCCGATCGTCCCTCCCGCCGCAAGTTCCGGTCCGGCCCCGGCCAGCGGTGGCGAGCTCGTGAGGATGGCCGTGCCGGCCTGATCCACGAGCGCGACCGTCGGACCCGCCGGCAACAGGCATGGGGCTGACCCGCGGTTCGCGACGAGGATGTCCGATCCACGGCTGCCGGCCGCCCCTTCCCACGGCCCACCGGTCGCGACGATGTCCGCGCTTGCACACGCCGCAACGGCCGATGCGCTCGGTGGGGGGCTCGAAGGCGTCGGTGTGGCCGTCGGGGATGGACTGGCGGTGACCGACGGGCTCGGGGTGACCGGGTTGCCGCACGCGGCCATGACTGCCGCGGCGAACAGGGCGAGCGCGATCGTGGATCGAATCATCCACCTCCGTCCTTGATGGGGTCGCACGATCGTACCGGACACCAACGAATCTGGCCGTCAGGGCTGCCCGTTGACCCTCAGACGGATGACTTCCGTTGCGACCTGCTTTCCCTTGAGCTCGAGGCTGTGCCGCTCTAGCGTTGGATCGAGCCCCGCTGCCGATGCCGCCCCGACCGTGACAATGACCTCGCCCGCCGTGGCCACCGACGCAAGTCGTGCGGTGACGTTGACGGCATCGCCGACCGCCGTCAGCTCGACGTGGGAAGCATCTCCCACGGCGCCCATCCAGACGAGGCCCGTGTGCACGCCGGCGCCTACCGGAACCCACGGACCGGCGGGGTCGGCGTGACCGGTGGCGACCAGAAGCGCGCGGGCGGCCTCGATGCCCTTGGCCGCATGTTCCTCGCCAGCAAGGAGCGGATAGAAGAACGCGACGAGCTCGTCGCCGACGAACTTGTCGACGGCGCCGTCATGATCGAACACGACCTTCGACGCCACGCCGTAGAAACGGTTGAGCACCGCGTGGTACTCGACCGTCGACATGCCCTCGGCCAGGGTGGTCGACCCGCGGATGTCCGCGAACAACATCGTGCACTCGATCTCGGCGCCGCCGTGGTGAGCAGAGAGGAAGGTGTAGCAGGAGTTGCAGATCTTCGGGCTCCGGTCGGACCTGCGCTTCCCGATCAGTCGCATCAGGGGACCGCCGATGCCGGCGAACGGGGCAGCGCAGACACTGCAGCGCGGCTCGTGCGGGATCCGGATGAAGAAGCGCCGCGCCGCGCGCTCGGCCGGGTGTCCGCGCGTCAGGTAATCGCGCCAGAACGCGTCGTCGGGACCGGGCGGCGTGTGGGACGTCAGGGCAGGCTCCTCAAGCCGTAGCCTACACCGACACGCTCGCGGCTACGCCCTCACGCTTCGGGCGTGTCCTGGTCGTCGGCCCGACGTTCGCCGCCCTGGGCAGGTGGCTGCCAGGCGTACTGCGCGTAGCGGAGCTGGCGTTGCGCCAGCTCGTCGAGCCGCTCCTGTTCAGCTCGCAGGATCTCGAGCTCGTGCTCGCGCTCTTCTGCCTCCACCTCGGCGGCGTCGTCCGACGGTGGCGCGTCCGTGCGGGCCGCGTCGTCTCCACCCAGCAATCGACGGAGAAAGCCCATGCGACGATGCTACCCGACGGGAGCGGCGGAACCCGCAGCAGGCGATCTACCCGCGGCGACCTGATCTGTCTTGATTCCGGGACACGCTGTTGACACTGGCGCTGGCCCGTCCGGCACCTCCGCAAAACCGCAGCCAGGGACCGGTAAGGAGAGGCTGGGACCTCCGCGGGCGGAAACCCCGCCAGATTCACGCTCAGCGTAGCCGCAGCGGTTGCCGGACGACCCCGAATTCGGGCCCGACCGGTCCGTAACAATCCGTAGCTGAGGTTATGCGGGGATCGGCCACCGCTTGGTCGTCGAGTCAACGACCTCCGCCGCGCGGTGACGTCAGGCTCGCCAGCGCACCAGATCGATCAATCGCCCGAGTACGCGCTCGCCGTCGGCGCGGAGCCCATTGTGCTCGAACTCGTCGGTCTCCCAGGTCCGCAGCCCACGGATCGTGGCTGCCGTCTCCCTGGCGAAGTCGCGCTCCACGAACAGGTCGTTGACATAGATCGTGGCGGCGACCGGAACCTCGTTGCGGCGCAGCCGGTCCGGGTCGTAGAGCCTCGGCCAGGGATATTCGGAGAGCAGCTCCGCGGCAGCCCGTTGCGGGCGCAATCCCGCGTAGTCCTCCCACATCCAGGGGAAGACCTGCTCGGCCGTGAAGTAGCCCTCCGCGCCGATCTCGTCCGGGAGCAACCGATCGGCCGACCAGCGCGTGGCCACGCCGTCGGCATACGACGACTCGTGGAGCGTGGCGTAGATCGGGTTCCGGCTGAAGCGGACGCCAGCCTCGGCGTCGTGCCGGAAGGCGTTTGACCTGAACGGCAGCTCGATCACGTGATGGAGCAGCTCGAACCCGCCGCTTTGGCCGAGCCACAACCCGAGCTGGCGGAAGCGGCGCGCCGTCAGTCGATCGCCGGACGGGAGGAGCACCACCTCGTCGTCGAGTCGCCGAAGGATCTCGCGGACCCGCGCCTGGTCGTCGGGATACCGCTCGACATATCGTCGATTGTTCGTGGCCAGCCGCCGGTAGGTTGCGCCGTAGATGTCATCGACCGGCCGTCCGATCGGCGACAGCCCTCCGGTGATGAACACTTCGCGAAGGCCTTCCGGCGCGATCGACAGGTAGGTCATGGCGGTGAACCCGCCAAAGCTCTGGCCCAGCAGGCTCCAGCGTTCGATTCCGAGCTCCAGTCGGATCGCCTCGGCGTCACGGACGATCGAATCGGCGCGAAAGTGCGTCAGGTAGTCGGCCTGGAGCTCCGGCGTGTCGCCCGGGATCACCATCCCGACGGGCGTCGACCGGCCCGTGCCGCGTTGGTCGAGCAGCAGCACCCGGTATTCCTGGACGGCCCGCTTCATCCATCCCGTCAAGGGGGTCGTGGGGCGTTCGGCCTCGAAGCCCGGGCCACCTTGCAGGAAGACGAGATATGGTCGATCAATACCGTCAGGTGCGGCGACCTCGCGGGCGAAGACCGTGATCGACGGTCCGTTGGGCCTCGCCCAATCGAGTGGGACGGTGTGCTCGCGCTCGGTGAGGATCGCGCCGGGAAAACGATACGTAGCGGTCATCGCGAAAGCGTACCGCGGACAGGTGCCCCGGACGCGCCCGGACGGCTACCAGACGTCTCCGGTTCGCCAATCGCATGAGATCGGATCGGTCAGGTCGAAGGGAGGCGAGGTCGGCGTCGAGAGCACGAGGATGTAGCCGTCCTCGTCAGGCGTCCGACGTGTGCCCTCGGGTGCCCGGACCGACGATGGGCCGTGCCAGGTCTGCCAGCCGAGCCGCTCGTAGAAAGGGTGGCGACCGGTGCCAAGGGCGCCCAACTCGAACCTGGCTGCGATCCAGCTCGTGACGCCCGTCATCAGCATCGACCCGTACCCGGCGCGCTGGTGGTCGGGGGCCACGGCAACCGCCTCGACGTAGCCCGTCCGGACCGGCCGACCGGCGATCTGCAGGCTGCGCTCGACGACCGACGCATGGGCCACGGTCTCCCCGTCGACATCGAGCATGAAGTGGACACCTCCGACCGCGTGGTCCCAGTCGTCATCGGTGAACCGCTCGTCCTCGTCCGGCCCGAACGCGTCTTCGAGAAGCGCCCGGATCGCGGAAACGTCGGCCGGTGTCAGCTCGATCGTCGCTAGACGACGAACCCGAGGCCCGTCGGTCTCGGCGATGCGAGCTCGCACGAGCCTGGTCACGAGCGCGTCCGGCAACGGGGTATCCGGCGTGAAACGGATCGTTCCTTTGGCCGTATCGAGTCCCGCGAGCTCGCCGCGGTGGGCGTCCATGACGGCCGGGCTCTGGACGTAGAACGCGCAGTGGTTCTTGCCCGCGCCGAACGACACGAGCGGGCGCCCGCGGTACTTGAAGGCGGGCACCCCGTAGGCGACCGACTCGACCGCCTCGGGTGCCGCAGCCGCGATCACGCCACGAAGCTGCTCGAGGGCGGCGCACACGTCCGCCGGCAACGCCGCCAGGATGGCATCAACGTCCGAGCTCGTCGTCATGCCCGGTCTCTGTCCGCTCTTCCGCATCGGTCGTCCTCCGCTCACAAGGATGACGCTATCGCCGGAGCGTGAGCAGGATGAACGCCGCAGGACGATCTAGGCGATCCCCACGAGCCGCGCCATGAGCGCCCCGGTTCCGAGGGCGGTGGCGAGCGTCGCCCCGCTCACGATTGCCGCGCGCCGCCAGCCGAACTCGCCGGCGAGTGCCCCGACGGTCGCGACGCACGGGACCATCAAGCCGGTCACCACGGCGAAGACGAACAACTGTCCGGGCACCATGAACGTCGCCAGACTGCTGGCTGCCAGCCCGTACTCCGCGATGGCGAGGATGAGCAGGAGTTGCAACGCCAGTTCCTTGCGAAGGATCGCGAGGACGAGCGCGATCCCGGCTACCGGGGGCAGGCCCAGCAGACCCGTCGACACGGGCGCCAGGGCCATCTCGATCGGGCCGATCGCGCCGGTCTCGTAGAGCGCTCCGATGACCAGGGAACCGCCGAGCATGACCGGGGTCGCGGTGGTGACGAACGAGCGGAAGCGGTGCCATGCCTTGGCCACCACCTGGCGCGGGATCGGCAGACGAAGGGGTGGGAGCTCGAGGACCAGCGGCGACTGGCGGCCAGGCAGGATCGCATTCGCACCAAGACCCGCCGCGATGGCGACGACCGCGATCACGCCGAATGCCGCCAGCGCCGTTGGCATACCGGCGTAGGGAGCCAGAGCGGCGACGACTACCGCCGAAGCCGCCGAACACGGTGTCAGCGAAACCAGGAACGATGCCAGGAGGCGCTCACGTCGACTCTGCAGCACGCGCGTCGCGTAGATCGCCGGCACGTTGCAGCCGGTCGCCGCAAGCAGCGGAATGGCCGCCCGGCCCGGGAGGCCAAGAGCGTTGAACACCCGATCGGACAGCACGGCGGTGCTGGCCAGGTATCCGGAGTCCTCGAGCGCGGCGATCACCAGATAGAACGTCAGCACGAACGGGATCCCGACCGCCAGCATCGACAACAGTCCGCTGTCGAGCGCCCAGAGGACGGTCGCCGAGAGCACCGGGACCGGGAGGAGGGTCTCGACCACCCCGATCAGGAGCGGCGACACGGCGGTGCTCCACGCGTTTGACAACAACGCGGCCAGCTCGGTGCCAACGATCATGGTGAGCCACAAGGCGCCCACCGTCGTGATCACGAAGAGCGGAAGTCCGAGTCGTGGGGAGGTGACCACGCGGCCAAGGCGATCGGCGAGGGTGTCGCGGACGGTGTCTCGCCGCTCCACCTGGTCGGCCCAGCGGGCGGCCAGGGCCCACCGCTCTGGCTCGAGCAGTGCGGCCCGCGCGAGCGTTGCGGCCGCGATCGGACGCACGATCCCCTCGGCGACGCCGCCCGCCAGCCTCGGCGATAGCTCGGGTGCCCCGTCCCCGGCGCGCAGTCGAGCGGCGAGGCTCCCGACGGACCGAACGAGCTCCGATGGGTATGGAGGAATCGAGATCATCGGCCGGATGTCGTCACGAGGGACGCGGCGGCTCCGCTCGGCCGCCCTGATGGCATCGGCGAGCGCCGCATGGACACCCGTTCCCCGTCGGCCCACCGTGCGGTGAACCGGCGCGGCGAGCAGTTGCGAGAGTCGTCCGATATCGATCTCGATGCCGTGCGCGTCAGCCTCGTCGGATAGGTTTGCCGCGACCACGATCGGAAGGCCAAGGTCGCGGCAGGCAAGGACCAGCGGCAGATGCATCGCGAGATCGCCGGCGTCGATGACGACCAGGACGGCATCGGGACGAGCCTCGAGCAGGAGCCGCCAGAAGGGTGGCAGACCGTCGCTCTGGTCGGTCAGGGAGTGTGCCCCGGGAAGGTCGACCACGACGGCATCGCGTCCGCCCACCCGGACCTGCTGGCGGACGGTCCCGACGGTCGTGCCAGGGACATTGGCCGCCTCCTCGTAACGGCCGGTCACGCGGGCGATGAACGTCGACTTGCCGACATTGGGCCGGCCCACGAGGGCGACGACCGGAAGTCGATCCGTCGCGTCCATGGTTTCGGTGTCCGTGCCGAGCTCGTCAGCCGGGCCCCACGCGACCCGGGGCGTCGTCACGGCAGGCAGGGTCGTCACCGCGTGGCCGCACCCGGGTCGTCGACAGCAAACTCGACCCGGATGGTGTTCGCCAGTCGCCGGTCGATGGCCACGCGCGACCTACCCACGCGGACGATGCATGGACCGCCAAACGGGGCGTCACTGTCGACGACGAGACGGGCGCCGGGGCGGATGCCGTGAACCATCAGCAGGTCGGCCGCTTCGGTACCGATCGCGACGATGTCGACGGGCGTCCCCCTCGGAACGGTCGCGACAGTCCATTCCTGAGTCGCGGACTCGGATATCGACATGCGCCAAGTACACGGCGCTGGGGAGCTCACGACAAGGGACCTCTGACCTGCCAGAACAGGACGGATGGCTCCATCTGCAAGGCTCCTTGCGCCCGTTCATCAAGCTGCCCTGACCGGCGACGTCGTGGCACTTGCGCCGGCGTGCGATGATCCGCACATGGTCGAGTACGGCAACGGGGTCAGTGGTGTGGCCGGTCAGGTCTCCGGCGGGTCAGGCGCGACCGGGCGATCGATCGACCTCGGGGCGCAGGCCGGGCAGTTCGTCACCGACTCGGTGCAAACGCTGTCAACCTTGCCGCCGGCTGGCCTGCTCGCGCTCGCCGTGGTCGTGTTCCTGGGCCTGCTCCTGCTCAAGCGAGCCTTCTGAGCCGAGCGGTCTCCCGCTCGGGTCACACCCCGGCGTGCACGGTCAGGCGACGAGTTCCGTGTCGATCGGTGCGGTGGAAGGCTCCGACAGGTAGGCCGGGGCCTCGTCGCCGTTCTCCAGGTGATCGAGGAAGATCGCCGACCAGAGCATCGACTCCTCGCCGATCATGATCCAGCGGGGGCTGACCCAGTTCTGCCCGTCGCTGTCCATGACCTCCCAGAACGTGCCGTCGCGCTCGATCCATTCCACGTATCGAGCGGTCTCGCTGACCGCCAGGGAGGGATCTACCGTCCGGAGCACCTGAAGGTACATGGCCCCGAGGCTCGTCCAGACCGTGCTGCCCTGGTAGTCCGGCAGGATGTGGCGGGTCAGCCAGACCTCGCGCTCGGGTCGACGACTCGTCTCATAGCGCAATGGATAGGGATCGCAGAACCCGTTGGCGTCGAGATGCGCAAGTGCGGCGGCGATGACGTCAGGATCGGCGATCACGCCCGTGTAGAACGGCCAGATGTTCGCCTCCCCGGAGACCGTGTCGTCGCCAAGGGCGTCCCGGAAGTGATCGTCGACCCAGAAGTGCTCGAGCAGCAGGCGACCGTAGTCGCCGTCGAAATGGGAGGCGAACGGCGAATCGAACCAGCCCGTCTCCTCGATCGTCTTGGCCAGCAGGGCCACCATGGTGTTGCCGTACGCGTTTGAGCGGTTGACGACGGTATCGCGATGGGCGCTGAACTTGCGGTCGGAGCGGACCAGGCCCGTCGCCGGATCGACGACCAGCTTGTAGAAGTGCCCGATCTCGGCCTGGAGCCAGCCGCGGTGGCGCTCGACCAGGTCGTCCGCCCCGGCGGCCCGCAGCGCCGCGAGGAACAGCGGCAACGAGTCGACGCCGTATTCGAACACGTCGCCAGGGCGATCGAAGTAGTGGATCGTGGTCGTGATGTGGCTCCGCCGCTTCGTCCAGACGTGCAGGGCATACGCCAGCGAGGCGGAGACCCGCTCGCCGTGGCCGAGTCGAACGAGCGAGGGTACCGAGAAGGACAGGTCGCGGGTCCAGAACATGTCGAAGTGGCCGGGGCTCGCGGTGAACGTCCGACCGTTCCAGCAGGCCTCGATGCAGGCGCGGACGACCGCTCCCGCGTTGCCCGGATGGCGGGTGTGGCCGCGGAACTGGCGTCGGAGCCGGATTCCGAGGTTATGGACGTAAACGGCCAGGACGGCTGGTGCGATCCAGGGAGCGAGGGCCACGCGGGGACTCCAGGGTGTGGCGGGATGGCTTCCCGATGCCGCCCGGAGCTGTGACCGGACCGACGCTCAGAATGCCTGACGGTGCCACCCTGCGCGACCCATCGATGGTACCAGCCCCGACCAGCGGCCTCGATTCGCGCTCATCCGTCGACATCTGCGACACTCCGCCGCATGCAGAACGAGCTTGCGCAACTCGATGGGCCCTTCAACGCGTACCTCGACAATGTTCGCGCGGCGCCGCGTGACCACGGCCGGGTGGAGCTGATCGTGCGCCGTCCCGCCGTGGACGAGCGGCAGATCCTCGAGGAGGCCCAGCTCGATCGCGACGGCGGCCTCGTCGGCGACCGCTGGGCGGCGCGCGACCGGGAGAAGACGCCGATGCACCTGTCGGCCCAGCTCACGGTCATCAGCACACGCGTCCTGCGCGCCATCGAGCCGGACGAGACACGCTGGCCCCTTGCCGGCGATCAGCTGTATGTCGATTTCGACCTGAGCGAGGCCAACCTGCCCGCGGGGACCCGTGTCGCCGTCGGCACGTCCGTCATCGAGATCAGCGAAACGCCGCATACCGGCTGCGCCAAGTTCAGCTCGAGGTTCGGCAGCGACGCGCTTCGCTGGATCAACTCACCGACCGGCCGCGCTCACCGGATGCGCGGGCTCAATGCGCGGATCGTGGAGCCCGGTACCGTTCGGCCCGGCGACGTCATCCGCAAGACCTGAGGCCGACCGGGTCCGATCGGGTCGATGACGATCGAATCGCCCGCTCCCGAACGACCAACACCGCAGCGCGTCTGATGTCGGCCGGTGAGCCGGGCCAGGTGATCGTGGCCCGCGCAACCTGGGACGGCCTCGACGGTAGCGCCAAGGGTCGAGCGCTCAGTCCCATTCGGGTGAAGGGGAAGACCGCCGTCGTCGACGCCTGGGAGCTCAACGCCGCGTCGTAGTCTGACCCGGCGGTGTACCCTGACGCCGCGATGAACCGACCAATCGCCAGGCGCCAGCTCGACGCCTGGGCCGCCACGATCTCCAACAGGAACGGCTGATCCGCCCCTTCCGAGTCAAGCGTCAGTGGAAGGGGCGGGACGGACGCGTGCCGCCGACGTAGCCGTGGCTGCGCGCGCCGCGACGTCCCGCCGTGATCGCGCGCAAGCGCAAAAAGGGAGATCGCGATGCCGATGCCGCATCGGACCTTCGCCCAGGTGGCGAAGCGACGGCTGGTCGGAAAAGAAGGTCGAGAACGAATCCGCGAAGTCCGTTCCCTCCTCGAGGAGTTGCCCGACTACCGCAACGGTCCGTACGCGGACCTCCGCAAGTGGCTGACCTCGGAGATCGAGGACACGAGGGTGCGCTCGAACGCGGTCCATCGGGATTCGATGGCCGTTCGGCGCGAAGGAGCGGCGCAGATCGCGCTGGTCGGCCCGCCCAACGTCGGCAAGTCCTCGTTGCTCCAGGCATTGTCCGAGATCCAGATCAAGACCGGCGACTACCCGTTCACCACGCTCCGTCCTGTCCCGGCGTTGACGCGCATCGGGGGCGTGCTCGTCCAGCTGGTCGAGATCCCCGGTCTGATCGAAGGCGCCTCGGAGGACCGCGGCGGTGGCCGGGCCCTGCTCGGCGTCCTGCGCTCGGTCGACGCGATCGTCTACTGCTGCCGAGCTGACGCCGATCCGGCGGAGCTCGCGGTTGTCCGCGACGAGATCGGGGCCGCCGGGATCGGGAAACCGGCGTTCCTGGCGGCGACCCGGGCCGATGAGGCCGATGGCGCGACACTGGCGCGGCTCGCCGCCACGTTCTCCGACCTCGAGACCGTTGCCGTCTCGGTTCTCGATGAGGCGAGCCTCGATGCCTTCCGGTCCGCCACCTGGCGCCTGACCGGGCTGATCCGCGTTTGGCTGCGGAACAACGGGTCGGTGGATCCCGAACCCGTCGCGCTGGAGCCCAGCTCGACGGTGGCCGACGTGGCCGACTGGGTGCACCACGATCTCGCTGTGACCTTCGCCGGCGCCAGGGTATGGGGCCCCTCGGCCAGGTTCGACGGCCAGCGCGTGGGTCGCGGGCATGCCGTCGCGGACGGCGACATCGTGGAGATCCTGCGATGACGCAGTCTGCCGGGCAGGCTGGCCGCACATTCACTTCGAGGTTGCCCGAGCCTCGACCTCGCGACCAACGAGGCCAACAAGATCGCGACATCGCAGATCGCGTCGCTCAGGCGTGGAACGCCTCGAGCGCGTCGCGTTCGTCGTTCACCGCCCGCTGTTGGGCCGTGGGCAGCGGCTCGAATCCGTCCAGCTCGATCCGGCCGTCTCTCAGTGACCACGCCCCGGCAACCGCACCGTCAACGAGGTAGGTACCGACGGAGAATGGGTTGCGGGTGTTGAACACCCGTGCCCGATGCGGCTCGGCCGGGATCGACAGGGTGGACCGTTCGAGCAGGAGCTGGCGCGCGAGCAGCGCGCGGTTCAGGTGCCACTGCGTCAGGGTCCGTTGGGTCATCCCGGCGGGATGTTGTGGTTGAGCCTGAATA
>JBBEBJ010000104.1:0-4296 GCA_040882425.1 Chloroflexota bacterium | reverse complement strand
GCAACCTTGGGACGCCGGGCGCGTGCGACCGCTACCCAAGCGAATCCTTGTCGGTCCTGCCACGGGGCCGACCGGCCCCCGATCGCTCCCTAGCCTTCCGTCAATGCCCGCACGTGCCTCGGGCGTTGTTCACGGGAAGGACGGGAACGCGTATGGACACCGGAGATACCGCCTGGCTGCTCATGTCGACGGCCCTGGTCATGATCATGCTCCCCGGGCTCGCGTTCTTCTACGGCGGCCTGGTCCGCCGGAAGAACGTCCTGTCGACGGTCATGCACAGCTTCTTCGGCCTGGCCCTCGTCAGCGTCGTCTGGGTCATCGTCGGGTTCACGCTGGCATTCGGGCCTGACGTCGCCGGCCTCGGCCTGATCGGCGGTCTCGACTTCGCGTTGCTCAACGGCGTGGGCCTCGAACCGAGCGAGACCTACGCGACGACCGTCCCGTTCGTCCTGTTCGCGGCCTTCCAGCTGATGTTCGCGGCGATCACCCCGGCGCTCATCACCGGCGCCTTCGCCGAGCGCAAGCGGTTCGGCGCGTTCGTCCTGTTCACGATCCTCTGGTCGATCCTCGTCTACTCCCCGCTGGCACACTGGGTCTGGTCGTCCGACGGGTGGCTGTTCAAGCTCGGCGCGCTCGACTTCGCCGGTGGCACCGTCGTCCATATCAGCTCGGGCGTTTCGGCGCTCGTCGTCGCGCTGGTCATCGGCAAGCGCGTCACCAACGGCGACCGGATGGAGCCGCATGACGTGCCCATGACCGTCCTGGGCGCCGGGCTCCTGTGGTTCGGCTGGTTCGGCTTCAATGCCGGTTCTGCCGTGGCTGCCAGCGGCCTGGCGGCGAGCGCTTTCATCGTCACCAACACCGCGGCGGCGGCCGCCACCATCACCTGGGTCCTCGCCAGCTACCTGCGCAACGGCAAGGTCAGCGTCGTCGGGGCGGCCTGCGGTGCCGTCGCCGGGCTCGTGGCGATCACTCCCGCGTCCGGGTTCGTGGGCGTCGGCGGCGCCCTGATCATCGGACTCGTGGCCGGCGGCCTGTGCTTCAGCGCCACGCTCCTTCGCGAGCGGATCAAGGTCGACGACGCACTCGACGTCTTCGCGGTCCACGGCGTGGGCGGCGCGTTCGGAGCCGTCGCCACTGGCGTCTTCGCCACGGCGATGATCCAGCCCGCGTACACGGGCCTCCTCGAAGGCAACGGCCAGCAGTTCGTCAACCAGCTCATCGCCGTGGGCGCCACGATCGCCTACGCCGTCATCGCCACCTTCGTCATCGTCAAGGTCGTCGACGTGATCCTCGGCATCCGCGTCCCGTCGGAATCCGAGGAGCTCGGGCTCGACCTCTCCGTCCACGGTGAGGCCGCCTATCAAGTGTGATGCGACCGTCGTGATGGGCGCGCTCGCGCGCCCCACGTCCTGACGTCGCCCGCCCACGCGACCGACCGTCGTCGACTCCTCTCGACGGCGGTCGGTCCGTCGCCCTTCCGGAGACCAGCCATGGACTCGATCCAGCGCCTCCGTCCCCGCCACACCGGCAGTTCGCTCTACGACGAGCGGTACGAACACGACGCGTGCGGCGTCGGTTTCGTGGCCGACGCCGCGGGGCGTTCGCGTGATCGCGTCCTGCCGCTCGCGCTGGCCGGTCTTGGGGCGCTGGCCCATCGCGGTGCGTTCGGCGCGGACGGAGAGACGAGCGACGGCGCGGGGGTCGCGCTCCCGCTCGATCGGTCGCTCCTGGACCTGCTCGCCGGTGACCTGGCCGAGGGCCGGCCCGGCATCGTCTCCCTCTTCCTGCCGCGGGCCCGCGGCCCCGAGCGCCAGGCCCGCGCCCTTGTCGAGGCGACCTTTGGCGCCGCAGGGCTGCCGGTCATCCGCTGGCGCCAGGTGCCGGTCGACATCGCGGCGCTCGGCGCGTCCGCCGCCCTCTCACGGCCCGCGTTCGCCCAGGCGATCGTCGTCCGACCGGACCGCGGACCGGACGATCCACGGCCGCTCACGGATTCGGCGTTCGAGCGCCGCCTGATCATTGCCCGGCGCCGGCTCGAGACCGCCGCCCGTGCCGCCGGCGGGCCCGTCGCCGAGCTGTCCGTGCCGTCCGCATCCGCCCGCACGATCGTCTACAAGGGCCTCGTGCTCGGCGGTCGCCTGCCCGACCTCTACGGGGACCTGCGGCAGCCCCTGCACCTCAGCTACGCGGTCTTCCACCAGCGATACGCGACGAACACCCACCCGGTCTGGCGGCTGGCGCAGCCCTTCCGCCTGGTCTCGCACAACGGTGAGATCAACACGGTTCGCGGCAACCGCGAGGAGGTCCGCGGTCGGGCCGGTGACACTGCCGGTTCGAGCTGGGCGAGGGATCTGCTCGCGGCGGGACCGCTCCTGTCGCCGGACGGCTCGGACTCGTTGTCGCTCGACGAGGCGCTCGAATCGCTGATGGTCACCGGCTGGGAGCTCACGCCGGCGCTCCTGACGGCGATTCCCGAAGCCCTTGGTCTGCGCCGCGCGCCCCACCCGCATGTCGCCACCCTGCGCCGCCGGACATCGGGCTTCCTGGCGCCGTGGGACGGCCCGGCGGCGATCGTGTTCGCGGACGGGAAGCGTGTCGGCGCGCTCGTCGACCGAAACGGGTTGCGGCCGGCCTCGTTTGCGGTGACCCGCGATCGGCTCGTGGCGGTCGCCTCGGAGGCGGGTGCGGTCCCGTTCACCGCCGCGGAGACCACGCGTCGCGGTCGGCTCGGCCCGGGTGAGCTCCTGCTCGTGGAGCCTGGCCGCCGGGCCATCATGGAGGACACCGATGCCAAGCACTGGGTCCTTCGCGGGCTCGCGATCCACGATGCGCCCCGCGCCGTCCACGAGGACCGGGTCGAGGCGGCCCTCCCCGCGCGACGCCTGCCGACCGATCACGTCATGCGCCATCTGGCCGGTCTGGACGCCGAGCGCGCCAGGCTGGACATCAAGACGATGGCCCTCGAGGGGCACGAGCCGCTCTGGAGCATGGGCGACGACACGCCGACGCCGGGGCGAGCCCGCGTCGATCGGCCCGTTGCCGATCACCTGCGCCAGGCCTTCGCCCAGGTGACCAACCCGGCGATCGACCCCGAGCGCGAGCGGATCGTCATGGACCTCCGCGTCGAGCTCGGGCGGCGACCCGCGCTCCTCGGGGGGATGCCCCGGCAGCCTCGAACGACCCGTCTCCAGCGCCCGATCGTAGCCGACCTCGACGGCCTCCATGCCGCTATCCGGGCATCCGGCGCATCCGTCCACGTGCTCGACGCGACGTGGGACCCGAACATCGGGCTGGAGACCACCATCGAACGCCTCGAACGCGACGCCGTGGCCGCCGCCCGACGCGGCACGGACGTCCTGCTCCTGACCGACGCGGCCTGGACGATCGACAGGCTCCCCATCCCGTCCGTCCTGTCGACCGGTGCCGTCCACACCGCGCTCACCAGCGCGGGGCTGCGCGGCCGCACCGACCTTGCGGTCAGCGCCGTCGACGTCCTCGACGTGCACGCCATGGCGATGCTGCTGGCGGTCGGCGCCACCGCGGTCCAGCCGCGCCTGGCGATCGAGCTCGCGGCCGAGCTTGCCGGCACCCGTGGCGCCGAGGACAAGTCGCCCGCCGACACCGTCACCTCGCTCCTGACGGCGTTCGAGGCCGGTCTGCGCAAGACCCTCGCCCGGATGGGGATCAGTGCCGTCGCGTCGTACATCGGTGGCGCCCTCATCGATGTCGTGGATCTCGATCCATCTGTGGTGGCGCGATGCTTCCCGAAGGCCGCGGCCTGGCCCGGCCGGACGACCTTTGCCGACCTGGCCGGGCGGCAGATCCGCCGCCGCGCCGCGGCGCTTGCCATTCCCGAGCCGGCGGCCGGTCGCGAGCCGAGGCTTCCGGACCCCGGCTTCGCCCGCTTCCGCGCGGACGGCGAGGGCCATCTCTTCTCGCCGCGCGTCGCCGGCGAGATCACGCTGCTCGCCGTCGGCGGCGCCGACGGGATCGCGCCCGAGGACGTCGACGCCCAGCTCGCCCGCTACCGGGCGGCGGTCGATCGACCGGCGACGGAGCGTTCCGTGCCGCGCGACGACCTGCGGGTGCGCCGGGCGGCCAGCCCGGCCCCGCTGAGCGAGGTCGAGGACGCGCGATCCATCGTCCGCCGGTTCGTCGTCTCGGCGATGAGTGTCGGGGCGTTGAGCCCCGAAGCTCACCAGGCGCTGACGATCGGCATCCAGCGCGCTGGTGGTTCCGCGAACACCGGCGAGGGCGGCGAGGACCCGGCCTGGTACCAGCCGGGTCCGGACG
>JBBEBJ010000103.1:0-4330 GCA_040882425.1 Chloroflexota bacterium | reverse complement strand
TCCATCGCGGCCATGGTCCTGACGACGGAGACGCTGGTCACGGACATGCCGGAGAAGGACAAGAACGGCCCCGGCGGTGGTGATCACGGCCACGGCGGTGGCGGCGGGATGGACTTCTAGGCCGCATCCGACAACAGCATGACCGAAAGGCCCCCGGCAACGCCGAGGGCCTTTCGATTCCGGCTGCCGGCCGGTCCCGACCATTCCGGCGCGGTCGGGCGTGGACCGCCCGGATCTTCAGCCGATCGGTTCCGGATTGCCGAGGACCGGGCAACGGAAGTCGGCCGCCGCGTCCCGAACGAGGCTGAGCTCGCCCGGATGGAGCGTCCCGTCATACTCTCGTCGATCGGTGTCCTGTCAGAAGGGGAGGGAGCGATGTTCCGAATTCGGCGGTTTGGCGTGATCAGGACGGCCAACGTCGTGGCCTTTCTGTACGTCGTGATCATCGCCGTCATCTTCGTCCCGATCGCGTTGCTGTTCGCGGTTGCCGTCCCGGGCTCAGGCCTCGCGGGCAATGCCGGCGGCATCGCCATCGTGTTCTTCGGGTTGCTGCTGGCGATCTTCTACGGGATCGTCGGCTGGATCTTCACCGCGATCGCATGCCTGCTGTACAACTTCGCCGCAGGCATGATCGGTGGGATCGAGATCCAGCTCGAGGCGGTCCAGCCGCCACCCCAGGCAGCCGTCTGGGGGGCGACGCCCACCGGACCACCGCCACCGGCAGCACCAGCGACGCCACCACCGAGCTCGGCGCCACCGAGCTAGCCCGGGCGGCTGACCGTCGGCCGTTTGACAGACCAGCGCCGTCACGGGGACCCTTGACCCAGGCGTCCAAGCGTCGGCCGCATCGGCCGAACCCGAGGTGCTCCCATGAACCGTCCCTCCCGGCGCCTGTCCGGCGCGCTCAGTCTGCTCGCGGGCGTTGCCGTCCTCGTGACTGCCTGCGGCGGTCCGTCGCTCCCAGCGCTGACCGATCCGAACGAAATCGTCACCGCCGCGCTCACCTCGACCGAGGGCGCCAGGAGCGTCCACGTCGAGGTCACCCTCGACGGCTCGATCGACGCGGACCTGACCGGCTCGGGCACCGGCACCAGCATCCCGCTGACGGGGACCACGGCATCGGCCGACGTCGACATGGCGGGTGGCAAGGCCCATGCAACGGTGGCCGTCCCGGCGCTCCTCAACTTCAACGCCGACCTGATCCAGATCGGGGAGACGACGTACGTCAGGACGTCCCTCGGTGGGCCGCAGTACGAGACCATGGAGGCGACCGACGAGCTGCCGGTGGACCCGACCGATGCCGCGGGGATCTTCGACGATGTCGGCGACCTCCTGTCGGCGGAGGGCGTCGACCCGGTCAAGGGCGACGACGTCGACTGCGGCGGCAAGCAGTGCTACACGGTCATGATCGAGCTGACGCCAGACGAGCTCGCCGCCATCGGAACGGGCGCGGCGACCGACCTCCTGCCGCTCGACGTCGGCGCGGCCAGCCTGGCCTTCACGATCCGGGTCGAGAAGGAGACGTATCGCCTCGCCGGGATCAACGCGGTCGCCTCGCTCGGCGACCAGGGCTCGCTGACGCTCGATATCGCGTTCTCCAGGTGGGATGAGCCGGTCGACATCTCGCCACCGCCGGCCGACCAGATCAAGCCCGCGACGTAGCAGGTCCGCGACGTAGCAGCCCCGTAACCGCGGCGGCCGCCGCCAAGGTCCAGGTGGGTGGCCCCACCTACAATGAACGGGTGAGTTCCACCCGACGTAGTCGAGCCGGCAGAGCCACGCTCGACGAAGCAGCCGAGGCCGCATCGACCTCGGGCACCGCCTTCGTCGAGCTCGCCGATTCGCCGGCCACGGCACCGGACGAACCCGCCTGGCTGCGCGTTCCGGCCGAGCCATTGGAGGACGAGCCAACGGCGCGCGCTCCCGACCCTGCGGTTCGAGCCGCGGCGATGGCTGCCCGGACCGAGGAGATCATCAAGGCGCTCAACCCCGAGCAGGCCCGGGCGGTCACCACAACGGAAGGGCCGCTGCTCATCCTGGCGGGCGCGGGCTCGGGCAAGACGCGGGTCCTTGCGCACCGGATCGCGTACCTGGTCGGCGTCAAGGATGTCGCGCCGTGGCGGATCCTGGCGGTCACGTTCACCAACCGGGCTGCCGCGGAACTCCGCGAGCGGATCATCAGCCTGGTCGGCGAGGGTGGTCGCGACGTGATGGCCGGCACGTTCCACGCGCTTTGCGCGCGGGTCCTGCGCCAGGATGGCGAGGCGATCGGGATCGGTCGCCGATTCGTGATCTACGACACGGACGACCAGCAGGCCCTGATGAAGCAGATCCTTCGGGAGGAAGACCTGCCCCTCACCGGCGAGTTCCGCCCGAGCGTCGTCCTGGGGGCGATCAGTCGCGCGAAGAACGAGATGCTCGACGCGGACCTGTTGCGCCAGCACGCCGCAAACCATCGCGAACGGACGATCGCGCGCCTGGCCGAGCGATACCGGGAGCGGCTCAAGAAGGCCAATGCCCTCGACTTCGACGATCTCCTGCTCGAGGCCGTCCGGCTGTTCGACGAGGCGCCCGATGTCCTGGCGAAGTACCAGGAACGCTGGCGCTACCTCCACGTGGACGAGTACCAGGACACGAACCGGGCGCAGTACCTGTGGGTCCGGGCGCTGGCCGCGACGCACCACAACCTGTGTGTCGTCGGTGACGACGACCAGTCGATCTACTCGTGGCGTGGGGCGGACCTGCGCAACATCCTCGATTTCGAACGCGACTGGCCGGCGACGGCGGTCGTCAAGCTCGAGCAGAACTATCGCTCGACCCAGCTGATCCTCGACGCGGCGCACGCCGTGGTCTCGCGCAACACGGCACGCAAGGACAAGAAGCTCTGGACGGACAACGCCGGCGGGGTCCGGATCCAGCGCTTCGAGGCCTACAACGAGGAGGAGGAGGCCGAGTGGATCGCCCGCCAGGTCGAGGGCCTCGTCGTCGGGCGATCGAGCGCGCTGACGCGCCGTGCCGACGAGGAGGACGCGCGGTTCCGCGCCCGCGACGTCGCGGTGATGTACCGAATGAACGCGCAGTCCCGGGCGATCGAGGAATCGTTCCTGCGGTACGGGATTCGGTACCAGCTCGTCGGCGGGACCCGCTTCTACGCTCGGCGCGAGGTCAAGGACGCGCTCGCCTACCTGCGCATCCTTCGGTCTGACACCGACAGCGTCAGCTTCGAGCGGATCATCAACGTGCCCGCGCGCGGCATCGGCGAGCGAACGATCGAGGTGCTGCGGGCCGCCGCCGCTCGCGAGGGCGGCACCACCTGGGGAGCGATCGAGTCCGCCGTGCGCGGCGAGCTCGAAGGCCTCGCCCCCCGGACCCGTAATGCCCTGACCGACTTCGCGATCCTGGTCCGCCGGATGCGGACGCGGGTCGGCGTGCTGCCGCTTCCCGAGCTCCTCGACGAGGCGCTCGAGGCGTCCGGCTATCGGGCGATGCTGGCGGACGGCTCGGAGGACGGCGAGGAACGCTGGGCGAACCTGCTGGAGCTCCGTGCGGTCACCACCCGCTACGACGACCTCGCTCCGGACGACGCGCTCGATCGCCTGCTCGAGGAGACCGCGCTTGTCGCCGACCAGGATTCGTACGAGGGCGACGCCGATGCCGTGACCCTGATCACGCTCCATGCCGCCAAGGGCCTCGAGTTCCCCGTCGTCTTCATCGCTGGGCTCGAGGAAGGCCTGTTCCCGCACAGCCGGGCGCTCGACGACGAGAAGGAGCTCGAGGAGGAGCGTCGGCTGGCCTACGTGGGGATCACGAGGGCCATGCGCCGGCTCTACCTGTCGCATGCGTGGCGGCGGGCGACCTGGGGAATGGGCCAGGCCTCGGTTCCCTCAAGGTTCCTGCTGGAGATCCCGGCCGAGCTGATGATTGGGCCGCAGCTCGGCGGCGCGGACGACCGCGACCTGGACCTGGACCTCGTGTTTGGCGCCAGGCGAACGAGCCGCTTCGGGACGCCGCCGCGCGGCGGGGCGGCCTACCGGCAGGGGAGCGGCCGACCCGGCGCCCCGCTGGCGGGCGAGACCTTCCGGCCCGGGCGTGACCTCGCCGCCAAACGCGAGGCATACGCCGAGGGCGCTCCGTCCGGGTCCCTGGCCCGTCGCACGAGCGCGTGGGATGACGACGGTGATCCCCCGAGCCCGGCTGCGTCGAAATCGGCCGACGTCGTCAGGGTGGCGCGGCCGGTCATACCCGGTGAGCGCCAGTTCCGGGACGGCGATCGCGTCCGCCATGCACGCTGGGGTGACGGGATCGTGGTCACCAGCAAGCTCACCCGGAG
>JBBEBJ010000102.1:12151-27989 GCA_040882425.1 Chloroflexota bacterium | reverse complement strand
TCACGCACCTTGGGGTGCGCTCGCTGCGCTGCTCACCTCCGCCTTCGCCTCGACCACCCCACCGGGCGCGCAAGGGAAGGGCCCTTCAGACCAGGCGCTCGAGGTCCCCGAGGGGGACGGCGGCCGTCGTGCCGTCCGGGAACTGCACGAGCGCGGCCTCGAGGTGGGCGCCGCCAGCGAACCGTCGCGGCCCGACCGCCTCCACGAATCGACCTTCCCTGCCGCCCAGGGCGCCGCCCCGGACCCGGACGAGATCCGCCGGTGGTGCGGGCACGGTCAGGTTCGGGAGATCGAAGATGAGCATCGGCGGGTTCGTCACGAGGGCGACCTCGTGTCCGGTCAGGGCACTCAGCAGCGCCTGGACCGCCCCGGAGACGGGGCGTCGCACGGCTCCGTCCAGGACGAGCACGGCGAACGGCGGCAGCCGATGCAGTGCCGAGCGCTGGCGTGCCTCCGACGCCAGGTAGTCGCGTCGCTCCTTGCTCGACAACCCGGTGACCACGACGCCGCGGACACCCATCGCGCGGGCCCGGGTGAGGGTTTCCGCATCGACACGCGAGCCGACGACGAGGATCGCACCGGCCGAGTTCACGTCCAGGCCGCCGGCCCGCAGCTCGCTGTCGGGGCTGCCCTGCAACCGTCCGCGCGTGGGTCCACCGAGGGCGACGATGCCACGCAGCCCGCGGCCGGCCGCGCGGACCGTGATCGAGCTGCCCGGCCGGACCTCGCGAACAATGCCGGCGAACGGCGTCTCGAGGGGATCCGTCAGCGTGCCTCCGGCGATCCGCCACCGGTTCCGCCACGTAAAGAGGAGCTCGCCGCTCTCGAGCCTTCCGGCACGTCCGTCGACCGATCCCGACCAGCGACCCCCGGGCTGCGGTTCGGGCGCGGCGGGGAGGCGGACCTCCTCGAGGCTCGTGTCGCGGAGCCGCTCGGCGATCGGGGCGCCGACCACGACCGAATCACCGGCCGTGACCAGCGGACGGTCCCCCGGCGTCAGGCGGAAGACGACGTCGACCGGCGCGACCACGAGCGGCCGCGACGGCACGAGACGGACGTCGGATCGTGCCGTCGTCATGGGTGACTCCGGGCCACGATTGCGGCCTGCCAGGTCTCGAGCACCTCGCTGCGCAGGTCGGCGCGGTCAGGCAGGCGCAGCGGGACGTCGCGGAGGTCGACCAGCAAGCCGCCGAGACCCCCGGTGACATCGATCGCGAAGTGGCGACCGCGACCACCCAGGCGGACCTTGTCGTGGAACTGGAACTCGGCAACGGCGCTGTCGCCCGGCGGGAGGTCGACCAGCTGGAGGGTTCCGGGTCGGAGCTCGTGTTCGCCGCCCCCGTTCGCGCCGTGAAGCCGCATGGCGCCAACGCTCCGGCCGTGGTGGATGCCTCCGGGCGTGACCACCGTCCCGAGCGGCGCCAGCACGTCGTCGGCGAGATCGGCGATGATCGCCCGTCGCTCGCCCGCATCCGCGATCGACCCAAGCGGCGCGAGCAGCCGGGCGTGATCGAGCGCGAACTGCGTCGCACCGGCACGCCGCAGCACGTCGACGATGGCGAGGGTGGCCGACGGCGCCGGCATGACCGCCCAGGCGCCGCCGGTGGCGACGACCAGGTCTGCCGCCGGCCGGCCGTTCCACTCCGGGGTCCAGCGGGAGAGACAGCTGAGTGCGGCTCGCGCGGCTGCCGTCCGCAGGGCGATCCCCTCCCCCGTCGCATCGGCCAGCGGGGCGATCCGCAGCTCGCGCATCCGGTCGCGCAGGCGATGACGATCGGTCGTGCCCGTCGACCAAGTCGCCAGGCGATCGACGGCCTGGTCGTCGGGATCGGCGGGTGCCAGACCCGCGGTGGGTACGATCGCGAGATCGAGCCCGGCAGCGCCCGACGTCGCTGCCGACCAGGCTCCGACGCGTGTCCCGCCGTCGAACCCGAGTTCCACGACGTCGATGCGCCGATCGAGCAGATCCGCGAGGGTCAGGGTCGCCGCTCCGAGGGCCCGGCGCGAGTCGTCGGCAGGAAGCGCGACGTCGGTCAAGAGCTCGCGCAGGTCGCCGCCGTCGGGGCCCCCATGCGCGGCCGGCCCGACGAGCACGCGGCCCAGCCGATCGGCCATGTCGCCGAACGCGTGGAGCTCGGCACCCATGCCACCTGCGAGGACGACCGGGAGCTCGGACCGACGATGCGCCGCGGCCGCGACGAGGGCTCCGAGCTCGCCGAGTGCTCGCCGCTCGTCGGCGGCGGGCGGGGAGCCCGCGCCCACCAGGATCCCGTCGACCGCGGGGTCCAGGAGCAGCGTTGACATCTCGAGGGGATCGGTCGTCTCCGCGCTCGCGGCAGAGGTCCGCCAGCCACTCCGGGACGCGGCCGCGACCAGCGGCGCCAGCGCACGTTCCGAACCCGCGACAATGGCCAGGCGGCGTGCCGGGTGGCTCGCGACCTCGACCCGTGGCAGCTCGTCGGCCGGTGTCCGGTCCAGGCCCAGCCTCGCCGACAGCGCAGGATCCGCGTCCATTACCCGTTCGACCAGGAGCGCCGCGACGGCGCCGGGATCCGCCCCGACCGGCAGGACCACCGATCCGATCAAGCGCCACCGGCCACCGACCCGGCCGACGAGCGCCGCCGCGATGGTCGCGCCCCCGATGTCCTGGGTCAGAAATGCTCGCGGCTCGCTGCTCACCGCCCCATCGTGCTCACTCGCGCCTTCGGCTCGAACGCCCCATCGGCGAGGAGTCGAGCACCGTTCAGGCGTCCCACCGGACTTCGTCGTCGTCTTGCTCTTCAAGCCGGGCGATCAGGAGCTCGATCCCCGTGTCGTCCGCCAGGATCTCGCTCGCCGACGCCAGCTCTCCGCCAAAGACGCCACGCAGGACAGGGTCGAAGAAGAGCATCGCGTTGGCGCCGAGGGCCCGGTATGGCCGGCTCGCTTCCAGAAAATGGACGGCGGGTCCGGTCATCCCGAGCAGCTCGATCTCGCGAGCGACCTGCTCGACCAACTCGTCACGCTGCTCCTCGCTGGGTCCGAACGGCGTGGTCATTGACTCGCCCCGCTCGACATGGCGGTTGCCTCCTGGAGAGCCTGACTGAAGGCCTGGTATGCGGCCGAGCCGCGGAGTGCGAACACGACGTGCGCGATGGTCGGGCTGGCGGGCAGCTCGGCCCGGACGGCCGCGACCGTGATCCTTGCGCCCTCTTCGAGGGGGAAGCCACCGACGCCCGAGCCGAGCGCCGGGAACGCGACGCTGGTCGCGCCGATCTCGCGAGCCCTGGCCATCGCGCTGCGGACGGCCGCTTCGAGGACCTCGGCGCTGGTTCGCCGGTCGCGGTCGAGCGACACGGCGTGGATGATCGCCCGTGCCGCGAGGATCCCGGCCGTCGTGACGACGGATTGGCCGAGCTCGACGGGCGCATGGCGGATGGCCGCGAACTCGATGGCGTCGCCCCCGGCGCGTTTGATCGCACCGGCCACGCCCGTCGACATCCACAGCGACCCGACGGCGGGCGTGACGATCGCATCGACCTCGAGGTCGCAGATATCACCGTTCCAGACTTCGATTTGCGCCACTAGGTACTCCGCTCGGTGAGCGCCCGCAGACCGACCGGTCCGGCCGCCGCATCGTACACCCGGGGTAGCCGGCGAGCCATCCCGGTGACCACTTCCCGGCTGTTCGTGGTGCGCACCCGCGCCAGGTCCGCGACCGTGATCCGCTCGCCGCCCGAGGCGCCCAGCAGGACGAACTCGTCCCCCACCGTGACGGGAGGGCCCGGCACGTCCGTGACGTCGGCCATGACCGCATCCATCGCCACGTTGCCCACGAGAGGCACCCGTACGCCGCGCACGATGGCCGCGGCGCGATTGGACAGGAGGCGGGACCAGCCGTCCCCATAGCCGAGCGGGAGGGTCGCGATCAGGCTCGGTCGCGAGGTCCGGAAGGTCGGCCCGTAGCTGACCCCCCATCCCTCGGGTAGCTCCTGGACACGGACCGGCCGCGCGTACAGCGCCATGACCGGCCGGAGGGCGCCCAGGATCTCCGGTGGGACGTCCGCGGATTCGAGCTCGTCCGGGACGAGTCCATAGACGGCGAGACCTGGCCGGATCCCGTCGTAGCTCGCGACGTCGCCGTCCATCAACGCGGCGCTGGCCGCCACGTGTCGGCCGGGCAACGGGATCCCGGCGGCAAGCAGGCTGGCCGTCGCGGCCTCGAACCGGGTGACCTGACGGTTCGTCAACTCCGCGTCCTCCACGGCCTGGAGATGGGTCCAGAGCCCGGTCAGGCGCAACCCGGGCGCGGCCGCGATCCGGCGCGCCGCGTCGACGAGCGAATCCTCCGCGAAACCACCGCGCCCGAGCCCGGTCTCGACCTCCAGCTCCACTTCGAGCGGCGCGTCGGGCGGGATGGGCGCGGTCGCCTGGACCAGCTCGGCGAGCAGGACCTCGTCACCAGCGGCCACGGCAATCCCCTGCCCGGCCGCCTCGAGCGCCCACGCGGTCGGGATCGGAAAGAGGACAAGGATTCGCGCGCGGATGCCCGCGTCGCGGAGCTGGACCGCTTCGTCGAACGCCGCCACGCAGAGCCCCTGGACGCCCGCCGCCTCAAGTGTTTGCCCAACGGCGACCGCGCCGTGACCGTACGCGTCCGCCTTGACCACCGGAAGCACCGGCACGTCGGGTCCAGCGAGCCGCCGGAGGACGTCGAGGTTGTGCCGCACCGCGTCGAGGTCGATCTCGAGCCACGCGGTCCGCGGCAGGGCCGGCAGACCCGCGGCCGCCAGCCGCGTTTCGATCGATGGTCGCCGGCCGGCCACGGCGGACATCAGTGGGCCACTCGCTCAGTGCGCCGGTGCGGTTTCGGCGGGTGCTTCGCGCGCCGCAAACCCCAGGCGCTTGCCGCCCGCCTTGCGCTCTGCGATCCCGGCGAGCCGTTTGCGAGCGATCGCCAACCCCTCTGGGAGGTCGGATGCGAGCAACCCGGCATCGCCGAACCGCTCCCGAATCCCTTCGCCGGCCACGCCGTGGAGATAGACGCCCAGGCGGGCGGCCGCGAACGGATCCAGTCCCTGGGCGAGCAACGAACCAATCACGCCCGACAAGACGTCACCGGTGCCGCCGGACGCGAGCGCGGGGTTCTCGAACGGTGCCACGGCGACCGTTCCGTCGGCCGCGGCGATGACGGTGCGGGCGCCCTTGAGGACGACGACCGCGTTCCAGGTCGCTGCGGCGTCACGGGCTGCGGCCACGCGTGCGTCGTCGTCGGCGGCCAGGTCCCCGTCGTCGTCGGGCGAACGGCCGCTCCCGGCGCGGAGTCGGGCGAATTCCCCGGCGTGAGGCGTCAGGACGGCCGGCCGATGTTCGCCCTCCCACCAGCCGTCCATGGTGGCCAGCGAGCGCAGCGCCTCCGCGTCGAAGACCGTCGGCGCGGGATCCGTCTCGCCCGATGCGGAGAGCAGGAGCCGGACCAGCTCGGCCGTGGCGAGCCCCGGGCGCAATCCCGGGCCGACCACGATGGCGTCGTGCTCGTGGTCGAGGATCCGGGCAAGGGCGGGCTCGGGATCGACCTCCTCGACGTCGTCCTCGGGCAGCCCCATCGTGGTCGCCTCGACGACCTTCGCCGCGAACAACGGTTGGAGCGATTCGGGCACGGCCAGGGTGACCAGGCCGGCACCCGCTCGCCCGGCCGCCCGGCAGACCAGGAGCGCGGCACCCGCATAGTCGAGCGATCCAGCGAGCACGAGCAGCTTGCCGAACGAGCCCTTGTGGCCACGCTTGGGGCGCTCCGGGAGCAGGGCGGCGGCGATGTCGTCGTCGAGCCTCGTCGCCCCGACCGGGAACGGGCGGCCGTCTTCGGCCGTCGCGTGTTGCGGCGCATCGTGGCGCCCGAAGCCGACCGGTCGCCGCTCAGGCACGGGTCGGCTCCGTCGAGGCGTTCGCCGCAGCGTCGCCTTCGCCTGCGGCACCGCGGAGGCGTTCGAGGCGGGCCAGGATCCGCCGCTCTCGATCGTCGAGCCGAGCCTCGATATCGAGCGGGAAGACGTACCGCCCACCGGCGGACCGGACCCCGAAGGCGATCGCCACCGCGTACTCGGATTCGTGGGTGATGGAGACCGCGATCCGGCCCATCTCGAGCTGCTCGGCCCGGACCGCCGCGCGGCCGTGAAGCCGGACCGCCGGCTGGCCGGTCGGCATCCGCTCGATCTCGATATCGCGCCACCCGATCCCCCGCACACCGAGGCCGAGGACCTTGGAGACGGCCTCCTTGGCCGCCCATCGCCCGGCCATCGTCTCGGGCCGATCGCGGACATACCGCCGCTCGGCGTCGGTCAGGACGCGACGGGAGAAGCGCAGCCCGAAGCGCGTCAGCGTGGCCCGGATCCGGTCGACCTTGATGATGTCGATCCCGAGCTCGGTCGTGCCCTCCGGGACGAACCCGGGTGGGAAGGCCACCCCGTTCGCGTCCTCGGACCCGTGGCTCGCGCGAGCGCCCCGTGGGGCCACGGAGGATTCATCGCCGGGTCGTCGTTCCTGGCGCTTCAAGATCCCTACTCGACTGTGACCGACTTCGCGAGGTTGCGCGGCTGGTCGACGTCGGTGCCGCGGGCGACAGCGACGTGGTAGGCGAACAGCTGGAGCGGGATGATCGCGAGCACCGGGCTCAGCGTTTCGTGGGTATCGGGGACCCAGCAGACGTCGTCGGCGTAGCGCTCGATCGCGAGGTCGCCCTCGGTCGCGACGGCGATCACCCGCGCATCGCGGGCCCGTCCCTCCATGACGTTGCTGATGAGCTTGTCATAGACCGCCGAGCGGGTGGCGATCGCGACCAGCGGGCATTCGGCGTCCAGCAGTGAGATGGGGCCGTGCTTGAGCTCACCAGCCGCATACCCCTCGGCGTGGACGTAGCTGACCTCCTTGAGCTTGAGCGCACCTTCCAGCGCGGCCGGGTACGAGGCGCCCCGGCCCACGAACATGAAGCCGCGCGAGTTGACATACCGGCGGGCGAGGTCGGCCGAGTTCGCCGCGGCCGATTCGAGGGCCCGCGCCGCCGCCGCGGGCAACGCGCGCAGCGCAGCGCCGAGGGCCAGCTCGTCGCCATCGGCCATCGTCCCGCGCGCCTTGGCGATCGCGGCCGCCAGGATGACCAGCGTCGTGACCTGCGTGACAAAGGTCTTGGAGGCGGCGACCGCGATCTCGGGGCCCGCCTGCAGGAAGATGACCGCATCCGCCTCGCGCGTGATCGCCGATCCGACCGTGTTGGTGACCGCCACGATCGGGCAGCCGCGCTCGCGGGCAAGCCGGGTCGGGGCGATCGTGTCCGCCGTCTCCCCCGACTGCGTGACGGCGATCACGAGGGTCCGATCGTCGAGCGGGGGCGGCGCGTAGCGGAACTCCGAGCCGATGTTCGCGCGGGCCGGCAACCCGGTCCAGTCCTGGATGGCGGCGGCGCCGATCAGCGATGCGTAGTGGGCCGTCCCGCACGCGATCAGCTCCACTCGGTTGACGGTTCGGAGCATGTCGCCCAGACCGGCCAGCTCCTCCACCTGGATCCGCCCGTCGCGGTCGACACGCCCGGTGATCGACTGGCTCAGGGCCTCGGGCTGCTCGTGGATCTCCTTGAGCATGAAGTGCTCGTAGCCGCCCTTCTCGGCGGCCTCGGGCGACCAGTCGATCGTCGTCACGAGACGTTCGCGAACGATCCCGTCGACCCCGGTGATGACGACGCCCCATGGTCGGATGTCGGCGACATCGCCCTCCTCGAGGAAGACGACCTGGTCGGTGTGGGCCAGGATCGCCGCCACGTCCGAGGCGAGGAAGCTCTCACCGTCTCCCAGCCCCACGACCAGCGGCACGTTCTGGCGGGCACCCACGAGGCGGTCACCCTCGCCACGATGCATGACGACCACCGCGTACGCGCCCTGCACGCGACGGAGTGCCGCCCGGACCGCGTCAGCAAGGTCACCCTGATATGACTCCTCGACCAGGTGGGCGAGAGCCTCGGTGTCGGTCTCGGACGTCAGGGTGTGACCACGCGCCTCGAGCTCGTCGCGGAGCTCGCGGAAGTTCTCGATGATCCCGTTGTGGATGACCGTGATCTCAGCGGTACAGTCCTGGTGGGGGTGCGCATTGAGGTCGTTCGGTCGGCCGTGGGTCGCCCAGCGCGTGTGGGCAAGCCCGATCGCCGCGTGCGGGGTCCGATCCGCGATGGCCGTCTGGAGATTGACGAGCTTGCCGGCCCGTTTCTCAACGAAGAGATCGCCCGCGTCGTCGACCAGCGCGATGCCGGCCGAATCGTAGCCGCGGTACTCGAGACGCTTGAGGCCTTCGATGAGGATGGGCCCCGCCGGACGGGGTCCCGTGTATCCGACGATGCCGCACATGGGGTCGAGTCCTCCGATCGTTCCCGCCGGCCGCTGCTCGACGGATCGTGGTGACGCCGCTTGGTGGGCACCGGCGCTAGTTTAGTCGCTCCCCTGCGAGAGCCGCGAGCGCGTCGGCCAGCTCCGCGACCAGGGCCTCGTCGGGACCCTCGACCATCACCCGCAGGGCGGGCTCCGTGCCGGACGGCCGGACCAGGATCCGGCCACCTTCGAGCCTGGCGTTGGCCTCGGCGATCGCGCGCTGGAGGGCCGGATCGCCCTCCCACTGGTCCTTGTGACGCGCCCTTACGGCCCGTTGTTGCTGTGGCAGCATCGGAATGGCGGATGCGAGTTCGCGGAGACCCGCCGATCGACGGCACATCACGCGCAGCACCTCGAGGGCGGTCACGATCCCGTCACCCGATGTCGTGTGCTCCAGCACGATCACGTGGCCGCTCTTCTCGCCCCCCAGACCGGCCCCCGATACCTGCATGCCCTCGAGGATGTACTTGTCGCCGACCGGCGTCCGCACCACGTGCCCGCCGGCCCCTTCGACGGCGTTCTGCAGTCCGCCGTTGGACAGGACGGAGACCACGAGCGCGCCGCCCGGAAGCTCCCCGCGGGCCAACCGGTCGAGCGCCAGGATGCCGAGGATATGGTCGCCGTCCACGATCGCGCCGGTCGAATCGACGGCGATGAGGCGGTCGGCATCGCCATCGAGCGCGAAGCCGACGTCCGCACCGGTCTCGCGTACGGCTTCCGCCAGCGACGCCGGCGCGGTCGCCCCGCAGCGGACGTTGATGTTGATCCCGTCGGGCTCGGCGTGGATGACCTGGACCCGGGCACCGGTGGCCGACAGGATCTCCGGACCGACCGGACAGCCCGACCCGTTGGCGCAGTCGAGAACCACCCGCAATCCACTGGCCGGGATCGTCCCGGCCAGCCCGATCCGGTGGCGCCGGTAGTCGTCGAGCAGTGCCCGATCGTCGATCGTGCGGCCCATGTCGGCGTTGGTGACGCCTCCCAGCTCCTCCGTCCGCCAGATGAGCCGCTCGAGCTCGTCCTCGACGCTCTCGTCGAGCTTGAGGCCCGCGCTGTCAAGGACCTTGAGCCCGTTGTCGTCAGCCGGATTGTGCGAGGCGGAGACCATGATCCCGGCCGTGAACGCGCCAAGACCGGCGAGATAGGCGAGGGCCGGCGTCGGCACGACCCCGACGACGTGGGTATCGACGCCCAGGCTGGTCGCGCCCGCGGCAGTCGCCGCGACGAACATGTCGCCGGAACGGCGGGTGTCCTGGCCGACGACCAGCGCACCACCCCGCCCGACGAGGCGGTGGGCGACCGCCCGTCCGAGCGCATACGCGGTGGTCGGCTTCAATTCGATGTTGGCGGTCCCGCGGATGCCATCGGTTCCGAAGAGGCGAACCATCCTGGTCAACCGCTCGCGGACGGCGTTGGCGACGGCGTTGGCGACGGCGTTGGCGACGGCGTCGTCGAGGTGATGGTCACGCTGACGGTCGACGGGCTGGCCGACACGAGGGTCGTACCGGTCGGGAGACCCACGCTGACGGTGACGATCGCGATGCCCGGCTGCAGGTCGTTCACGTCAAGATCGACAACGATCGCCGTCCCGCTGAGCCGATCGAGATCGGCCACGGATCCGCCGATGGTCACGAGGATCCGGTCGGCGTCCACGTCATACGACAGCCCGCGACCGGCGCCGATCAGCCGCACGCCGGCGCTGAAGGTCCTCGTCGCGGTCACCGGTCGGAGCGTGATCGTGACCGTGATCTGGTCGTCGCCGACGGTGAGCACGCCGGTGGGCAATTCGAGGCCCACGGTGACGGTGCGATCCGAGGAGACGCCCGTCATCGGGATCTGCCCGGTATCCACGCGGACCAGTTCGGCGAGCTGGTCGGCATCACCTTCCACGAGCATCACCGGCGGATCCACCTTGATGCTCGCGATCTCGAACCCGGCGGCCGGATCACCGGTCACGACCGGATTGACCGGCAGCGTCCGGGTTTTGCGGTCGGAGAAGACCGGGATGGTGACGTGACTCGAGCGTGGCTCCAGGTTGACCTGGGCGACCGCCTCCCCGAGCTCATCGACCGCCACGAGCTCGATGTCCTGGTCCACATCGATCCCGGATTCCTGGATGATGACGCTCGCCCGTGCCGCGACGACGCGCTGGATGACGGAGGCCGGGCCGAAGACCTCGACCGTGTCCGGCTCGGCAACCTCGTCGCCGAGCTCCAGCCCGTTGGGCGCCGGGGCGTGCTCCACGACGACACCAACCGACTTCCGGCCGACCATGTCCAGGTTGACGGTCACGTGGTCCGGCTGCACCCCGACGATCCTGATCCGGGTGTCGATCGAGATGACCCTCACCGGCACCCGTTGGGGACCGCTGCCGGGCTGGATCCCGCTGAGGTCGATCGACGCCTCGAAGTCGGACGAGAGCGGGCGGGTGCCGGACGGCGCGAAATATCGGATCTCGGTGACCGGGTCGATCGAGGTGAGCAGGAACGAATCGGCGGGCTGTCCGATCGCAGCGACCGGGATGACGATGTCGGTCAGCGTCCGGGTGCTCTGGGAGACCACGAGCCCGCCGTACAGGAGGGTCGCGAGGCCGACCGCCGCAAGCTTGAGCGGCCAGTTATGGACGAGCAGGGCGAGGATCCGGGTCACTGCGTCACTACGGGGTCCGGGCGCCGGGTGCGCGACCCGGGTCATCGTCGCCATCCGGTGCGGGCAACGCCGACGTCCGCCCGCCCGCGAGACTGCCCGGTGTCGCGATCGGGTTCAGGCTCCCGCCGGCTCCGGCCGCGCCCGCCGCACGGTCGCCGAACAGCTGTGTCCGACTGACCAGGCGACGCATTCCCTGGAGTCGCCGGGAACCGATCCCGGCGGGACGGTTCCCCGACGCGGCGCGCCAGCCAAAGGCCCCTCGCCCACCGGCCGGGTCGAGGAAGCCCCGGATCGCTCGCGCCAGGCCCGCCTCGGTCAGGTTGCGTACGATTCGCGCCCGCTCCACCAGGCTGATCTGGCCGTTCTCTTCCGACACGACGATGACCACGGCGTCGGTCTGCTCGGTGATCCCGAGTGCCGCGCGATGCCGTGTCCCGAAACGTTCGGTGTGGATCGACGTCTCGGCGAGCGGCAGGAGCGCCCCCGCCGCCACGATCTTGTCCTCGCGGATGATCACCGCGCCATCGTGCAGCGCGGAGCGAGGCGTGAAGATCGTCTGCAGGAGATCGGCGGAGACGTCACCGTGGATCATCACGCCGCTTTCGGCCACCTCCTCGAGGCCCGTCTCGCGTTCCAGCACGATCAGCGCGCCGTGCCCCTCCGCCGACAGCTCGGCCGCCGCCCGGGCGACCTCGTTGGACACCAGCTCCGCGGCGCGCGTTTCACCGGGCGAGAGCAGCCAGCCAAACGAGCCAACCCGCCCGATCCGCTCCAGCGCCCGGCGAAGCTCGGGCTGGAAGATCACCACGAGCGCGAACAGGCCGACGACGGCACCGGCCTGGAGGATCTGGGTCAGGAGGAGCATGTTGAAGGACACGGCCAGCGCGTAGACGACGAACAGGACGCTGACGCCGATCACCAGGCTCACGGCGCGCGTCCCGCGGATCAGGATGAATAGCCAGTAGATGAGGAGCGCGGTGATCCCGATGTCGACGATCGCCGAGACGCTGATCTGTTCGACGATCGATCGTAGAGGCTCCGGCATCGTCGCCCGAGTGTAGCATCGCCCCTCGGGGATCCGGCCGCGTGCGACCGGGAGGCGGGGCGCGACCGCTCAGAAGGTCACCGGTTCAGGCGCACATCGCGACGAGTCTTGGATCGTCCGGGAAGCGCCGGAAGACGAGGTCGCACAACCGGGCCTGCGACGCGGTGTCGCCGGTCAGCTGCGACAGGCGGCCGATCAGAACCAGCTTGTCGGCCGCCAGCGTCCGCCAGCCGCGATCCAGGTAGAGCATGACCAGCGCGAAATGGACGCCCGGGTCGGCCGGCGCGATCGCCAGGGCTTCGTAGCAGGCATCGATCGAGGCGTGGAAGTGACCGGCCGCGCGGTGGGCCGACGAGGTCGCGACGGCCTGCTTGCGCGCCTCATCGACGCTTCCGGCATCAATCGCGGCCTCGAAGGCGCGGCTGAGGGCGATCGGATCAGGCGGCGGCACCCGGGGAGCCTTGGGGGCTGGCGGCTCGACGGGGGTCGCCGGTTCGGCCGACCCCGCTTCGTCGCCGGCAGACAGCCCGTCGGCGGCCGCGACCGACGGCGCCGGGGCGGCCATCGGGTCCACCTCCAGCACGCTCATGGCACGGGCCAGGGCTTCCTCGACCGCCGGGTCCGATGCGGACTCCCGAAGCCGCGCCACGAGCGTCTGCACGAGCCGCCGCCGCCCGCGCGATTCAGCAAGCTCGAGCGCGCGGCGAGCGACATCGCAGGCATCGGCCGTCCGTCCCGCCCGCTCGAGGACGCCGGCCAGGTGATCGAGCGAACCTGCCGCTTCGGCCGGGCGCTCCTCGGCCTCGAGGAGGTCGGCACGACCCCTGAGCGCACCCTCGTCGTCGGGCGCCCGACCAAGCGCCGCGCGGTAGGCGGCCAGGGCCTCGTCGACGCGGCCGAGTCGCGTCAGGACGCCGCCAAGCCCGACGTAGGGCAGCGCCCGATCCGGGGCGATCCGGGCAGCCTCGCGGTAGGCCTGCAGCGCGATGTCATGCCGATCGCGCAGGGCCGCCACGTGGCCGCGTCGCAGGGCTTCCTTGTAGCCCTCGTACAACGACCCGCTCATGCTGCGGGCATCCCTCCGAGCAGCTCGACGAGCAGTCCCTTCTGGACGTGCAGACGGTTCTCCGACTGCTCCCAGATCAGGCTGCGCGACCCGTCCATGACCGCCGAGGTGATCTCCTGGCCACGGTGCGCGGGCAGGCAGTGCATCGCGAGCGCCTCGGGGCCCGCGGCGTCGAGGAGCGCGTCGTTGACCTGGTAGGTGGCGAAGGCATCGCGGCGCTCTTCGGTCTCGGCCTCCTGGCCCATCGAGGTCCACGCGTCCGTGTAGACGACCGAGGCGCCGCGAACGGCGTCCACCGGATCGTGACCGAAAAGCAGCCGGGCGCCGCTCGCGTCGGCCAGCTCGCGCGCTCGGGTGACGATCCGCTGGTTTGGCGCGTAACCGGACGGGTGGGCGAGGCGGATCTCCATGCCGAGGGCCGCGCCCAGGAGCGCGAGCGAGTGATAGACGTTGTTGCCGTCACCGACGAACGCGACGGCGACACCCTCGAGCGACCCGAAACGCTCCTGGATCGTGAAGATGTCGGCGAGTGCCTGGCAGGGATGCTCGCGCAGGGTCAGCCCGTTGATGACCGGGACGGCCGCATGCGCAGCCAGCTCCACCGCCACCTCGTGCGGACCGGTCCGGACGACGATCGCGTCGACCATCCGCTCGAGGTTCCTGGCCACGTCGCGAATGCTCTCGCGGGCACCCAGGACGGCGTCGTGCGTCAGGTAGATGGCGTGACCGCCGAGCTGCAGCATCCCCGCCTCGAAGCTGACCCGCGTCCGCAGGCTCGGCTTCTGGAACAACATGGCCAGGGTCCGGCCCGGCAACGGGAGCTCGGCATGGCGACGGTCAGCCAGGAACTCGGCCTTCAGCGCTGTGGCGGTCGCGAAGATCCGGGCTACCTCTGCGGCCGACAGGTCTGCCACGCTCAACAGATCCCGCCCGCGCAGCGTAGACGGCGCAGCACTGCTCATGCCGCAACTCTACTCTCGCGCAGGGCAGCTCCGTGAACCGCCTTGCGGCCGCGCCGGCGGTTCAGGCGAAGGCGGCCGTGAGCACTGGAGCGAGCGCACCCCAAGGTGCGTGAGCGAACGCGCGGAGCGGCCAACGCACGCCTGGGCCGCCGGCGCGGTCGCTACCTCTTGGTGTACTGAGGGGCTTTGCGAGCCCTCTTGAGACCATACTTCTTGCGTTCCTTCATGCGCGGATCGCGCGTCAGGAGCCCGGCCTGGCGAAGCGGCAGCCGATGGCCATCCGGGTCGATCTCGAGCAACGCCCTCGCGATCCCGTGGCGGATGGCCCCGGCCTGGCCGGTCACGCCGCCGCCCTCGACCTTGATCATCACGTTGAAGCGGCCCTCCGTGCCGGTCACCCGGAAGGGCATGCGGACCTCGTTCTCATTGACCGCGCTGCCAAAGTGCTCCTCGAGCGAACGGCCGTTGACCACGATCTCACCCTCGCCCGGAAGGAGCCGGACGCGGGCGATGGCCGTCTTGCGGCGACCGGTTCCGGAGTAGAAGGCGGGAATCGACATGGGTAGTGAGCTCCTCGTCAGGCGAGCGGCTCAGGCCGCTGGGCCTGATGCGGATGATCGGACCCGGCGTAGACCTTCAGCTTGCGCAGCTGCTGGGTGCCGAGCCGGTTGTGCGGCAGCATCCCCTTGACGGCTCGCCGGATGACCTCCTCCGGCCGCCGCGCGAGCAGATGGCCGAGCGTCTCCTGCTTGAAGCCCTGGGGATAGCCGCTGTGGCGGCTGTAGAGCTTGCTCTCGAGCTTGTCCGACGTCACGGCGATCTGGGCTGCGTTGAGCACGATCACGTGGTCGCCCGAGTCCAGGTTTGGCTGGTAGGTGGGCTTGTGCTTGCCCTCGAGGATGCGCGCGATCCGCGAGGCGAGCCGGCCGAGGGTCTCGTCCCTCGCGTCGACGACGAACCAGCGTCGCTCGATCTCGCTCTCTCGTACCGAAATGGTCTTCGCGTTCATCGTTCCTCGTGTTCTCCGTTCCCGTTGCCTGGCCGCCGCCCGAGGGTGACACGCCTGAGGCAGAGTCCCCTGGCCGGGGCGGCTGCCCCATCGAGGGCCGGTCCGGAACCGGCGAGTGCCGCCCGGACCGCTGTCTCATCCATCCTGCCGAGGCCGACCTCCAGGAGGACGGCCACCATTCGCCGGACCATGCCCCGCAGGAAGGAATCGGCCCCGACGTCGATCGTCACGAGCCGGCCCTCCCGTCGGACCCGGACCGTGCTGACGGTCCGGACCGGTGAGCGGTCCGTTGCCCCGAAGGAGCGAAAGTCGTGCCGGCCGATGAAGGCCGACCCGGCCCGCGCCATCGCGGCGGTATCAAGCGGGGCCCGAACCCCGAGCGCCGTGCGCTCGCGAAGCGGACTGCGCGGCCCGTTCCAGACGGTGTAGCGATACTCCCGGTATCGCGCCGCAAAGCGGGGATTGAACCCGGCCGCGGCCCGTCGCACGTTCCGCACCGAGAGGTCCGGCGGGAGGAGCGCATCGAGCGCTCGACCCAGGTCCGCCTCGGTGAGCCGCCCGGTGTAGGTGAAACCGATCACCTGGTCCCGAGCGTGTACACCGGCATCCGTTCGGCCGGCCCCGTCGACCCGCTGCTCCACCCCGTCACCGAGGCGGGCCAGCGCGGCCTCCAGGACTCCCTGGACCGTCCGTTTTCCAGGGTTCACCTGGAATCCG
>JBBEBJ010000102.1:4623-12051 GCA_040882425.1 Chloroflexota bacterium | reverse complement strand
CGCGGCCTCCAGGACTCCCTGGACCGTCCGTTTTCCAGGGTTCACCTGGAATCCGGCAAAGTCCGTTCCGTCGTATTCGACCGTGGCGCGAAAGCGTCTCGGCGCGGCCTCTCGACCGCCTGTGGTACTGCCTCGCCGCCGCTCAGCCGAGCTCAGTGCAAGGCGCCGTCGAGGACCGGACGCGAGCGCACTGCGGAGTGCGTGAGCGCCGGACCGGAGGCGGCAACGCGGCAATGAGCCGGATCAGCGGTGGCTCTCATACGAGTTCGATCTGGACGATTTCCGCCGCGTCACCGCGGCGCTGCCCGATCCGGACGATCCGGGTGAACCCTGATGTCCGGTCGGCGTACTTGGGTGCGATCTCATCGAAGAGCTTGGCGACCACGAGCGGCTCGTTCGGGAACTGGGCCACGACCGAGCGGCGCGCGGCGATGTCGCCACGCTTCGCCAGGGTGATCATCTTCTCGACCCGGCCGCTGATCTCCTTTGCCTTCGCCTCGGTCGTCTTGACCCGCTCGTAGCGGATCACCGAGACGGTCAGGTTCTTGAACAGCGCCAGGCGGGGTCCCCCCTTGCGGCTGAGCTTGCGACCACCGATGCGATGCGCCATCGATCAGCTCTCCGCCTCGTCACCGAGCGACGCGTCGTCGAAGGGCTGGTCGTCCTCGCCCTCGATGCCATCGAGACCGTCGGTCTCGGTCTCCGGGATGATGAAGCCGCGCATCCGGAGGCGCTCCTTCATCTCGTCGAGCGACTTCTTGCCGAAGTTGCGCATCCGGAGCAGGTCGTCGTCCTTGAGCTGGAGGAGCTGGCCGACCTTGACGATGTTGTTGCGCTTGAGCGAGTTGTAGGCGCGCATCGGGAGGTCGAGCTCCTCGATGGGCATGTCCAGCATGTTCGACGGCAGGGCGGCCGCACCGGTCACCGCGGCGGCCGGAATCGCCGCCATGCCGATCGTCACGAACGGCCGGAACTGGTTGACCAGGATCTCGGCCGAGCGGCTGAGCGCCTCCTCCGGGCCGATCGTTCCGTCTGTCTCGATCTCGATCGTGAGCTTGTCGTAGTTCGTCATCTGGCCGACGCGCATGCTCTCGACCGCGTAGTTGACCTTGCGGACCGGCGTGAAGATCGCGTCGACGGCGATCACGCCGATCGGCAGCGCCTCGGCACGCTCGGCGCCGAGGTAGCCGACGCCGCGCTCGACCGTCAGGTCCATCTCGATCGTCACGTCATCGGTGTCGAGGGTCATCAGGACGAGGTCCTGGTTCATGATCTCGACGTCGGCCGACTCGGCGATGTCGGCGGCGATCACGGCCCCGGCGCCGCTCTTGATCAGGCGCAGCTGGACCGGATGATCCGCGTAGCTCTTGAGACGGAGCTTCTTGACGTTCAGGACGATCTGGGTGACGTCTTCCTTGACGCCCGGGATCGTCGAGAACTCCTGGTAGACGTCGCGGATCTGGATGCTCGTTACCGCGGCGCCCTCGAGCGACGAGAGGAGCACGCGCCGGAGCGCGTTGCCGATGGTGACGCCGTAGCCGGCCTGGAGGGGGCCTGCCTCGTACTTGGCGTACGTGCCGACTTCCTCGACGGGCTCGATCTGCGGGGTCTCGAGTTCGATCATGAGGGCGGGTTACCTCGAGTAGTACTCGACCACGAGCTGCTCGTTGAGGTCGAGCGGCATCTGGTCGCGGGTTGGCGGGGTCACGATGGCTCCGCTCAGGCTGGTGGGATCCACGGTCAACCACTCCGGCGCCTGGTGCGAGCGGAGCGTCTCCTTGGCGATCTTGAACGGCTCGCGCGCCCGGTGGGTCTCGCGAACCTCGACCTTGTCGCCCGGCTTGAGCTGGTAGGACGACACGTTCGTGGGCCGGCCGTTGACGCTGAAGTGGCCGTGACCGACGAACTGTCGCGCCTGCGCCCGGGACGATGCGATCCCCATCCGGTAGACCACGTTGTCGAGGCGGAGCTCGAGCGAACGGAGCAGGTTCTCGCCGGTCACGCCGGGTCGGTTTTCGGCATCCACGAAGTAGTTGCGGAACTGGCGCTCGAGGACGCCGTACGTGCGGCGGACCTTCTGCTTCTCACGCAACTGCAGCCCGTACTCGCCCACCTTGCGGCGACGGACGCCATGCTGGCCGGGAGGGCTGGGACGACGCTCGAAGGCGCACTTCTTGGTGTAGCAACGCGTCCCCTTGAGGAAGAGCTTGGCGCCCTCCCGCCGGCAGAGACGGCAGACGGATTCGGTGTAACGAGCCATGGGTCCTCGGAGCTCTAGACGCGGCGCCGCTTGGGCGGGCGGCAGCCGTTATGCGGGATGGGCGTGACGTCGGTGATGGCGCTGACCTCGAGGCCGGCCGCCTGGAGCGATCGGACAGCCTGCTCGCGGCCGGCGCCCGGACCCTTCACGTAGACCTCGACCTGGCGCATCCCGTGCTCCATGGCACGCTTGGCCGCGCCTTCGGCGGACAGCGCCGCCGCGTACGGCGTGCTCTTGCGCGAGCCCTTGAAGCCGGCAACGCCCGCCGAGCCCCAGCTGATGACCGCGCCGTTGAGGTCCGTGATCGTGATGAGCGTGTTGTTGAACGTCGCCTGGATGTGGACGTGCCCCTGTGGCACGTTCTTCTTCTCCCGGCGACGAACCTTGACCGCTCGCTTGCGTTCCGCCATACCTGGTCAGTCCCTCGTTACTTCTTGCGCCGGACGCCGACCGTCTTCTTCGGTCCGCGACGCTGGCGAGCGTTCGTCTTGGTTCGCTGACCGCGGACCGGGAGGTTGCGCCGGTGACGCAGACCGCGGTATGAGCCGATCTCGATGAGCCGCTTGACGTTGAGCGCCACCTCGCGGCGCAGGTCGCCCTCGACCTTGTAGCGCCGGTCGATCACCTCGCGCAGCCGGTTGACCTGCTCTTCGGTCAGGTCGCGCACCCGGGTATCGGGGTTGATGTTGGTCTGGGCGAGGATCTTCTGGCTGGTCGGAAGACCGATCCCGAAGACGTAGGTGAGGGCGATCTCGACGCGCTTCTCGCGCGGGACGTCGACGCCGGCGATACGGGCCATCGGTTACCCCTGCCGCTGCTTGTGCTTCGGGTTGGTGCAGATGACCATCACGGTGCCATGGCGACGGATGACCTTGCAGTTGTCGCAACGCGCCTTGACGGAGGCTCTGACTTTCAACGGATCCTCGATCGTGTGCTGACTGGGCTGGTTACTTGAGTCGGTAGGTGATCCGGCCGCGCGTCAGGTCGTACGGTGACAACTCGACACGGACACGATCACCGGGCAGGATCCGGATGAAGTTCATCCGCAGCTTGCCGCTGATGTGGGCGAGCACCCGGTGGCCGTTCTCCAGCTCGACCGCGAACATGGTGTTCGGAAGGGGTTCAATCACCGTCCCCTCCACCTCGATCGCGTCGCGCTTGGCCACAGGCTACGTGCTTCCCTTTCTCACGCGCAGTGTCGGCCCGCCCGGGCCGACACACGAACGCGTAGCGTATCAAAGATGGCTACTACCGGCAACCATGGGTTCATGGCAGCGTCAGGATCTGCGGTCCATCGGCGGTCACCGCGATCGAGTGCTCGAAGTGGGCGGCCATGGAGCCGTCCGCGGTGACCACGGTCCAGTCGTCGGCCAGGATCCGCGTGTCGTGCTGGCCGAGCGTGAACATCGGCTCGATCGCGAGGCAGATCCCCGGCTCGAGCTTGCGTCCGGGGCGTCCGGTCCGGTAGTTGGGTACCTGGGGCTCTTCGTGCATCGCGGTGCCGATGCCATGACCCACGAACTGCCGGATGATGCCCAGCCCGGCATCGCGAGCGACATCCTCGACCGCGGCCGAGATGTCGTCGATGTGGTTGCCGGGGACAGCCGCGGCAATCCCCGCCAGCAGCGCATCCCGGGTCAGGTCGATCAGCTCTCGGATCCGTGGCGGTGGATCACCCACAAAGAAGGTGCGCGCAGCGTCGCCGTGCCAGCCGTCGAGGATGGCGCCCGCATCGACGGACACGATCTGGCCTGCCCGGATCGTCCGCGAGCCAGGGATGCCGTGGACGATTTCGTCGTCGATGGAGATGCAGACACTGGCCGGAAACGGGCGCTTCGGGTTGATCCCGGGGTAGCCCTTGAACGAGGGCACGGCACCGGCGCCCCGGATGTGCGCTTCGGCCATCGCATCGAGGTCGGCAGTCGAGACGCCCGGGCGGATCTCGGCCTCGATCTTGTCGAGGACCTGCGCGACGATCCGACCGGCCCGGCGCATCCGCTCGATCTCCGAGCGCGACTTTCGGGTGACCATGATCAGGTTGCGCCGAGCTTGCGGTCGGTGGCGGCCACCAGCCCCGACGTCACCTCGTCGATCGGGCGCAGCCCGTCGACGGAGCGCAGGACACCGGTCGCGCGGTAGTGCTCGACGACGTCGCGCAGGGGCGGGATCTGCTGGGCCATGCGCGCGCGCACGGTCTCCTCGCGATCGTCCACCCGCTGCACGAGCTCACTGCCGTCGAGGTCGCAGACGCCGGGGGTCCGTGGTGGATTGGACGCGATGTTGTAGACGTGCCCATTGGCGGCGCAGATCCGGCGGCTTGCCATTCGCGCGACGAGGTCCTCCTCGGGCACGTCGACGTACAGGGCGAGGTCGACCCGATTGCCGCGCCCGGCGAGCGCCCGATCGAGGGCCTCGGCCTGGCCGCGGGTCCGCGGGAAGCCGTCGAGGATTGCCCCGTCCCTCGCGTCGTCGGCGGCGAGCCGCTCAAGGAAGATATCCACGATCGTGTCGTCGGGTACGAGCTGCCCGCGGCTCATGTATCGATCGGCCACGGTGCCAAGCGGCGTGCGCGCGGTAACCGCGGCGCGCAACAGGTCACCGGAGGCAAGCACCGGCACGCCCAGGTGCTCCGAGAGGACAGGCGCCTGCGTCCCCTTGCCGGCCCCAGGCGCGCCAAGCAGGACGACGACCGTCACTCGAACCTGGCCGCGCCGCTCATGGCGAGTCCAGCCGAAGGCGCCGCCGAGGACGTGCGCGAGCGCACCTCGGGGTGCGTGAGCGCGCGCCCGGAGGCGGCAACGCACGGATGGGCCGCCAGGTGCGGCGCCGTTGTGAGCCCGGCGCTCACCGGATGAATCCTTCGTAATTTCGCATCATCAATTGGGCTTCGATCTGCTTCATCGTTTCGACGACCACGGAGACGACGATCAGCAGACTGGTGCCGCCGAGACCGAGCGCGCCAAGGTCCGGGACACCAATGGCGACCACCTGCGGAGCGACCGCGACGGTCGCCAGGAACAGCGCGCCGGCGAAGGTGATCCGGCTGACCACCCGGGCCAGGTAATCCTGGGTGGGGCGACCCGGGCGGATGCCGGGGATGAACCCGCCGTTCTTGCGGAGCTGCTCCGCCGTCTCGTCGGGCTTGAACGTGAAGGCCGTGTAGAAGTAGGTGAACCCCATGGTCAACAGGAAGTAGAGGACGATGTAGATGATCGACGTCGGGGCGAAGAAGCTCACGATGCCGCGGGCGATGTCGGCCACGATCGCGATCTCGGACGTGGTGAAGTACGACGCCAGTTGCTGCGGGAAGAGCAGGATGCTGATCGCGAAGATGATCGGGATCACACCGGCCTGGTTGACCCGCAGCGGAAGGAACGTCTGGCCACCCGAGTACATCCGACGGCCGCGGACGCGGCTGGCGTACTGGATCGGGATGCGCCGCTGGCCCTCCTGGATGTAGATGATCACGGCGACAGCGGCGATCGCGACGGCACCAAAGGCGACCAGGATCGTGATGTTCGGGCTGATCAGGAACGCGCCGATCGCACCCGGGGCCTGGCTCACGATGCCGGCGAAGATGATGAAGCTGATGCCGTTGCCGATCCCCCGCTCGGTGATCAGCTCGCCGACCCACATCAGGGCGATCGCCCCGGCGGTCAGCGTGGCGATCTGGGTGAGCGTCGTGAAGCTGGCCAGGTCGAAGCTGCCGGTGAGGACGTCCTGCGAGTTGAGCAGGGCGAGGAACCCGTAGGACTGCAACATCGCCATCGGGACGGTGAGATACCGAGTGTACTGGTTGATCTTGTTGCGGCCGAACTCACCCTCGCGGCTGAGGGCCTGGAGCCTGGGCACCACGCCCGTCATCAGCTGCATGATGATCGACGCGTTGATGTACGGGTTCATGCCCACGGCCACGACCGAGAAGTTGGACAGGCCACCACCCGAGAAGAGGTTGAGCAGGCCGATCAGGGCGTTGCCCTCGATGAAGTCGGCCAGCGTTTCCCGGTTGATGCCGGGAACGGGGACCGCGGCGAGCATCCGGAAGACGATCAGCAGCGCCAGGACGTAGAACACCCGGCGCCGGATGTCCGGCGCGCGGAATGCATTGAGGAGAGAGTCGAACACGTCAGGCGTCGTCGCCGGAGGCGGTCTCGGCCTCGGCGGACTCGTCTGCCTCGATTCGCGGTGCGGCTTCGGCGCTGGGCAGCGCGTCAGCCCCTGGGGCAGCTTCGCTCTCGGCCGACGCCTCCGGGGCCTCCGGGGCGTCCGCAGCCGGTTTTGCCTTCGGGGTCCTGGCCGGCTTCGAGGCCTTCGCCTGCGTCGCGGCCGCCGCCTCCGCGGCGACCTCCGCGGTGTCGGCTTCGCGCGCGGCACGGGCACCGGCTTCCTTGTCAACGGCAGCCCTGCCAGCGGCCGTACGCGGCGTACGTGCCGTCCTGGTGTCGCCCTCGTCGAGGCCGAGCGCAGCAAGCGGTGTCGTGGGCACCTCGAGGACGTTGACGCTACCGCCGGCGGCCTCGATCTTGGTCCTGGCCGACGCGGTGAACGCGTCGGCAACCACGAACAGGGGCACCGACAACTCGCCGGCGCCGAGGATCTTGAGCGGCTTGTTGAGGGTCCGAACGAGCCCGACGGCGCGCAGGATGTCCTGGTTGATCGTGACCGGGCCGGCCGTGGCGCCCTTCGCTGGCGTCTCGGATTCGAACGCGCCGCGCTCCGCGAGGGCGCCGATGGCCCCGATGTTCACGACCTCGTACTCGATCCTGAACCGGTTCTTGAAGCCGCGAAGCTTGGGGATCCGCATGTGGAGCGGTGTCTGGCCACCCTCGAACCAGGGCGGGATGGACCCGCCGGCGCGAGCCTTCTGGCCCTTCGTCCCGCGGCCGGCGGTCTTGCCCTTGCCGGCGGCGATGCCGCGGCCGACGCGGGTCCGTGGCTGACGGGAGCCGTCGGCCGGGCGCAGGTCGTGCAACTTCATGACTTCTCCGTGTCGCCGCTGATGCGGCTCATGCCTTCGTTGGCGCCTCCGCGCGCTCGCTCACGCACGCTGCCAGTGCGCTCGCTCGCGTGCTCGTCGCCGCCTCGGCCTGAGCTCGCCTGAGCGGCGACGCTATCGTCGGCGAGCTCCTCGACGGTGACGAGGAACCGGACCTGGCGGACCATGCCGC
>JBBEBJ010000102.1:0-4523 GCA_040882425.1 Chloroflexota bacterium | reverse complement strand
TCGTCGGCGAGCTCCTCGACGGTGACGAGGAACCGGACCTGGCGGACCATGCCGCGCGTGGCCGGGTTGTCGGTCACCACGCTGGTGCTGCCGATACCGCGCAGCCCGAGCGCCCGGACGGTCGCCCGGTTGCGGGCGATGTGACTGATCGTGCTCTTGACCTGGGTCACCTTGAGCTTAGCGGCCATTGGCCACCTCCGCGACGGCGGCGGGTGCCGGCTGGCCGGGGATGCGGCTGACCAGCTTGACCCCGCGTCGTGCGCCGAGCTCCTCGGCGGAATGCAGGCTGCGAAGCGCCTCGATGGTCGCCCGGGTCACGTTGACGGGGTTGGTCGAGCCGTGCGTCTTGGACAGGATGTCGCGGACGCCGGCCGCCTCAAGCACGGCGCGGACGGCGCCGCCGGCGATGACGCCGGTACCTTGCGAAGCTGGCTTGAGGAGGACCCGGCTGGCACTGAACTCCATGCGCACCTCGTGCGGGATCGTCGTCCCGACCATCGGGATCAGGATCAGGTTCTTCTTGGCATCCTCGACGCCCTTGCGGATCGACTCCGGGACCTCGCCGGCCTTGCCGAGGCCGACGCCGACGTGCCCGGCGCCGTCGCCGACGACGACGATCGCGCTGAAGCTGAACCGCCGGCCGCCCTTGACGACCTTGGCGACCCGGTTGATCTGGACGACGCGCTCTTCGAGCGCGAGCTTGCTTGGGTCAATCCGTGCCACGTTGGCTCCTTCCGATCAGAAGTCGAGGCCGGCTTCGCGGGCGGCATCGGCGAGCGACTTGATCCGCCCGTGGTACCGGAACCCGGCTCGATCGAATACCACGCGCCCGACGCCGGCAGCCTTGGCTCGCTCGGCTACGAGACGTCCGACGACGGCCGCTTCCTCCGACTTGGTCGACTTGGAGCCCCTGAGCTCCTTCTCGGTCGTCGAGGCGGCGGCGAGCGTCCTGCCGGACGCGTCGTCGATGACCTGCGCGTAGATGTGGTTGAGACTGCGGAACACCGCGAGACGCGGCCGCACCTCCGTCCCCGCCAGGTGGAGGCGGATCCGGTCGTGGCGCTTGCGTCGCGCGGCGCCGCGGGTGGCGAGCTGGGTCATCGGTGTCGTTCCTCGTCCATCACGTGGTTACTTCTTGGCGCCGATCTTGCCGGCCTTGCCGGCCTTGCGGCGGATGTACTCGCCGGCGTAGCGCACGCCCTTGCCCTTGTAGGGCTCCGGCTTGCGGCTCGACCGGACCTTGGCGGCGATCTGCCCGACGAGCTCCTTGTCGATGCCCACGACCGCAAGGCGGGTCGGGTTCTCGACCTCGAAGGCGATCCCCTCGGGCGGGTCGATCTCGATCTGGTGGCTGTAGCCCAGGTTGAGCTGGAGCTTGCGACCGCTCAGCGCCGCGCGGTAGCCGACGCCGGTGATCTCGAGCCCCTTCCGATAGCCGTCGGTCACGCCGACGACCATGTTGTTGACCAGCGTCCGGGTCAGACCGTGGAGCTGCTTGTGGGCCTTCTGTTCGGTCGGCCGGGTGACCACGATGGTGGCGTCCTCGCGGCTGACCGAGATGTCCGGGTGGAGCGAACGGCTGAGGCTGCCCTTGGGCCCCTTGACCGTCACGGTCCGCCCATCGATCGTCACGTCCACGCCGGACGGGACGGGGATCGGGAGTCGTCCGATTCTCGACATGTCGTCCGGCCTACCAGACGAACGCGAGGACTTCGCCGCCGAGCTGCGCCTGGCGCGCCTGCTGGCCGGTCATGATCCCCTGGCTCGTGCTGACGATGACGATGCCGAGGCCGCCGAGCACCCGCGGGATGTCCGTCTTGCGCGCATACACGCGCAAGCCCGGCTTGCTGATCCGCTTGAGCCCGGAGACGACGGACACCTTGCCGTCGACGTACTTGAGGGTGAGCCGCAGGACCGGCGTCGAGCCGTCCTGCTCCTCGCGGACGTCGGCGATGAAGCCTTCGTCCTTGAGGATGCGGGCGATCTCGCGCTTGGTCCGCGATGCCGGGATGACCACCTCGGTGTGGCGTGCCCGGGACGCATTCCGGACACGGGTGAGCATGTCCGCGATCGGGTCGGAGATGTTCATCGGTCCTCTACCAGCTCGACTTGGTGACGCCCGGCAGCTCGCCCAGGAGCGCGCGCTCCCGGAAGCAGATGCGGCAGAGCGCGAACCGCCGGATGAAGGCTCGGGGCCGGCCGCATACGGTGCAGCGGTGGTAGCCCTGGACCTTGTGCTTGGGGGTCCGCTTTGCCTTGGCGATCATCGATTTCTTGGCCATGTGTCTCCCTCCCCGCGCCTACGAGGCGAAGGGCATGCCGAGGAGCTCGAAAAGCTTCTTCGATTCCTCGTCGGTCTTCGCCGTCGTCACGATGCTGATCTCCAGCCCGCGGAGACGGTCCACCTTGTCGTAGTCGATCTCGGGGAATGCGAGCTGCTCCCGCATGCCCAGTGAGTAGTTGCCCCGGCCGTCGAACGACTTGCTGGGGATCCCCCGGAAGTCGCGGATGCGCGGCAGGGCGAGGGTGGTCAGGCGATCCAGGAAGTCCCACATCCGCTCGCCGCGGAGGGTGACCTTGGCACCGATCGAGTTGCCCGTCCGGACGCGGAACTGGGCGATCGATCGCTTGGCCTTGGTCACGATGGGCTTCTGGCCGGTGATGGTGGTCAGGTCGCCGAGCGCCGCGTCGAGCGCCTTGGCATTGGTCAGCGCCTCGCCAAGGCCGATGTTGACGACGATCTTGGAGAGGCGCGGCACCTGCATCGGGTTCCTGTACTCGAACTGCTTCTGGAGGGCCGGAGCCACCTCCGCCGCGTAGCGTTCCCGGAGACGGCTGGTCATGCCTTGACCTCCAGCTGCTCGGCGCAATGACGGCAGACGCGCACGCGGCGACCGGAGTCCAGCGTCGCGTGGGCGATCCGGGTCGGCTTGCCGCAGTTCGTGCACACGAGCATGACCCGCGAGATGGGCAAGGGCTGGGCGATCTCGAGGATGCCGCCCTGGTGGATCTTGGGCGTCCGATCGCTGGCGCCCGCCGACTGGCGCGGCTTCGTGTGCCGCTTGGCGATGTTGATGCCCTCGATGACGACCTTGATCCCCCCGGCCGGCGCGCGGCGCCGGAAGACACTGCGCGATCCTGTCGGCGACGCCTCGCGGCGGATCACCTGGTCGACCACGCCGCGCTTGCCGGCGTCCTTGCCGGCCAACACGACCACGGTGTCGCCCTTGCGGATCTCGGGCACCTTGGGCTTGCGCGTCGTGGCGGCTCGAGCGGCCATCACAGCACCTCCGGCGCGAGCGAAACGATCTTCATGTAGTTGCGATCACGCAGCTCGCGGGCCACCGGTCCGAAGATCCGGGTGCCGCGCGGGTTGCCCTGGTTGTTGATCAGCACGGCGGCGTTCTCGTCGAATCGGATATAGCTGCCGTCGGGCCGGCCGTATTCCTTGGCCGTGCGCACGATGACGGCGCGGACGACGTCGCCCTTCTTGACCGCGGCGTTGGGGATCGCCTGCTTGACGCTGGCAATGATCACGTCACCCACGCCGGCGTCGGTCTTGAGGGAACGGCCCATCACCCGGATGCACTGGATGGTGCGTGCACCGGTGTTGTCCGCGACCTTCAAGCGGGTCTGGGGATGGATCACGACGCCGCCTCGCCGTCCGTGGCGGCTTCCTCATCCTCGGATCGCGTGCGACCCGGGTGGGCGGCCGCGTGGATCGCCTCGGTGGTCTCGGCCTCTTCGGCCACGATCTCACCGGGCAGGGCCTGATCGCCGCCACGCTGGACGACGGACACCAGGCGCCAGCGCTTGGTCGCCGAGAGCGGACGCGACTCCTCGATCAGGACGGTGTCGCCGATCTTCGCGTCGTTCGCCTCATCGTGCGCCTTGAACTTCGTGGTCAAGCGGATGACCCGCTTGTACAGCCGATGGCGCGCCAGCCGCTCGACGGACACGACGATCGTCTTGTCCATCTTGTCGCTGACGACGCGACCGACCTTGGTCTTCCGCTTGCCTTGCACCTGGGTGTCTGCTCCTGTCATCGCGTGGTGTCCATTCACGCCGTCTTGCCGAGCTTGCGCTCGCGCTGGACGGTCAGGATCCGCGCGATCGTTCGCCGCGTGCGCGTGATCGTGCTGTAGTCCTTGAGCTGGCGGGTCGAGAGCGCGAAGCGCGCGCCCCAGAGGTCCTGCTTGGCTTCCTTGAGCGCGTCCTCGAGCTCCGAGTCGGACAGCTTGCGAACCGATTCGATGTCCATCAGTTCGCCTCCTTCACCGATTCACGGACGACGACACGCGTGCTCACCGGCAGCTTGTGGCTGGCGAGGCGCATCGCCTCGACGGCCGACTCGTGATCCACGCCGGCCATCTCGAAGAGGATCCGACCGGGCTTGACCACGGCGACCCAGTGGTCAGGGGCGCCCTTGCCGGAACCCATCCGGGTCTCGGCCGGCTTCTTGGTGGCCGGCTTGTCCGGGAAGATCCGGATCCAGATCTTGCCGCCGCGCTTGACCGAGCGGG
>JBBEBJ010000101.1:0-4401 GCA_040882425.1 Chloroflexota bacterium | reverse complement strand
GGCCAGGACCAGTCGATGTCGAGGTCGGCGCCCGCGAGCGCCCGTCGCCGGCCGGATTCGGTGGCGCCCAGGACCAGGATCCGGTCCGTCTTGGTGGCCCGGCCCGCCTCGTCGCCCCACAGCTTGGTCATCTTGCGACCGGCCGCCACGTTGTCGAGCGCCACGCCGGCCAGCCGGTATCCCTCGGGCTCGGCGGCCAGCTCCCAGGTCCGCTCCGCGAGCCCCACGCCGCCGCGGATGTCGCGACCGCGATCGGTCAACACGTCGCCGATCACGAGCACCACGACCGCGTCGTCAGTGAGTGCCGGTCGCAACGACGCCAGGACCTCTCGCAGGAACGCGAGGTACGGCTTCCGGTGGTGGGCGTCGTCGAGGGCCTCGTCGATCGCCCGCGCGTCGAACCCGAGGAACCAGGTTCGCAGCCAGTTGTAGTAGCCGTACTTGACGACGCGGAGGTACGGCGGCGAGGTGACCACGAGACGGGCGCGGTCGGGTCGGCCCGAGGCTCGAAGCGCCGCGCGTGCCCGTGACGCCACGTCGCGTGCGTCACCGAGCAGTGCCACCCCCTCCGTTGGTGGCGGTGGCTGGCGGAAGAGTCGATCGAGCTTCTTCCCGAGGCCGTCGAACACGTCGCGTTCGGGCGAGGCGAACTCGGTCCGGGCGGCGAAGTCCCGGACGTAGCGCGGGGCCATGGAAAACGTGTTCGGCATGAGCTCCGAGAGGTAACTCGCGCTCTTGCCGTGGAGGATTCCGGTCGTCGCAGCGGCAAGGAAGCGGTCGGTCCGGTCGTCGAGCCGGAGCGCGCTCCTGACGAAGAGGAGCTGCCCGAGCGTCCGCGGATGGAAGGCCAGGGCGACCTCCGTCGGGACGGTTTCGATGCCATCACCTGCGGGGGCGCCCGAGCCAGCCGCCGGGACGAGCGAATCGAGGGCCGTCGGCTGGGCGAAGACACGGGCACCGACCTCGAGCCAGCCCGACGAACCCGAGTTCCACGCCAGGCGAAGCTGGGCAAGCCGGGTCGCCGCCTGGGCCCGGGTCGGTGGCTCCACCTTGGCCGCCGTCAGCAGGTGGGCGAACGGGTTGAGGTCGTTGCCGACACCGATCCGGCCCTCGGCGCAGGCCTGGAGCGGGGTCGTACCGCGGCCGGAGAACGGGTCGAGGACGACGTCACCGGGCCGCGAATACCGGGCGATGAACGCGTGGGTCAGGGCGGCCGGGTAACTCGCGAGGTACGAGCACATCGGATGGAAGGGGTGGCCCCACAGCCGCTGCTGGTCCTTCCACTCGGGCGCCAGGGCGATCCGCGGGAGCTCGAGGGGCAGCTCGAGTGCGAGCTGCTCCGCGGTCGCGCCTGCACGACGAGCCGACATGGGCCGTCCTGACCTCACTCAAACCACGTCACGGATCCCGGCCGGGACGATGGGGCGCGCAGTGTAGCACGCAGATTCGCGCGGTCCGGGATCTGACAGCGTCAGCTGCGGCCGGTCGGTTGCCCCTTTCGGCGCAGAAAGCTGGGCACATCGAGATCGTCCTCAGCGACGGCCGGCGTGGGGGGTACGGCCGCGTCGGAGGCCTTGGCCGGCGGGGCACCCGGTTCCATGCCACTCACCACCTTGCCCGTCCTCGCCGCGCGCTTTGGCGGGACCTTCGCCTCCGGGATCGGAGGCGCACCGCCGTTCGTCGAAGCCTCGGGCGTCGGCGTTGGTGTCAGCTCGCGCCCGCTGAGCCCGGTGGCGATCAGGGTGATGAGAACGTCCTCGCCGAGCGACTGGTTGAAACTCGCTCCAAAGATCACGTTTGCATCGACATCCGCGCGCTCGCGGATCGCTTCGGCCGCCACCTGGACTTCGCGCAGTCGGAGGTCGGGCGGGCCGGAGACGTTCAACAAGATGCCGCGAGCGCCTTCGATGCTCGCTTCGAGCAGCGGACTGGCGATCGCCTGACGCGCCGCGTCGATCGCACGGTGCTCACCCGTGCCACGACCCAGTCCGATGAGTGCGGGACCCGCGTCCTTCATCACGGACCGGATATCGGCAAAGTCGAGATTGATCAGCCCTGGCGCGGAGACCAGGTCGATGATCCCCTGCACCGCCTGCAGCAGGACGTGGTCGACAGCACGGAAGGCGTCGATCATCGAGGCGTCCTCGGCGAGGACGTCGCCGATGCGGTCGTTCTGCACGACGATCAGGGCATCGACGTTCGCGGCGAGCTCGGCCGCCGCCGCTTCGGCGATGCGCTTTCGTTGCGATCCTTCGAATCCGAACGGCTTGGTTACGACCGCGATCGTCAGGGCGCCCTGATCCCTGGCAACGGACGCAACGACCGGCGCCGCGCCGGAGCCGGTTCCTCCACCGAGGCCAGCGGTGACGAACACGAGATCTGCACCGGCGAGGGCGTGGATGATCCGCGCCTCGTCCTCTTCGGCGGCCCGCCGTCCCACGTCTGGGTCGCCGCCGGAGCCGAGTCCACCCGTGACGGCGTTCCCGATCCGGAGCTTCATCGGCGCATCGGAGCGGCGCAGGGCCTGAGCATCGGCATTGGTGGCGACGAAGCTGACCGCCGGTATCCGCGCCTGCACCATCCGATCGACCGCGTTGCAGCCGCCGCCCCCGATCCCAACGACGCGGATGGCACGTGTCTCTGGCCGGCGAGTCCGCCGGACCCAGCCGGGGACGATGCTCAGCAACCGCAAGGACAGGAGGATGACGAGGCCGATGACGACAACGACGACCACCGTCTCGCCCAGGGCAGGCACGTGATCGAGTGTAACCGGGGCAACGGCGGGTTCCGCCGGGAATTCCTGCGTCGATGGGCCTGACCGTCAGTGGCAGCTCCCTCGCTCGACACCAAGGTCCCACTCTTTGACGAGGGTCGAGAAGCCCTCGATCCTCTGGTTGCCGCAGATCTCGGCCGCGCGTGCTGCAATGTCGCCGAGGTCGTCGACGTATTCGACGTGGAAGACGGCCTTGCCGGCGTCGATGAACGGCAGCAGCGCACCACACTCGTCGTACGCCAGGCACGACTCGTTGAGCGCCCAATCGAACTCGCCGATGAGCCCCGGAATGAGATCCAGACCGTTCTTCAGGCCGATCGACAGGCGCCTGGCGTGGGCCTCTCGCGCCAGAAAACGCAGGTAGTCGATCGCATCCGCGCGACTCAGATCCAGGTCGCTGTCGTTCTGGTAGGCGTCGATATTGTCTGGCTCCACTCCGTCACACCCCCTGGTGACGGCCAGGTCCAGCCTGGCGAGCATGGCACTCCGGACCGCTGGCGATCGGGTGTCGAGCCAGCGCTCATCGGGCCAGTCCTCGAGCGCCCGACCGAACTCCTCCGGGCGGAAGTCGCCGGAGTCAGGTCGCCACGGTTCGTAGGTCCCGGCTGAGAGATAACACACGACAACGAAGCCACCGGCGTGTAGTGCCGCGATGGTCGAGGCAGGCGTCGCGAACAGGTCGACGTCGTACATTTGGACGTCGAGCGCCGCGTCGATTTCCCCAGTGAGCTGCCATTGCCATGTGACCCGCGGTTGGGGCTGCCAGATTTCGGCCGGACCGGGCGCGATCGTCGGCTGCGCCGAACGGATCGAGGATCGCGGCGTGGCCGGCGCCGCCTGTTCCGTTGGGATGTTTCCGCTGGACTCAGCTGGATTCGTGGGCGCCGGGCCGCCAGGATTGGCGCCGCAAGCGGCGACGGCAAACACGAGCGCGATCGGGAGCAGCGACCCTCGGCCAGCAGAAAGTACCGCACTTGTCCCCAGGGGTTGGGCCGCCCTGACCTCCCCGAAGACCCACGTCATGGATCCTGGCCGGGACGATGGGGCGCGCAGTGTAGCACGGCCGAATCGGGGGTCAGCCCGCCGGGGGCCCCCGGTGCTACTCAGATGCTCACGATCACGACAGCTCCTTCGTGATCGGTGGCTGAGAGTGCATGGAAAGCCCGATTCGGGCATCGGCCACGCTCGAATTTCGGTCAAACGCTCCTGAAACGGCACAGTCCACGAAGGCTCGTACCTGTGGCGCGGGAATGACTCGCGCTAGACTCCGGTCGGTCCCCGTAGCTCAGTGGACAGAGCAGCCGCCTTCTAAGCGGAAGGTCGCAGGTTCGAATCCTGCCGGGGGCGCTCTAACCGAATTGCTCGTTCGCGCGGCGCCAACGCCAACCCGTTCGCCAAAGCGGCCGGCGTCAGCTCGGCCTGACATGTGGGTCGCAATCCCGAACGTCCTGGCGCAGAGGCCCAGGCATGGGGCGACGACTGATTTGATGAAAACGTCTCAGGAGGGGAGGCGACTACTCGCCAGGCACCTGCGAGGAAGCCCTCCGAGACTTTCCGGCGGGAACCCCTAGGGCTCCGTCACGAGCGAGTCCTCGAAAATAAGGTAGCTGGCCGGGCGCCGATCTAAG
>JBBEBJ010000100.1:25910-28968 GCA_040882425.1 Chloroflexota bacterium | reverse complement strand
CTCGACCAGGAACGTGCCGTCGCGGGTCATCCCGGTGACGATCGCCAGCTTGGGATGGACCGGGTTCGTGTAGTGGAACCGCGTGACGAGCAGCCCTTGCTCGAGACCCCCGATCAGCTCCTCGCGCGTCGCCGTTCCCGGTTCCATGACCATGTTCAGCGGAAACGGACCGTACGGGTTGGGCGCCGGCAGGCCGTGCCCGGTGGAGGTCACGCCCGCGCGTGCGGCGGTCTGGCTGTCATGCACCACGTCCCGACAGACCCCGTGCTCCACCAGCTCGACGCGCTGCTTGGCCACGCCCTCGAAATCGAACCAGAGGGGCAGCCCGGCCGGATCGCGCCCATCGTCGCGGATGGTCACGACGTCGCTGCCGATCCGCTTGCCCGGCTCGAAGAAGCTGCGCTCCTCCTGGACGGCGAGCGCCGAGAAGCCGAGGTACCCGAGCATGTCGAGCAGGTCGACCACGGAGTACTCCTCGAGCACGACCGGGTAGTCGCCGGGTTCGATCGAGACCGCGTCGGCCGTGGCGCGCGCCTTGTCGGCGGCCTCGCGCCCGATGGCCGCGGGATTGATCGTGGACGCGTCGACCGCCGCCGCTTCCGCGTAGCCGGTCCCGCCTCCCGGACCCATCGACACGGTGATCAGCTGCGACGTGGTCCGCGTGCCTGCCACCCTGACGCCGTTCGAGTTCGCGACGGCGGTGGATTCGAGGCTGGTCGCGAATGAGCCGTAGGCGATGACGCCCGCGGCGTCGGCGGCCGCGATCACCGCGCGTGCGCCTTCGGCCCGGAATTCGGGGCTCGCACCGGCGGTCGCCGCGCTGTAGCCGGCCGCGATCGGTGTCGCCTGGCTCGGGCCCGGCAGGCCGCCCCAATCGTCGAGCTCCTCGACCACGCCGGCGATGGCGGCCGCGTTCTGCGCGAGACGGCGCAGGCCCTCGGGGTCGGTCCGGCCGGTCGAGGCGACCCCGATCCGTTTGCCAATCACGACGCGCAGGTTGACCACGCTGTTGGTTTCGGCCACGTTCTGGTGGATCTCGCTGTTGGCAAAGCGGGTCAGCGCCGAATCCTCGGCCATGACCAGCGCTTCGGCCTCGGTCACGCCGTCGAGCATCGCTTCGGCGAGCGCGGCTTCGGCGAGTGACAGGGCGTCGAAGGCTCGGTCGTCGTTCACTCGGCTACCACTTCCCGACGCCGACCTGGACGTCGCGGAACCGCGCGCCCGGCACCGCGTGGCCGATATGGCCGATCTGGCCCGGCTCGCCCTTGCCGCAGTTTGGCGTTCCGAGCATGACGTAGCTCCGCTCGTCACCGACCGCGTCGCAAGAGCGCCAGAACTCGTAGGTGATCCCGGTGTAGGTTGGGTTCTTGAACAGGCGGCCCTTTTTGCCGTTCTTGACCTCGTAGGCGACCTCGGTCGCGAACTGGAAGTTCAGCCGCCGATCGTCGATCGACCACGAGCGGTTCGAGGCGAGGTACAGGCCGTCGTCCGTGTCCTCGACGATCTCGTCGAGGCTCATGCCGGGCTGCGGCAGCAGGTTGATGTTGGTCATCCGGATCAGCGGGATCCGGTTCCAGCCGTCGGCCCGCATGGCTCCACCGCTCTGTCGGCCGATCCGCGGCGCGGTCTCGCGGCTGGTCAGGTAGCCGACGAAGATCCCGTTCCGGACGAGCGGCACGGCCTGCGCGGCGACGCCCTCGTCGTCCCAGCCGAAGGTCCCCATGCCGCCGGGCGCGGTCGCATCGGCCACGATGTCGACCAGGTCCGATCCATACCGGAACCCCTCGTCCAGTTTGTCCGTCGTCAGAAAGCTGGTCCCGGCGTACGAGGCCTCCGTGCCGAACACGCGATCCAGCTCGGACGGGTGCCCGCACGACTCGTGGAGCTGGAGGTAGAGCTGCGACGGGTCCAGGATGATCGTGAACTGGCCCGACGGGCATTGTGGCGCGGTGAGCAGGGCCACCGCCTCGTCCGCCAGCGGCTCCGCCCGCTCTCGCAGGTGCAGGCCGCGGATGTACTCGTAGCCGCCGGCCTGCCAGCCGCCCCCCGAATCGGGGTAACTCCGGCGCTGGTGCTCGTCGCCACTGACGGCGTTGGCCTCAACTCCGGCTCCGACGTGGGTGATCACCTGCTCGGTCAGGCTGCCGTCCGTGGCGGCGAACGTCTTCCACTCGCGCTGGGCGGCGTAGCTCGACTCGGTGAAGGCGATGCCCTTGACGCCTGCGGCCCCCTGGTCGGCGGCGAGCAGGTCGGCGATCTTGCCCTCCAGCGGAACGTCGAACGGGTCCTCCGCGAACGGCGTCTCGTAGCTGCCGTGGGCGGGCGGGCGGTCGTCGAGCCGGGTCGGATGGCGAAGCGCGGTGGCGCTCGCTCGAGCGATCCTGACCGCCTCGGCGGCGACCCGGTCGGCTTCGATCGCGGTCAAGCGGTGCGATGATGCAAAGCCCCAGGCGCCATCCACGAGCACGCGGACGCCGAACCCCTCGCTCTCGCCCGACGCGACGCCTTCGACGCGGCCGGTCTTGATGGTGATGCTCTCGTCCCGCCGCCGGACGACGCGGACGTCGGCATATCCCGCGCCCCGGGCAGCGGCCGTATCAAGGGCACGATCGGTCAGGTCTCGCATGCGCCGCGGACTGTAGCAGGGGTCCCGGCGGGCCGACAGTGGGCACTTTCCCTATTGACGAGGCGACCGACCGCGACCGACCGACACCGGCCGCGATCAGAGCGCCGCGTTGCCGGCGACCGCCTGGATCGTGAGGTAGACGCCAAACCCCAGCACCAGGCACGAGGCGAGCAGTGGCAGGTGAGAGGTGGTGCGTCCGAGCCATGTGGAGGCGTCGACGCGGTCGAGCCTGCCGCGGGCGACGACGAGCGCGAGCCCGATCCCGCCCATGACCAGGGCCATCCCCGACCCAAACGCCACGACGAGGATGAACCCGAAGGCCGGTCGGCCGGCGGCGACGGCACCGAGCAGGATCAGCAGGGCGCTCGCGGACGGGATCAGGCCTCCGGCCAGGCCCAGGACGAACAGGCTGCGCCACGAGATTGTCGAGCC
>JBBEBJ010000100.1:22586-25810 GCA_040882425.1 Chloroflexota bacterium | reverse complement strand
TCAGGCCTCCGGCCAGGCCCAGGACGAACAGGCTGCGCCACGAGATTGTCGAGCCTGGCGCCGGGAGGTGGCTGTGCCGTCCGCCGCCATGAGCGTGCTGGCCAGGCGCCTCGACGCCGTGCTCGTGGGCGTCGTCGTACCCGTGGGCGTCGTACCCGTGGGCGTGATCGTGATCGTGATCGTGGCCGTGCCCCGGGTGGAGCTGCTCGCGGCGACCGTTCCAGCGACGCCTGGCCTCGCCGATCAGCATCCATCCGCCGATCGCGACGATCGAGACCGCCGCGACCACCGGCGCTGTCCGCACAACGACCTCGGGCGGCAACACGCCCTGCGCTCCGACAACGAGGCCGGCCAGGGCCAGGATCCCCAGGGTATGTGACAGGGCGACGGACAGTCCGAGGCCGGCGGCATGAACGGGTGTCCCGCGCGTTCCCACAAGATAGGCCGCCATGAGCGTCTTGCCGTGCCCTGGCGTCAGGGCATGCCCAGCGCCGAGCGCCGCCGCCGTCAGGACGGACACCAGCAGGACGAGTGGCGTCAGGTCGGCGGTCCGGAAGATCGACGGGAGGTCGCCGGCGCCGATACCGCCCGGCACGACCGCCGCCACCGGGTCGCCCGGGTCGACCGCGCCTACGTTCTCGACCGACCCAACGCCCGCATCCGGCCCTGGCTCGCCCTCGGCACCGTCTTCACCGACGGCGACCGGCTCCGCGTCCGGGAGATCGAGCGCGGGGAGGATCGGACCGCCGGGGCTCACTCGCAGCGCGATGCCCGTGTCGGCCAGCGCCTGCCCCAGCAGGTCCGCCGGGTAGCTGGTCAATCGATCGGACGGACTCGCGGTTCGGAGGGCGCCGTCGCCACTCGGTTCCAGCGTCACCCCGGAACCCACGGCCACGATCTCGCGCCAGCCGAGGCGTTCGTCGAACGACCGATCGGCAAAGCTGACCGCGCTGCCCGTCCGCAGCGGCGCACCGGGCATGGCCGCAAAGCCGCACACGGATCGCATCGTGGGGAGGCCGCCGGCACCCGGTGGGAAGGTGAGGCCGGCCTCCGTCAGCTCGAGGGCCAGCGGTGCGTCCTCGACCCGGAGATCGAGCGATCCGGCCAGGCCCTGGCAGGCGGTCACCCGACCGGCTTCGGTCTCCGCCGGCGACACCTCGCCGTCGCCATCCGTGTCAAAGGCGAGCCGGGCCTGGAACGCCGGGATCTCGGCATGGTCGATGACGATGTCCAACAGGATCCGATCGGGCTCGACGCGAATGCCCGCGTAGTGATTGATGGTGAAGTTGCCGAGCGGATGCGCCGCGACCAGCCCTGGCATAACGAGCACGGCCATCAAACCCAGCGCCACCGCGTGCCGCCGCCTTCGGGTCGGGCGCTGCGGCCGGCCATGGGGAGGGCGGCCATGAGAGTTGAAGGTCATCCGGTTGCGTCCCTGTTGAGCTGACGGCGCCTTGCCTGATGCTGACAGAGAGGCATTCGCCCGGCGCCCGCCCACGGATCAGTCCTGTTTCGGCTCAGCCCGCGTCAGGAGGACGCGCCACGTCAGGAGGACGCGCCGCGTCCGATACACTCCCGGCGTGGAGGAACCCGGGGTGTCGGCGCGTCGCGGCTGGTTCATCACGGTCGAGGGACCAGATGGCGCCGGCAAGACGACGCAGGCCGAGGCACTTGCGGATCACCTCCGCGAGCGTGGCATCGACGTGCTGCTGACGCGCGAGCCAGGTGGCACGGCGCTGGGAGAGCGGGTCCGCGAACTCCTCCTGAGCGGTGGCGGCGCCACGGTCGCGACCGATCCGCTGACCGACGCGCTCCTCTTCAACGCCGCCCGCCGCCAGCTCGTGGTGGACGTGCTCCGACCCGCGCTCGCTCGCGGTCGGACGGTCGTCTGTGCTCGATACGCCGACTCGACCCTGGCGTACCAGGGATATGGTGCCGGCGTGCCGCTCGAGCGACTCCGGGCGATGGAGGCGTTCGCGACCGACGGGCTCGCGCCGGACCTGACCATCCTCCTGGACCTGGCCATCGAGGCTGGGCTCGGACGCAAGGGTGCCGACGAGATCACCCGGTTCGAGGAGTTCGACCTGTCCTTCCACCGCCGTGTTCGCAACGGGTTCCTGGCGTTGGCGGCGGCCTCGCCCGAGCGCTTCGCCGTCATCGATGCGGCGCGCCCCCCGGACGACGTGGCGACAGCGGTCAACGCAGCCGCGGACCGGCTGGTCGCTTCGGGTGAACCGAAACCTGTGGCGGCACGCACTACCAGATGACATCCGCGGACCCGCCCCCGCCGCTCCGTACCCCGTCGCGGGTCGACGAGGCGGATCGGGCTGTGCTGGCTCGCATCTCCGGTGGAGAGCTCGCCGCTCTCGAAGCGCTGTATGACCGATACAAGACGATGGCCTACTCGATCGCCTACCACATCACGAATGACGCCACGCTCGCCGAGGACGTGGTGCAGGACGCCTTCCTCGGGGCGTGGCGAAATGCCGCGCGCTACGTGGAGGGTCGCGGCAGCGTCAAGACCTGGCTCCTGTCCATCGTCCATCACCGCGCGATCGACGCGATCCGCCGACGCCGACCCACCACGGAGCTGCCCGAGATCGACGCCGGGCTGCCCGACGCCCTCACCCTGCCCGACGTCTGGAGCGAGGTGTCCGCCAACCTCGATGCTGCGTCGGTTCGCGAGGCCCTCGTCGCGCTCTCGGACGTCCAACGCGAGGCGCTCGAGCTCGCCTATTTCGGCGGCCTTACTCAACAGGAGATCTCCGAACGAACGGGGACGCCGCTCGGCACGGTCAAGAGCCGGATCCGTCTCGGCCTGCTGGCCATGCGCCGCTCGCTCGAGGTGGGGTCGACATGAGCGGCCCCGACGGCATGCGGAACCTGACCTGTGACGAGGTGCGCGAGATGGCGAGCGCATTCGTCATTGGTGCCCTCGAGACCGACGAGGCGGCCGCGGTCCGGGCGCACCTGGCCGCGCACCTCGACGGGCATCCGGAGGTCGCGGATCTCGGCGCGGTGATCCCCGCGTTCGCCGAGCTGGTGCCCTTTGTCGAGCCGCCCGAGCGCCTGAAGGGTCGGATCATGGCAGCTGCCGCTGCGGACCTGGCGGCACGCGGTGGCGCGTCGGGTTCGATCTCGGCCGATGCGCCGGCATCGTCCGCCGAGGCGCCGGCATCGTCCGCCGAGGCGCCGGCTCCTGTGCCGACGCCCGTCGTGGCTCC
>JBBEBJ010000100.1:15199-22486 GCA_040882425.1 Chloroflexota bacterium | reverse complement strand
ATAGCCGGAAGCCTCGCCGCGGCCCCTGAATCGTGCCGGAACCTCCTCGCGGGCTCGTCTGAGGCGCATGTTCCGGATATCCAAGCGTGAATAGCAGCAAGAATCGACATTCTTTGTCGTTTTTCGGGTGTGACGACGAGGGATCTGTCGCAGATTCGCTCGTGTCAGTAACACCGTGCCCTGATGGGCACCCGACGCCACCGGCCGGGTGGTCCGAACCTCGGCCGCGAGCGCCGGCGGCACCCGACGCCACCGGTCGGGTGGGTCCGAAACCTCGGCCGCGAGCGCCGGCGGCACCCCGACTTCTGCGGCGCGCCGCCTCCCTGCCGCTTGCGTTGTGTTGTGCTTGGGTCGCCCGTCGCGATGTGGCCCGACCGCCACGGCCTCGCTGGCGCCGTCCCCGCGACGGTGCCCGACCAACTCAGCCTTCTGGCGTCGCCCCCGCCGCGACGCGGCCCCGGCCGCTCTCGCGAGCCCGGCCCAGCGCGTCCGATGCCGCAGCGATCAGCGATTCGGCGTCCGTTCCATCGAGCGGGAACCGGGCGACTCCGGCCGACACGGTGATCGGTCGCCCGGCGATGGCCGGCAGCCCGGTGATCCCCTCCAACACGCGGTGCGCGACGGTCATGCCCGCCGAACCCGGCGCCACGAGCACGAATTCGTCACCACCGATCCGGCCGACCGTGTCCACCAGCCGCACCGATTCGGCAAGTACGGCGGCAACACGCCGGAGGACGGCGTCGCCGGCCTCGTGTCCGCCGCTCCGGTTGGTCGCCTGGAAGTCGTCGACGTCGAACATTGCGAGCGAGACCTCGCTCCCCTGGCGCGCGGCCCGGGCGAGCTCCAGCTCCAGGATCCTGGCGACGGTGCGTTCGTTGGCCAGCCCGGTGAGCGGGTCAGTGTGGGCCATTCGCTCGAACCAGTCGGACCGCTCCGAGGCCGTCGACGAAAGCCGCGCCCGATCGACGGCCACGGCCGCAAGCGAGGCGAGCGCGGTCAGCAACTGACGGTCGGCCGCGTCGATCTCGTGCGGCGCCGGCCAGCCGAGCCCCAACGATCCGAGCGACACGTCCACACCGCCGGTCGACACCACCAGCGGCAGGTAGGCGCCGACAAAGACCGAGCCATCGGGCATCGTCGCTTCTCGCTCGAACGTCGCGGTCCGCCGGGCCGCAGCCTCCGCGAACGGATGCGCGGGATCGGCGACGTCCTCGACGAGCTGCGCCTTCGCGGCGTCGTCGAAGCCGGTGGTTGCCACGACCTGGAGACCGGGCCGGTCCGGATCCTGCACGAGGATGGCGGCCATCGTCGGGGAGAGCCCGCCGGCCGCCGCGAGCACGCCATCGAGCGCCGCTTCGAGGCCCGCGGCGGTCGCCACCACCTCGATCGCCCGGAAGAGGAATTCGGGGGAATCGCTTGTCGATCCGTCGGGCGACACGGATGGGCTCCTGCAGGAATTCAGCGCCCCGGCACGGGGTCGTCGGGCGCGCATCGTACACCCGCGATCCGGGCGGTTGACGCTCGTCCGCGCGAATTGACCCGGGCCACTCGCGGCATCGATACTCCGCGCGTGAAACTCATCGTGGCGATCGTGCACAACGAGGACGCCGGCGCGCTCGTCAACGCCCTGCTGGACAAGGAGTTCCGGGCGACCCGGCTCCACAGCTCGGGCGGCTTTCTCAAGCAGTCGAACGCGACGATCGTGGTCGGGGTCGAGGACGCCGACGTGGACGAGGTGATGGGCATCGTGCGCGCGAACTGCGTGTCGAGGACCCAGGTGGTCAACCCGATGCCACCGATCATGGAGCCAGGTGAGTTCTTCATGCCCTACCCACTTGAGGTCGAGGTCGGCGGCGCGACCGTCTTCGTCCTCCCGGTTGAGCGGTTCGAGCGGCTCTAGCCCGGTCATGGGCTGGACGCCGCCCGCCGTGGGCCAGCGCGGCACTTGGACCCGAACCTTCAGCGCGGCTGACGTGGAGGCGTTCGCGACGCTTACCGGAGACCGGAACCCGCTGCATTTCGACGCCGACTTCGCGGCCCGCACGCGCGCGGGCGCCCTGATCGTGCAGGGCGGCTTGACCACCGGCCTGTTCAACGCCCTCGTGGCGGAGGTCCTGCCCGGCCCCGGCAGCGTGTTCCTGTCCCAGGAATGGGCGTTCCCGGCCCCGGTCTACATCGGCGACACGGTGACCGCCGAAGCGGAGGTGGTCGGCGCCCGGGCCGACAAGCCGATCACCACGCTGCGCTGCGTCGCCCGGCGGGCAGACGGGACGGAGGTGCTGACCGGGACCTGCGTCGTCTACACGATGCTCCCAGCGGATCGTTCGTGATCGATCCCGCCGGCGGTGCCGACCCGCCCGGCCGGTGGCGCCAGCTGGTCATCCTGACCGCGGGCATCCTGCTCGCCGAGGCTCCGTGGTTTGCGTCCGGCGCCGTTGCCCCGTTGCTGCGCAGCGAATGGGACGCGAGCGGGCTCGACCTGCCGCTGCTGACGGTTGCCGTGCAGGTCGGGTTTGCGTTCGGAGCCATTGCGATCGCCATGGCCGGTGCCGCGGACGTCCTGCCCGGACCGCGGTTGTTCGCGGCCGGAGCCGTCCTCGCGGCCCTGGCCAACCTTGGCTTTGCCGCACTCGCGACCGACCCGATGTCCGCCCTCCCGTACCGGTTCGTGACGGGCGTTGCGATCGCCGCCGTCTACCCGGTCGGCGTCAAGCTGGCAACCGGCTGGTTCCGCCGCGGCCGCGGCCTGGCGGTCGGGGTCCTCATCGGCGGGCTCACGATCGGATCGGCGCTGCCGTACCTTTTCCGGGCCGTCGGTGTCTATGCGGATCTCGAGTGGCGGCCCACGGTCGCGATGGCCAGCGTGGCCGCCCTGGCGGGCGCAGCCGTCGTCGGCCTGGGCGCCAGGACCGGCCCATTCGACGTAGCGGCGCCCCGCTTCTCGATCAGCATTGCGCTCGGTGCGTTGCGCGACCCGGCCATCCGCCTGGCCAACCTCGGATACCTCGGGCACATGTGGGAGCTCTTCGCGATGTGGACCTGGATCCCGATCTTCCTCCTCGCGGCGTTCGCCGCCGGCGGGCTGGACGATCCGGGCCTGGCGAGCCTCGCCGCGTTCCTGGTGGTCGGGGCCGGGGGGGTCGGCTGCGTGCTGGCCGGGATCGCCGCCGATCGGTTCGGGCGGACGTCGGTGACCATCACGGCCATGGCCATCTCCGGATCGAGCGCGGTCGTGTGCGGCCTGCTGTTCGGCGCGCCGGCCTGGATCGTCTTCGCGGTGGCCATCGTCTGGGGTGTCACGGTGGTCGCGGACTCGGCGCAGTTCTCCTCGGCCGTCTCGGAGCTGGCCGAACCCGGCAGCGCAGGGTCGGCACTGTCGCTCCAGGTGGCGATGGGGTTCCTGCTGACGTCGGTCACGATCCTCGTCCTCGGTCTGGTCGACATTGCCGACGGTTCGGCGTGGCGATGGGCCTTCGCCGTCCTGGCGCTCGGGCCAGCGGTCGGAATCGTCGCGATGTGGCGCCTGCGACGCCGTCCGGAGGCCGTTCGCATGGCCAGCGGCCACCGATGAGCCCGCTACGACCGGACCTGGTCGCGGTCTGGATCTACCGCGTCCCGGATCCGGCCGCCCTCGACGTGATCGAGCTCCTGTTGCTGCGCCGGGCGCACGGTCGTCCGTTGGCCGGGCTCTGGCAATGCGTCACGGGCACCATCGAGCCCGGCGAACGGGTGGCCCTGGCCGCGCTCCGCGAGCTCGAGGAGGAGACCGGCATCGTCGGGCAGGCCATCGAGGCCTTCTACGACATGGATCTCGTCAGCCAGTTCCACTGGCCCGATGTCGACGGGGTCCTCAGCGAGGTGGTCTTCGCGGTTCGCGTGCGAGCGGGAACCGAGCCGATCCTCTCGCACGAGCACGACGCCAGCCGCTGGGTCGATCCGGGGGAGGCGATCCGCTCATCGGTCTGGCCGTCCTACCGGGAGGCGATCGAACGCGTCGCGACGATCCTGCCCGATCCCGATCGCGCCGCCTGGCTCGAGACGGGGCTCGACGGCAATCGAGTCAGGGGCTGAACGTTCGCCCCCACGGTGGGCGAACGCGAAACTCAGTAGGTTTCCGGGACGAAGGTCTGGTCGGTGATGGGTGGCCGAACGTAACCGCTGTCGCGCTGGCGCGGCGGCAGGGCGATCGGCTCCGGGGTCAGGTCCTCGTACGGGATCAGGCTGAGCAGGTGATGGACGACGTTCAGGCGTGCCCGCTTCTTGTCGTCGCCGTTGACCACGTACCAGGGCGCCTGCTTGATGTCCGTGTGCGCAAACATCTCGTCCTTGGCCATCGAGTACTCGACCCAGCGGGCGCGTGACTGGAGGTCCATCGGGCTCAGCTTCCAGCGCTTGGTCGGGTCGTCGATGCGGGCCTGGAAGCGGCGCTCCTGCTCGTCGTCGCTGACCGAGAACCAGTACTTGATCAGCGTCGTCCCGGAACGGACCAGCATCCGCTCGAACTCGGGGCACGACCGCATGAACTCCTGGTACTCGTCGTCCGTGCAGAAGCCCATGACCCGCTCGACGCCGGCCCGGTTGTACCAGCTCCGATCGAACAGGACCATCTCCCCGGCTGCCGGCAGCTGCGCGACATAGCGCTGGAAATACCATTGCGTTCGCTCGCGCTCGGACGGCGCCGGGAGGGCGGCTACGCGCGCGTACCGGGGATTGAGCGAGAGCGTGATCGTCTTGATCGCGCCACCCTTGCCGGCGGCATCGCGGCCCTCGAACAGGATCACGACCTTGAGCCCCTGGGCACGGATCCATTCCTGGAGCTTGACAAGCTCGACCTGGAGCCTGGCCAGCTCCTCGCGGTAGACCTTCCCCGGGATCGTCCTCGCCTTGCCACCGAGCGTCTCGACGGGCGGATCCGGCCAGACCGCCGCGAGGTCCACGTCCTGCTGACGCCGCTCCGTCCTGGATTTCGCCATCTCCGCCTCCTCCACCAACAGTATCCACCGTCGGTCACGTGGCGGCTACCGCCATCGGCCTTCGGCTAGACTGCACAGGGAGGCAGCCCATCCGTGAGGCGGAACTCCACCTTCGGTGGAACCCAGGAGGGCCACGTGATCGATCGAACGGCGACACCCGCGATCGGGGATCCATCGGGCGCCGCGCAGCGGCGCGTCTTCCGTTCCAAGGTCGACACCATCCGGCCGACCTACGGCTTCGAGGACGTGTCGCTGGCACCCGGCACGGACACGATCGAGCCGGCCGACGTCGATCTCGCCCAGTCGTTCTGCGGGATCGAGCTGTCCATCCCGATCCTGGCCTCGGCGATGGATGCCGTCGTGGACGCACGTCTCGCCGGAGCGCTCGCTCGCCTGGGTGGTCTCGCCGTCCTCAATCTCGAAGGCGTCCAGGCGCGATACGACGAACCGGACGGGGTCCTCGAGCGCATCGCCATGGCGCCCGACGAGGAGGTCCGGGCGCTCCTGGCCGAGGCCTACCAGCGGCCGATCCGGGAGGAGCTGATCGCGCTGAGGCTCGACGAGATCCACGCCGCAGGATCCAGGGCCGCCGTGGCCGCGACGCCCGGCGCCGCCCGCCGGTTTGGTCCGTTCTGCGCAGAGCACGGCGCCGACCTCTTCCTGGTCCAGAGCCAGGTGTCGAGCGCCCGCCACCTCGCGACCGACTACGATCCGCTCTCCCTGGCCGACTTCACGCGCTACATGCCGATCCCGGTCGCGGTCGGGAACACGACCAACGCGGAGGCCGCCTTTGCGCTGATGGAGCAGGGCGCGGCGGCGGTCTTCGTGGGAGTCGGACCCGGAGCCGCATGTACGACCCGCGAGGTCCTGGGTATCGGCGTGCCGCAGGTCACCGCGATCAGTGACGTGGCCGCCGCCCGCGACGCGTTCCTCGCTGAAAGCGGCCGCTACGTCCCGGTCGTGGCCGACGGCGGGATGCGTCGTGGTGGCGAGCTGGCCAAGGCGATCGCGGCCGGTGCGGACGCGCTGATGCTCGGCTCGCCGCTGGCCCGTGCCGAGGAGGCGCCCGGTCGCGGGACGAACTGGGGGATGGCGGCCCCGTCGCCGACACTGCCGCGCGGGACGAGGATCAGGGTGGGAACCGTCGGTTCGCTCGAGCGGATCCTGCTCGGCCCGGCCCAGGTCACGGACGGCTCGGAGAACCTCGTGGGTGCGTTGCGGCAGTCGATGGCGGCCCTCGGCGCGCGGACGATCCGCGACATGCAACGCGTCGAGATGGTCTACGCGCCGGCAACCCAGACCGAAGGCAAGTCCTGGCAGCGGAGCCGCTGAACGCACCCGTCGCGGAGGGCCGGTGGACATCGGTGAGCAGCTTGCCGAATGGGGCAAGGCCGCCCTGATCGAGACACGCGGACGCGTCAGCGGTCGGGCTGCGCGGGCGCATGTCGGCTTCATCGATGGGCCCGATGGGTCGATCGTCGTGGCAGCCGGCCTCGGCGCGCACTGGGCGGCCAACCTGCTGGCCGATCCGGACTGCACGGTCACGGTCGAGGCGCGGACGTTTCGCGGCGTCGCCGAGCCGCTCGCCGGTGCCGAGCTGGCAGCCGCCATCCGGGACCTCATCCTCCGCTACGGGACGCCGGCCGAGCGACTCGGATCGGGTCCGGCATTTCGAATCCGCTCGGTGAATCCGGCTGGCACCGACCGGTGACGATCGCCGTCGAGCTCGAGACACGGATCGCCCGTCCGCCCGCGGACGTGTTCGCCGAACTCGTCGCCATCGAGCGGTTCCCACAATGGTTGATCGCATCGGGCATCGTCGGCGTCGAGCGGCTTGACGACGGGCCACCGGCCGTCGGATCGCGTGTCAGGATCTCGCAACGGGTTGCCGGCCGCTCGACCGTCCTCGACGCTTCGATCACCGCGCTCGAGCCGGACCGCGCCCTTGGGCTGCGCGGCCGCGATCCGGACGGCGTGACGATCGAGATCGAGGCCACGGTCGTGCCCGACGACACCGCCAGCCGACTCCGCTGGTCGCTCCGGATCGGCCTGCCGATCCGCTTCCGGATGTTCGAGTCGATGGTGGCGCCGCAGGTCCGGCGCGCCGTGACCCTCGATCTCGAGGCGTTCCGACGCCGCGTGGAGGCCGGCGCAAACGGCTGACCCCTGTCGCCCGTGGACATCTGTCCATGGTCGAGCGCGCCGAATGCCGATCCCGCCCGGGCGTGTCGCCGCCTACCTTCGACCTGTCGCGAACCGGCCGTCCGGCGCGACCGGATCCTCAAGGAGGTCAGGAGCTTCCCGCCATGACGTT
>JBBEBJ010000100.1:0-15099 GCA_040882425.1 Chloroflexota bacterium | reverse complement strand
GCCGTCCGGCGCGACCGGATCCTCAAGGAGGTCAGGAGCTTCCCGCCATGACGTTGACCGGCCTGGACCCATCTGGTGCGACGAGCTCGCTGCCCGCCGATCAGGCGCGCGCCGAGGGCGTCGGGCTGCCGAACTCTGGATGATCGGCCTGTGGACGGTCGGCGTCCGCTACGCCATCCGCGGCCTCGGGCGGCCGTAAGCGATCGGCCCGGAAGGGACGCTCAAATGGAGTTCATGCTCACCGTCTCGATCTTCATCATCGCCGTCCTGTCGCTCGACGCCGCCTCCCTCAAGTCCGGTGTCGCTTCGCGCGGACGGCCCGGGAACCACCACCGCCGCTGATCGCGGCACCTCGGCGCGACCGGTATCCTCCGGCAGCGATGACCGAACCGCGCAGCCTCTACGAGCGCGCCGGAGGGACGCCCTTCTTCGAGGCGCTGGTCGCCCGCTTCTATGACGGCGTCGAGGCCGATCCCGTGCTCCGTCCTGTCTACCCGGAGGCGGACCTGGCGCCGGCCAGGCGCCGGCTCACCCTGTTCCTGATCCAGTACTGGGGCGGCCCGACCACGTACGACGAGGAACGCGGTCATCCGCGACTCCGGATGCGTCACGCCCCGTTCGCGATCGGTCCGGCGGAGCGAGACCGCTGGTTGCTGCACATGCGGGCGGCCATCGCCGAGCTGGCGCCTGCTCCCGAGATCGCCGCCGAGCTCGAGCGCTACATCGCCATGGCCGCCGACGCGATGCGCAACCGCGACTGAGCGGCGACCCCGGGGCGGGAGCCCGGGCCGGTACACTGTTCAACGGCGGGCGGAACGGCGAGGGAGGGCGGATCGACGATGGCGGAGGCGACCGAAGCGGAGTCCAGCGACACCGAACCGACGGCGCCGACCGGGCCCGATTCGGTCGGCAAGGACCGCGGCAAGACCGTCCACGGGGAAGCGGCCAACGCCGGGCATCGCGTGCTCGCCCCCGACGACGCCGAGGTCGAGGCCTATCTGGAGACCGCCCTCAACGCGCCCCCCCCGGAACGGTCGGCGGCTGACCGACCGGGCACCGATGAGGCCCTCGGGCCGGTCATCGTCCTCGACTTCGGCAGCCAGTTTGCCCAGCTCATCGCGCGGCGGGTTCGCGAGCTCGATGTCTACTCGGAGCTCCTTCCCCACGACACGCCGTACGCGGAGCTGGAGCGGCGCGGCGCACGCGCGATCATCCTGTCGGGCGGTCCCAACTCGGTCTACGACGAGGGCGCACCACGGCCGGACCCGCAGGTCTGGATGGGACGGATCCCGGTCCTCGGCATCTGCTACGGCGCGCACCTGATGGCCCGCGAGCTCGGTGGCGACGTGCTCCCGGCAACCCGGCGCGAGTACGGCCCGGCGAACGTGACGATCACCGAGGACGACGGGCTGTTCGAGGGGATCGACCGCGAGCAGCCCGTCTGGATGAGCCACGGCGACTCGATTACCCGGCTGCCCGAAGGGTTCCACGCGACGGCCCAGACCGATTCGACACCCTTCGCCGGCCTGGCCGACCCGGCGCGCGGGCTCTATGGGATCCAGTTCCACCCTGAAGTCGTCCACACGCCGCGCGGCCGCGACGTGCTGCGCAACTTCGTGGTCGGCATCGCCGGCGCATCGCCGACCTGGACGGCCGCCAACTTCATCGACACGACCGTCGCCGGGATCCGGGACCGCGTCGATGCGCATGCCCGGGAGACAGGGTCGGACGGGCTGGTCATCTGCGCCCTGTCCGGCGGTGTCGATTCGGCGGTCGCCGCGGCGCTCGTCCATCGCGCGGTCGGTGATCGGCTGACGTGCATCTACGTCGACCACGGCCTCATGCGCAAGAAGGAATCGGAGCTGCTCCGGGTCACCTTCGAGCGCGACCTCGGCATGCGCCTGGTGATGGTGGATGCGCGTGAGCGTTTCCTGGCCCGGCTGGCCGGCGTCGAGGACCCGGAGCAGAAGCGCAAGATCATCGGCGACGAGTTCATCCGCGTGTTCGAGGAGGAGGCCGGCAAGCTGGGTCGGATCGACTTCCTGACCCAGGGCACGCTCTACCCGGACGTCATCGAATCGGCCACGTCCGAGACGAAGGCCGCCCAGAAGATCAAGACGCATCACAACGTCGGCGGACTGCCGGCCGACCTGCGCTTCCAGCTCATCGAGCCGTTGCGCTACCTGTTCAAGGACGAGGTCCGCAAGGTGGGCCTGGAGCTCGGGTTGCCGGAGGCGATGGTCCTGCGCCAGCCGTTCCCGGGGCCCGGCCTGGCGATCCGGATCATCGGCGAGGTCACCCGCGAACGGCTCGACACCCTCCGCGAGGCTGACTGGATCGTCATCGACGAGATCAAGGCCGCCAACCTCTACCGCTCGCTTTGGCAATCGTTCGCGATCCTGACGCCGGTGCGTTCGGTCGGCGTGATGGGTGACGGGCGGACGTACGCGAACGTCGTGGCGATCCGGGCCGTCACGTCGGAGGACGGGATGACGGCCGACTGGGCCAAGCTGCCGTACGACGTGCTCGGCAAGATCTCGTCACGGATCGTGAACGAGGTGCCGGGCGTGAATCGCGTGGTCTACGACATCAGCTCGAAGCCCCCGGCCACCATCGAGTGGGAGTAGGCGAACCCGTTCGGTCCCACTTCCGACCCTGACAGATGGGCTATCGTCGGCGCGATGCTGCGCGGTAGCATGCGCACATGCCCACCCGTCACGTTCGGGGGAACGTCAGATGACCGCTGTCTGTTCCTGGTGCTCGGCCTCCATCACGGAGGGCATGACGGAGTGCCCATCCTGCGGCGCGAACCTGGTCCCTGACAGCGACCAGAACCTGCCGGGTCTGACGGCGGTGGACGCCGCCTCCATCATCCGGTCGAAATCACCTCCGCAACCGCGCAGCCGGCTCATGTCCTGGCTCAGCGGTGAATACGCCACCGACCTCCCGTCAAAGGCCGAACATCAGGCGATCGCCCCCCCCGACCTCGAGGTGCGTCGCGAGATCCTGCGGCTCGAGCTCGAGGCGGAGGTGGCCAACCTGCAGGCGGAAGCCGACGCGCTGCGGGCCGAGGCGGCCGCCGAGGGACGATCGGTCGAGGCGCTGGATGCCGCGCTGGCCGCAGCGACGGGCGTCGCTGAGGGTGCGCCCGAGGCGGCAGTTGAAGGCGCCGCGCCGATCGAAGACGCCGCGCCGATCGACGACCCGGCCGTAGACGGTGGGGCGGACCCGGTCTCGTCGTCCGCGCCCGAGTCGAACGCGGAAACCGGCAACCCGTCCGGACCCTAGCCTCATTCCGGGCCCGGGTCGCCCAACAGCCGGCGAGATCGCTGATAGCGTTGCGTTGGGCGTTTTCGCCAGGGGAAGCGGTCTCGGCGAGCCGGCCGCATCCGCTCGCGCACCGATGCGCCGACGCTCCAAGCGTGAAATGCTGGCAGGCCTGCCCGCTGTCCGGTCAACCGACGGCCTTGCGGCCCGGTAACCCTCGATTCAATCGGTATCAGCGATTTCCGGACAAGCAGCCTGGAGCGTCTTCGACTCGTTGCCCAGGCCAATGCCGAAGCCTGCCGGACATCGCGCCGGTATGCTGCCCGGCGTGCCCGACCCGCTGCCACCGCCCGACCCGCTGCCACCGCCCGACCCGCTGCCACCGCCCGACCCGTTGCCACCGCCCGGCCCGTCGTTCATTCGCGAGCAGGTCGTCCGGGTCGGCGACCGCACCTATCGAGCCGGCATGGCGCGACCAACCGAAGCGCCCGACGGTTGGTGGCTTGCAATCCTGTGGGTCGTGGACGATGCCGGCGTGATCAGCTTCCGCCAGGTTGCGCCAGATGCCGGGCCGCCGCCCGACCCGCCGCTCGCTCGCCTGGGTCCGGCGCTGGGCGGAGCACTGTCCGGGTTGATCCTCGAGGATGCCGGCCGGCTACAGATGCGTCTCGGCTTGATCCGGCCACCGGACTCGCCCGACCGTCCATGGCTGACGCCCCTGGCGCTCCGCGCCGCCTTTCGGTTCGAACCGGCGCGCGCCGCGACGATGCGTCCGAACGAGCTGGCCGAGACCGTTCTGAGCGGTTTTCGACGGTCGGTGGAGGGTCTCCACAGACCCTGACCGCCGCAGGCAAGTAGACTCACTGCCTATGCGCAACCTGTTCGACGACTTTCTCGAGGAGCTTCGCCGTCGCGAAGCGGCCGCCAGGGGTGAGGATCCAGGCCCGAATCGGCGAGGCGCCGGCAACGAACGCGACCCCGATCGGGACGATTCCGACCCCGAGTCCCGTCGAGACGACGCCGTCGACGGCGACGCCGTCGACCGCGAGGCGAGCGACGAAGCGGCCGACGGCGAGGAGGAGACCGAACCTCGCGAGGAGCCGCGACCGATCATGGACGCCCGCCGTGGCGATGGGCCGCCGCGCCGGCGTGGACCGGGTGGGCCAAACGATGGTGGGGGGCTTGGCGGTCGTGCGGCACGCGCAGGTCGGCAATTCGGGCTCGGTGCGGGGTTCATCGTCGTCCTCGCGCTCGTCGTGCTCTTCGGTGTGGGGCTCGATCTGTGGACCGATGCCCTGTGGTACACGAGCGTCGGTTTCGACTCGGTCTTCTGGACGCGGTTGACGGCAACCCTGGGATTGTTCGCCGGGGCCTTCGTCCTCGCGGCCGTCGTCCTGATGCTGAATCTGTGGCTGGCTCGCCGGCTCGCGCCGCCGCCGACGCCGGGTGGGACGAGCTCGCTGCGCGGCCTCTTTGACCGGATCAACGAGGCCACCCAGGCCGCAGATGGCCGAGGGTCCCGACCGGGATCCGAGTTCGGCGAACGCGGCGATTTTCGCCGCCCCTCCAGCGTCGTCTTTGAGGCCGGCGACCTGCCCGACCTGACCCCGTTGGCGGGGATGGCCCTGACCGTCGTCGCGGCCTTCGCGGCGATCACCATCGGTGCGTCCGTGTCGGCGGCGTGGGAGACCGTCCTGCTGTGGAGCCAGCAGGTGGCGTTCTCGCCGGATCCCGCGAACGTCGTGAGCGACCCGGTGTTCGGCCGCGACATCGGGTTCTTCCTCTTCGAGCTGCCGTTCCTGCGGCTGCTCCAGGGCCTGTTCAATGGCCTCGTCATCGCCGCGCTGCTGATCGTCGCGACCCAGTACCTCGTCGGCGCGTCGCGCAGCGGTCTCGTGTTCACCACCCCCGTTCGAGTCCATCTCGCCGTCCTGGCCGGGCTCTTCCTGCTGTCGGTCGCGTTCGGCTACCAGCTCGACAAGTACGAGCTCGTGTACAGCTCACGCGGCGTGGCCGCCGGGGTCAGCTACACCGACCAGAACGCCCAGTTCTTCGCCTTTGACGTCCTGACCGTGATCTCGGGTCTTGCCGCGGCGCTGCTCGTCGGCGGTGCGTTCGCCCGGGTGCTGTGGCCGCTCGGGTTCACGATCGCGATCTGGTTCCTCGCGTCGTTGATCATCGGCCGGCTGTATCCCGAGGCGATCCAGCGCTTCACCGTCGAACCCAACCAGTACGCCCAGGAAGAGCGCTACATCGGCAACAACATCGCCATGACCAGGCTTGCCTACGGGCTCGGCACCTGGTCCGAGCGGCCGTTCCGGGGCGAGGCTGTCCTGAACGAGGCCGACATCGAGCGCGAGGCCGACACGTTCCGGAGCGCGCGGCTGTGGGACTACCGACCGTTGGAGCTGACCCTGGACCAGCTGCAGACGGTGCGCCGGTACTACGACTTCACCGATGTCGACACGGACCGCTACATGATCGACGGTGTGAAACGCCAGGTCATGTTGTCCGCGCGCGAGCTGGCCCTCGAGCAGAACCAGGCCGCTGTCGGCTGGGTGAACCAGCGGATCATCTATACCCACGGGATCGGCCTCACGATGGTGCCGGTCAACGAGATCGCCAGCGAGGGCCAGCCCCGCGTCCTGATCGGCAACCTCCCGCCGGTCTCGTCAGGCGGCGCCCCCGACGTCACGCAACCGCGGATCTACTTCGGCGAGCGGGAGAGCTCGTACGTCGTTGTCGGGGCGCGACAGCAGGAGTTCGACTACCCGACGGGCGAGAGCGACGCGGGCGGTTCGGTCGGGACCGTCACGAGCTGGACGGGGACGAGCGGGATCCGCCTGGACAACACGATGATGCGGCTCCTGTTTGCGCTGCGGTTCCGCGACCTCGACCTGCTGATCAGCGACCAGGTCACCCGCGACAGCCAGCTGCTGTTCCATCGATCGCTCGGCGATCGCCTCGGTCGGATCGCACCCTTCCTGCGCTTCGACAAGGACCCGTACATCGTGGTCGACGACGCTGGCCGGATGGTCTACATCCAGGACGCCTACACCGTTTCGGACCGCTTCCCGCATGCGCAGTCATTCAACCCGCAAGAGGCCCTCGAGGGAACCCGCCTCGGCGGCCGCCTCAACTACATTCGGAACAGCGTCAAGATCACGATGGACGCCTACGACGGAACGATGCGTTTCTACATGAGCGACCCGGCCGATCCCATCGTGCGGGCGTACGCCGGCGTCTTCCCAGGGCTGTTCGTGCCGCTCGATGCCATGCCGGCCGACCTGCGCGCCCACCTTCGCGTTCCCGAGGAGCTGTTCAACGTCCAGACCCGGGTCTACGGCCGCTATCACGTGACGGACACGCAGCAGTTCTTCCGGACCGACGACCTGTGGACCGTCCCGCAGGTCGCCAGTGAGGGCTCACTCCCGTCCGAGGCGTACTACGTGGTGATGCGTCTTCCGGGTGAGGCGGAGGTGGAGTTCACCCTGCTGCAGCCCATGGTCCCGACCAACCGCCCGAACATGATCGCGTGGGTCGCGGCCCGGATGGATGAGCCGAACTACGGGTCGACCATCGTCTATCGCTTCCCCGCGGATTCCACGATCTTCGGGCCGGCCCAGATCGAGGCGCGGATCGACCAGGACGCGGCGATCAGCCAGCAGATCTCGCTGTGGAACCAGTCCGGCAGCCAGGTCATTCGCGGGAACCTCATCGTCCTGCCCCTTGGCGAATCGCTCATCTACCTGCAGCCGGTCTACCTCCAGTCGACCGGATCTGCCTTCCCGGAGTTCCGCCGGATCGTTGTCGCCTCGCCCCGCCAGGTGGTCTGGTCCGAGACGCTGGGCGAGTCGTTGCGCCTCCTGCTGGCGGCCGAGGACGGCGCCGCCCCCGGCCCATCGCCGACGCCCGGCGCGTCACCGACACCCGAACCGAGCGCAACGCCGGCACCGACGCCCGGCGTCGGTCTCCCGACCGACGTCCCCGGCCTGATCGAGTACGCCAATGCGCACTTCGAGCTCGCCCAGGACGCCCTGCGCAACGGCGATTTCGCGCGATACGGGACGGAGATCGCGCTCGTCGAAGCCGCCCTGCAGCAGCTCCAGATCCTCGCACCCGAGCTCGGGTCACCGGTCCCCGAGGCGTCGGCCACTCCGGCGCCGTGAAGCCGGGGGCGGCGCTCAGCGGGGCGTTGCTCACCAGCCTGGCACTGCCGGCCACCTGGCCCCTGGCCCTGGCCACCTTTCTGCTCCGTGGCGGGATCCTCCTGGTGGTGCTCCCGATCGTGGTGCTGCCGTCGCCGGTGGGGCTTGGCAATCTGCTGGCACCGACCCTCGTGGCCGTCGTGTTCGGGGGCCCGTCGGTTGAGGTCGCGGCCATCGTGACCGTCAGCGCATTGGCGATCGTGACCTGGATCGTCGTCGGTGGACTGGTGGCCGCAACCCTGGAGGTCGATGCGGCGCGCACGGTGGCCGGCGACGAAGCGGTGTCCGGGAGGTCGATCGGCATCTCTGGCGACGGTCCTGCGGCGTCCGACCGGATGGTCGCCGCGTGGGTGCTCGCGGCGCGGCTCCTTGCCCATGGGCCGACCGGGATCGGGTTCATCTGGGGTTCCATCCGGCTCGTCGATATCGCCTACCGCGAGCTGACAAGCCCGGCCGACGTCACCGCGCCGATCGTGCTGCGCGTTCTGGCAGGGGCGCCCGAGGTGACCGCAGTGTTGCTGCTGGCCTGGACCTTCGGCGAGATCGTGGGCGGTCTGGCTGCCCGGCGGATCGCCCTCGACGGCAGCCGGGTCACGACCGCGCTTCGTGATGCCCTCCGCGCAACGGTCCGCCACCCGGTGGGGGTCGCAGCCGCGTTCGTTGTGCCCCTGGCGGGTCTGGCCCTCGTGGTCCTGCCCTCGACCCTCGCCGCGACCGTCGCCTGGTCGGCCGTGCGCGTCGCCATGCGGTCACCAGCCGATCTGGTCGTTGGAACGCTTGCCGTCGTGCTCTTCGTCAGCCTCTGGATCGTCGGTCTGCTGCTCATCGCCGTCACAGCGGCATGGCGGGCGGCCGTCTGGTCTGTCGCGCACCGGGACCTGTGGCCTCGGCCTGCGCAACCACCAACGCTAAAACCGGGTTGACGGTCGGGCGGGTCTCGCGAAGGGCCCTGCTACACTGCGGCCGACGCCAGCGGCCGCCGAACGAACGCCGTCCGGCCGATCGATCCCGGGCGCGCACGGAGGCATCCACCCAGGCGCATGGAACAGATCCTCGGAACGATCGGCGACGCGCTTGCCGACATCTTCTCGAGCCCGATCCTCCAGCTCGGCCTGCGGGCCCTCGGCATCTACCTGGTCATCCTGTGGCTGGCGTCCGCCTACTGGGCATTCCGCGACATGCAGCAGCGATCGGACAACGCGATCCTGCCGTACCTCGCGTCGGCCGGGATCATCCTGTTCACGCCGTTGTTCTTTGTCCTCGGCGTGTGGGTCTACAAGATCATCCGGCCGCACGAGAAGATCGGCGAAGTCTGGGAGCGGAACCTGGCCGAGGAAGCCCTCCTGGCCGAGGTCGAGGCCATCCACCACTGCCCCACGTGCGAGCGCCGGATCGACGACGAGTGGATCATCTGCCCGTCGTGTCGGACGCGACTCAACCGGGTCTGCCCCAACTGCAGCCGGCTGGTCGGCCTGGACTGGTCGCTCTGCGCCTGGTGCGGCAAGGACTTCGAGCGGCGGCCCGTCGTGGCGACCAACCTGGGCGCGCTTCCGTCGAGTCATGACCTGACCGGGCGAATCGCAGCCTCAGCGGATGCCCCGACAGCGCCGCCGTCCGCGATTCGGACCAGCGTCCGGCCGGCGACGGGATCGTCCCGGTCCGCGGGCTCGGGACGCGCCAGCGGTTCGGCGCGCTCGACCGGGAACATGCCCGCGTCCGCCCAGGATCCACTGCCAGAGCGTTGACCACGCCCGAGGGAGGGTTCGACCCGGGCGAGGACGATGGGCCGCCGCCTGCCGATCCGCGCGCCGAGCGCACGACCGGGCCTCCCGCGCGGATCGGTGCGTCCACGTTCACGATCGAGGGACGATCTGCTCCGGCTCTGTTCGTGGTCGGCTGGCTCGCGAGCGTGCTTGGGTTCGGATTGGTCCTCGTGGCCGTGTTGTCCGGCGGCGGGGTGGCCTGGCTCGGTCTCGTCATGGTGGGTCTCGTCCTGTTGTCGATCGGACTCGTCGCGGCGGCTGGCTCGCAGGGGATCGAACGGCGAGCCCGCGGCATGGCGGCCTACGCGGGTCCGTCCCCGCTGCTCGTCTTCGCGGCGTCGATCCCGGTTTCGGTGCTGGCGGTCATCGTCGTCGGCCTCCCGCTCGGGCTCGCCGGCGTCCCGCTCGACGGCCCGTTCGCTGCGCTGCTGTCGGTCACCCTCCAGGCCGCCGTCTACATCGCCCTGATCCGGCTGCTGGTCGTCGATGCCGGTGCCCTCGGCTGGCGGGAGATGGGGCTGCGCGCGCCGGATCCCTCCGCCATCGGCGAGATGATCGGCGGGGCCCTGTGGGCCGCTCCCGTGATCGCCGTCACGATCCCGGTATCGCTGATCCTGCTGGCCATCTTCCCGGTCACGCCGGAGAGCCCGCTGCCACCCACCGGCGAAGCGGTCGGTATCGCGCTCTCGCTCGTGGCGGGTGCACTAGTCGCGCCGCTTGGTGAGGAGGTCCTGTTCCGCGCCTTTGCCACCACGGCATGGGTTCGCGGGGTCGGCGTCCGTCAGGGCGTCCTCAGGGCCGCGCTCGTCTTTGCCGTCGCCCACGTGTTGACCACGTCGGGCACCTCGGCGGGCGACGCATTCGGGCTGGCGGTCGTCGGCTTTGGCACACGGGTCCCGATCGCGCTGGCCCTCGGGTGGCTGTTCATTCGCCGCGGCACGATCTGGGCGCCGTTCGGGCTCCACGCGGCGTTCAATGCGGTCCTGCTGCTCATCGCCGAGGTTGCGCAGCGGCCGATCTGAGGCATTCCCGGGGCTGCCCGGGCGCCTGGCCCTGTCGGCCGCGGCCGTGGCTGACCGTACCGGCGCGGCTGCCTGGCCGGGACCGCACGCGCCCGGGTGATCCGGCGTGCACGGCGGGTTGAGTGTCCGGTGAGGGTCCCTGGCTAGGCTCTGCGGTGTCCTCGGGGTCCGGATGGCGGGGGGAATCGGCGGGCTCCCGTCGTGCGGGCCACGGGGACGCCCGCCTTCCTGCTGGATGCGAGGTCCGCCCCATGTCGATGCCCGGTCGCGCGATCCGCGAAGTCCCCGTGGCCGAGCGGCCACGTGAGCGCCTCGCGATGCGCGGTGTGGGCGGACTCACGTCCGCGGAGCTGATCGGGCTGGTCTGGGGGTCCGGCACCCGCGGCCGGTCCGCGGTTGACCTGGCCGCCGACGCGCTGGCCCGTCACGACGGACTCGGCGGGCTTGCCCGCGCTTCGGAGATCGAGCTCGCGACCGTGCCAGGCGTCGGAGTCGCGAGGGCGGCCCAGCTCGTGGCGGCGTTCGAGCTCGGGCGCCGCCTGCTCGCGGACTGGCCCGCCGCGCGCTGGACGATCCGGGGACCGGCGGATGTCGCGGAGCGACTGATCCTCCAGATGGGGCGCCTCGAGCGTGAGGAGTTGCGCGTGGTGATGCTCGACACCAAGAACCACGTGCTCCGCGTCGCCACCGTGTATCAAGGAAATGTGAGCTCGTCGCTCGTCCGGGTCGGGGAGCTCTTCCGCGACGCCGTCCGGCTCAATGCGGCCGGGGTGATCCTGGTGCACAACCATCCGTCCGGGGACCCGACGCCGTCGCCCGACGACCTGCACCTGACGGCCGAGGCGCTGGCGGCGGGCCGCCTCCTCGACATCGCGCTGCTCGATCACCTGGTGATCGGCCACGACGCGTACGCCTCCCTGCGCGACCGGGGCGTGGCGTTCGACCGGGCCGAGCCGGCGGCGCGGGCGGCAGATTGAGGGGCATCGATGGGGCAGAGGCGGCGAGGAGAGAACGCCCGCCCGCCTTTGCGGCGTCCGCCTCGACGGAACAACAGTCGTGGCGGACTGGGGCATGAGTTCTGTGCGCGCCCGACAGGAGTGGAACGCGCGGCACTCATAGACCGAATCCCGGTCGAATGAACTGCGGCGTCGGAATCTCGCGGCAGAGCAGCCGATTTCAGCACTCGACGCGCATGTGGGTTTGTCGCCGGACAGGTCGAGTCAGGGTCCCGGACCGACGCCAGGCTCGACAGGTCGCCCTCGAACGGCTCGGCGCGATCGTTGCCGGATCGCGAGGCGATCGCAGCCGCCGTGCGGCCCTGTCCAGGGCCGCTCGTTACGCGACGACGAACCGGTAGCCCAGGCCTCGCACCGTCTCGATCGCCGCAGCCCGGTCGCCGAGCTTCCGCCGGATGGACTTCACGAGCGCCTCGATCACGTTGCTGCCGCCGACGTAGTCGTAGCCCCACACGTCGCGCAGCAGCGACGAACGCTCCACCACCTTGCCTGGTCGCTCGTAGAGGTACCTGAGCACCTCGAACTCGAGCTTCGTCAGGTCGACGCGCCGTCCGCCGAGGATGAGCTGGTGCTGGGCGATGTCGAGGATGGAGTCCTCCTCGATCTGCAGTTCCGTGGCGATGATCCTCGTCAGCCAGCCATCGACGGACGCCGGTCCGAAGTCGAGCACGTATGCGTGGTATGCCGTTCCATCCAAGGCGACGGGCCCGCCTGGAAGCGGCACGAAGCCCACTCGGGTCCAAGGCGACTCGTTACCCCAGATCTCCGGAGCGTTCGTATAGATGCGGCGCAATTCGGGTCGAAGCTCCATGTAGAGGCGTTTGATGTCCAGCATGATCGCCGCCATGACGAGCGACTGCGACATGCCCTGCGGATCGGCGAGCCCGAATCGATAGGTCAGGATCCGCTGGCCCCGGGGTACCGGGAGGCGCCGCACGTGGTCTCTCCATACGCGAGCCACCGGGTCCACATCGAAGAGGCCACGCGGCACGTGGTCTAGCTCGGTCAGCACGGAGAAGCCCGCGATCGCCCCCGCGCCGTCACGGGCAGTTCGAAATGCCTGAGGGAGGCGTCTCCACCATTCCGCCAGGATGGCGACAGGGGCGGGCGACTGTTGACCCATCGCGATCTCGTGGATGACGGGCCAGTCGTCGGGCTGGGCCGCATCCACGAAGTAAAGGTGTTCCGTCGTAGGAAAGAACGCTTCCCGGATATTCGGATTCTCGAGGATGTAGAGCAGATCGGCCGTGTAACGCCACATCTCATGTGAGGGCGCCCGGGCCACCTCGTCGCGCAGCTGCCGCCACGCGGCGATCCGATGCCGACGGGACCGGTCGGGATCTGTCGCACGCAGGTAGGCGGCCACAGTCTCGCGGACGGTGTCGTGCAGGACGAGGCCGTCGTCGCTCAACTCCACGAACGGGAGGCTGCGCAGCCGGTCGAAGGCGTCCTGCGGCGCGGCATCGGGCAGCATCGCGCCCATCAACGAGAGGGTTGGCCGGCGCACGACGGATGCCGCGTCGAGCGCCCGACGTGTCGGCGGATCGAGTTGGGCGAGATACAGCTCGGTCAGCTCCTCCACGATCGTCGTGACCGTTGTCGCGTCGTGGTCGAACGCAGGGCCTGCCACCAGCGCGGATGCCGCGAGTCGCAGCGACAGCGGGTGACCGCGCGCCAGCCGGTTGATGCGCTCGAGGTCGTCTCCGGTCACGCCGTCCTGGCGCAGGAGCGTTTCGGCATCGTCGCGCGGCAGGTTGGCCAGCGGGAGGGTCCGGAACAGCCGGCCCATGGCCACCGACCAGCCGGCCATCGGAGGTTCCCGGCCGGCGAACACGACCCGGACGCTATCGCTCAAGGCGGGTACGAACGTCTGCTGAAGCCACTGGTCGAGGGGACGCAGGACCTCGTATCGATCGAGTACGAGGATGACGCGCTGCCCGAGACCCGCGAGCCGGGCCGCGGCGTCCTCGACGCTCCCCAACTCGCTGCCGGTGGCGGTCGAGAGGGCCTCGAGGAACCCGCGCGTTGTCGGCTCGATTCCGCCGGAGTCGAGACGGAGCACGGTCGCGCCGTGGGCGCGCGCCTCGGCCGTGAACGCCTCGAGGAGGGCGGACTTGCCGACCCCGCCGATGCCGTGGATGAAGACGACGAGAGGACCCTCTTCGCCAAGCACGAGATGAAGGAAGGCCCGCTCGGGTTCGCGTCCCACGAGGCCCGTGCCCTGGTCCGCAATCCTCTGGCGAACGGTGAGTGTCACTGCGTCACCCTTTCGCAGCCGCGCTGCCTTTTTTCGCAGTCTGCGCTGCATGTCAATGGCCGAGGCGATTGTTTGCCGAATCGTTGAGAGGAGCCGAAGTGCCACCCCCGGCTCCCCTCAACGCGGGCCTGACTCTTGAGTCTGCTGGCCTTCGATTGGGCGAACGTCAGTCCTCAGAGCCCCGCCCGATATCGAGCGACCCCTGGAAGCAATCCGTGAGCGTGGCGCTCGTCCCGTTGTGGTCGCAGGTGATCTGCGTGTAGCCCCCGGTCACGAGCTTGCCCTTGCCCCAGCCGTCGGTGACCACACCGATGATCACAGCATCCAGTCCTGTCTGCTCGACGTGGACAAGCGCGGTGAAGGCGTGTCGCGAGCCGCTGAACTGGTAGATCGCCGCGATGACCGTCGTGGGTCCGGGGTTGTAGTCGAGCACCTTCCCGGAGAACTCGCCGTCGCCGACGGAGCCCCCGACGATGCCCGCCATGTTCGGCCAGTCGGTCACCCATTTCGTGAAGGTCGCGTCCCGATGGCCGCCGCCTTGGTCCGCCGACGCAACGCCTGCGCCCGGCGAGAGGGTCAGGAGTGCGATGGCGGCGATCAAGACGAGCAGGCGATGGGACCTCGACCTCGTCGTCGTCTGGTTCTGAACGGGACCCATGTCGATTCCTCCATTGCACGGCGCGGTCTCGTCATTGGCTCGGCACGGTCCAGACGACCAGGTTGGGCGACCGTGCGTCAACGCCTTCCGCGTGTCCCAGTCACAGTGCGGCGAGCGAGGCGCCGGCGGGTGCTCTCTGCATGAAAAGAATCTGAGAACGGGGCCGATTGCCCTCACTGACCAGGATCGCGCGACCAAGGCGTTACTTGACAGCGGATTGACAGGAAGCGGGCGGCTTCCGCCGACAATGAGCGACGCTCGCGGCGGTCCGGTCCGCGAAGGTCTCGCGACTGGGCCTCGGCGGCAGCGGTACCCGGGACAAGCCACCTACCGCGAACCGCGGGAGCCTCGTCGCGTGCTCGCCCCACCATACGGTGTGTACAAGTACATGACGACCGTCTACCAGGGCAACCTCGGCGCGTCGCTCGTCCGCGTCGGCGAGCTGTTCCGCGACGCGGTGCGGCTCAACGCGGCCGGCGTCATCCTCGTGCACAACCATCCATCGGGGGACCCGACGCCCTCGCCCGACGACCTGCACCTGACCGCCGAGGCTTTGGCCGCCGGGCGGCTGCTGGACATCGCCGTGCTCGATCACCTCGTGATCGGCCACGACGCGTACGCTTCGCTGCGCGACCGCGGCGTCGCCTTCGACCGGACGGATCCGGCAGTTCGGGCAGCCGATCAAGGGATCCGTGCCACCCGCCGCACATGAGCTCGTCGCTGACGGGGTCGGTCGCCGGGCGCCCGAAGCCGCGGCCGAGTGGCCCGTCGCTGGTCCGGTCGGTCGCCGGGCGCCCGAAGCCGCGGCCGAGTGCCACCCCGCCAAGGGAATCGCGCCGGCGGGTGACTCGAGGCGAGCGGGTATACTGCCCGGGCTTCCCAGCCCGACCCGGATGTCCTCCCGCGAC
>JBBEBJ010000099.1:0-4538 GCA_040882425.1 Chloroflexota bacterium | reverse complement strand
GACATCGTGGAGGTCGATGCCGCCGGGCGACTGATCCACCAGCTCGGCGACCCGGACCGGATCGTCACGCTGCGTTCGACGGTCAAGCCATTCGGGGCGCTCGCCATCATCGAAGCCGGCGGCGTCACGACCTTCGACCTCGAGCCCGCCGAGATCGCGATCCTCGCGAGCTCACATTCCGGCGAGGATCTCCACGTCCGCACGCTCCAGGGCCTCTATCGACGAACCGGCGTCAGCCAGGCGTCGCTTGCCTGCGGCGCTGAGGGGATGCCGCTCGACGCCCTGACGGCCGCCCGCCTGGCACGCGACGGCGAGAAGGCCGGCCCGATCCGGCACATGTGTTCCGGGCAGCACACCGTCTCGCTGCTGCTCTGCCGGCTGAAGGGCTGGGATCCGACCGACTACTGGAAGCCCGCGCATCCATCGCAGATCGCCTACCGGGCGGCGGTCGCACGGGCGTTTGGCGTGCCCGCCACCAGGCTCCAGACGGCCATCGACGGCTGCGGGCTGGAGACCTACGCCTTCCCGCTCCACGAAGTTGCGCGCGCGTACGCCATGCTTGCCGATCCCACCGCGATCCCCGCGTCCGACTCCCGGATCGAGCTCGCCGACGGCCTGCGCATCGTTCGCGACGCGATGCTGGCCCATCCCGAGATGGTCGGCGGTCGCCACGACCGGCTCGACACGTCCCTGATGAAGGCCGTCCCGGGTCGACTCGTGAGCAAGGCCGGGATGGAGGCCCTTCGAGGGATGGCCATTCTCCGCGGACCGCGTAGCGGCACGCACGAGGACGGGCCGTCCGGGATGGCGGTCAAGATCGAGGACGGGGACGGGTTCGATCGGGGGACCTGGGCCGCATCGGTCGAGGCGCTTCGTCAGGCCGGGGTGCTCGATGGCGGTGCCCTCCGCGATCTTGCTCGATACCACAGACCCGTCACCCTGGATCCGCACGGTCGGGTGGCGGCGGAGGCGATCCCGGCCTTTGACCTGGCTCCGGTGGGCGAGCTCATCGGCTGACCGATCCCGGCCCGGCGGCCGGACGGGATGTCCTGAGCGACGCGGCGACAGATGCCACTCGAGCCCGATCCGTACCTGGTCCTCGGGTTGACGCGCGGCGCTACGCTCGCCGAGGTCAAACGTGCCTACCGGCGCCTCGCCAAGGCGAACCACCCGGACGCGGCGGGGCCGGCCGCGCTCGCCCGCTTCCTCGCGATCCAGGCCGCGTACGAGCGGCTGGCGGGCCCGTCGGCGGGGGCGAAGGCGGCCGGAAGGTCCGCGCCGACGGTCCGGCAACGGCCGTCCGCGGCGGATCCGGATCGCACCGAGGCGACACGACGCGCGTACCGGGCCAGGGCCACACAAGGCCGTGGAGACGCCGACCAGGGCGCGAAGGCGCGACCGGGACGCGCCCGCACCGCCAGACCGGACAGCGCACGAGGCACCGATCCGGATCCATCGAACGGTGACGAGCCAAGGGCCCGCGGCGCGAGGGGCAAGGCGACGCTCGGCTCGACCTCGTACGACGGTGCCGACGCCGGGCCGTTCGAACCCGACTGGGGTGGCGCCAGCTGGTACGGCACGACGAGCGGTACGTACTGGACGATCAACCCGAAGGAATATGCCGACCCGCGCAAGCACGGTCCCGAATACCAGGCCCGTGCCCGTCGAGCGGCCGGGGCCCACGACGTTCCGTCAGGTGCCGGCGGCGAGTCCGGACCGGATCACGTGGTCCCACCGACCCACACGACGTCCTCGTGGTGGGACTCGACGGCGGGGCCCGAGGAGACCGCAGGATCGGAGGAGGTGGCACGGCCCGACGAGGCGTTCTCCCCGCCCGCGGAGGCAGCGGAGGCATTCGCCCCGCCCACTTCTGGGCGCGGGGCTGCTTCGGGCGCACGGGACGCTGCTCCCGATCCGACCCGCGCGGCGATCGATCTCGGCCGCGCCCTGACCGATCCACGCTCGGGCGGTCTCCGCGGCCGGGTCGTCCGGGGAGTGCTCGGCTGGATCCCGATCGCCCTGGGGATCGGGTGGCTCGTCGGCGAGCTGACCGGGTGCGGTCGGTTCGCGGCCACGTGCGATCCGGCCGTGACCCCGCTCACGGCCGTCGGCCAGGCGATCGTCCTGGTCGCGCTGGTGGTCGTGCCGGAGGTCGCGGCCATCGCCGCGGGTGCGGCGCTCGTGCTGCTGGCGGCCGCGCTGGGCGCCACCCTGGTCCTGTCGGCGACCGGGACCGCGGCAGACGAGGGATCCCGTCGCGCGGCGCTCGGGGCCCTGCTCCTTGTGGCATGGCTGGGCGGGCTCGCCATCGCCGTCGTGCGACGCTTCCGCTCCGGCCCGCACAGCTCCCGTCCCGTATCCTGAGACCGTGCCTCGACATCACGACCCGCGCGACCTGTCCGCCGCGGCCCAGGAGTACCTGCTGGCGTTGCGGGTCATGGCCGGCGCCGAGGATGCCGGTCGCGTCAACGCCGCCCAGATCGCGCGCCACCTCGGCGTCACCACGCAGGCCGCCAGTGAGATGTTCCGCCGGCTCGTGGGCGAGGGTCTCGTGGTCCATGCCGAGAACCGCAACCTGCACCTGAGCCCGGCGGGTCGGGCCGTCGCCGACGCGATCTTCCGACGGCACGCGTTGCTCGAGTGGCTGCTCACCGCTGTCGTGGGCCTCGGCTGGGCCGAATCGGACGAGGAGGCGATGCGCCTGCAGGGCGCCATCTCGCCGCGGGTCGAGGCCAGGCTCGACGAGATGCTCGGCCACCCGGAGACCTGCCCGCACGGTAACCCGATCGATGCCGAGACCGCGCGGCGGCGCCCGGCCGGCATCCCGCTCAGCCAGATCGAGGCCGGGCAGCCGGCGACCATCTACCGGATCACGGAAGAGGCCGAGGAGGACGCCGGGCTGCTCTCCTACCTCGAGGCCAGGGCGCTGACGCCCGGCGCCGCGATCAACGTCCTCGCCCGAAGCGAATCGCTCGATTCGCTCACCCTGGATGGGCCGCGTGGTCGGGCGACGCTCGGGCTGCGACCCGCGTCGCTCGTCCGTGTGCTGCCCGGGACGGCGGATCCGGCACTGTTCCACAAGGTCCCGGCGGACGCGTGACCGGCCGGTCGAGCGCACCGCGAGTCCGGATCGCCCCGAGCCCGACCGGGCCGCTCCATATCGGCACGGCGCGGACCGCGTTGTTCAACTACCTGTTCGCTCGCCACACGGGCGGGACGTTCATCCTCCGGCTGGAGGACACCGACCAAGCCCGCAGCTCGATCGCGTACGAGAAGGACATCCTCGACGGGCTGCACTGGCTCGGGCTCGGCTGGGACGAAGGGCCCGAAGTCGCCGGCGACGCTGCCCGCGGGCCACACGCGCCGTATCGGCAGATGGAGCGGTTGCCCGACTACGCAGCCGCCGCGGAACGGCTGCTCGCTGCCGACCAGGCATACCCGTGCTACTGCAGCCCCGAACAGCTGGAGACGGATCGCAAGGCCCAGGAGATCGCCAGACAGGCGGCGCGGTACGTCGGTCGGTGCGCGACGCTGACCCCCGAGGAGCGGGCGGCGCGCGAGGCCGTCGGCCAGCACGGCGCCCTCCGGTTCCGCGTCGGCGAAGGCGTCATCGCGTTCGACGACGTTGTGCGCGGCCATGTCGAGTTCGACGTCTCGAACCTGGGTGGGGACTTCGTCATCGTCCGCGCCGACGGCTCACCGCTCTATCACTTCACGGTCGTGGTTGATGACGCAGCGATGGAGATCAGTCACGTCATCCGCGGCGAGGATCACCTGTCCAACACGCCCAAGCACGTCCTGCTGTTCCGGGCGCTCGGCTATCCGGAGCCAACGTTCGCGCACCTGCCGCTCATCCTCAACCCGGACCGCAGCAAGATGAGCAAACGCAAGAGCCAGACTGCCGTGTCCGACTACATTGCCCAGGGCTTCATCCGCGAGGCTCTCGTCAACTACCTCGCGCTGCTCGGGTGGGCGACCGGCACGGAGGAGGAGGTCCTCTCGCTCGACGAGATCGTCGAACGCTTCGAGCTCGAGGCCGTCCACAAGGGCGGCGCCATCTTCGACCGCGAACGTCTCGAGTGGCTCAACGGGCAGTGGATCCGCCGGCTCGCCCCCGACGAGCTGATCGACCGGCTGCGGCCGTTCGTCGAGGCCGAGCTGCGTGCCGGCCGGATCAACCGGATGCCCGCGGACGAGGAGCTCCGAGCCCTGCTGCCGGTCGTCCAGGAGCGACTGCCGACGCTGGGCGCGATCGGGGGCCTCGTCGGGTTCCTGTGGCTCGACGAACTGGCCGTCGACGCCGCCACGCTCGTGCCGAAGCGCTGGGACCCGGCCACGACGCGTGAGGGATTGACGGCTGCCCGGGCGACGATCGCAACGGTTGGCGAGGTGACCTTCGAGGCGGACGAGCTTGAGCCGCCACTGCGCGCGCTGGCCGAGGAGCGTGGCTGGAAGGCCGGAGACCTGTTCATGGCCATCCGCGTGGCGGTGACCGGCCGGACCGCGACGCCGCCCCTCTTCGACACGCTCGTCGCGCT
>JBBEBJ010000098.1:0-29098 GCA_040882425.1 Chloroflexota bacterium | reverse complement strand
CCCCCCCCCCGGCCCCCCCCCCCCCCCCCCCCCGGGGGGGGGGGCGCCGCGGGGGGCGGCGCCGCCGGGGTCGGCGCCGCCGGGGTCGGCGCATGAGGATCCTCGTCGCGGAGCCGATCGCCGCGGAGGGCGTCGCACTCCTGCGGGCGAGCCACGAGGTCGACGAGCGGCCCGGCCTGTCGCGCGACGAGCTGTGCGCCATCCTGCCCGACTACGACGCGCTCATCGTCCGCAGCCAGGTCAAGGTCGATGCGGGGCTGATCTCCGCCGGGGCTCGCCTGGTCGTGATCGGTCGAGCCGGGGTCGGTGTCGACAACGTCGACCTCGATGCCGCCACACGCGCCGGGATCATGGTGGTCAACGCCCCGACGGGCAACACCATCGCGGCGGCCGAGCACACGCTCGCCCTGCTCTACGGACTGGCGCGGCGCACCGCGCCCGCCGATGCGTCCGTGCGCCGCGGCGAGTGGAAGCGCGCCCAGTTCACTGGTCTCGAGCTGCGGGGACGGACCCTCGGGATCCTCGGCCTCGGCAAGATCGGGCAGGCTATCGCGGTCCGGGCGATCGCCATGGAGATGACGGTCGTTGCGGTGGACCCGTTCGTGACCGAGGAACAGGCCGCCAATCATGGGGTCGAGCTGCTCACCTTCGATGAGCTGCTGCGACGGGCGGACGTCGTCACGGTCCACGTTCCGCTGACGCGCTCGACCCGGGGGCTCATCGGTCGCGATGCGATCGCCAGGCTCAAGCGGGGTTCCATCGTCCTCAACGTCGCCCGGGGCGGCGTCGTCGACGAGGCCGCCGTTGCCGAAGCCCTGGACTCGGGTCAGCTCGCCGGCGCCGGGATTGATGTGTTCGAACACGAGCCGCCCGTCGACTCGCCGCTCCTCACCGCCCCGAACACGCTCCTGACGCCGCATCTCGGGGCATCCACGGCGGAGGCCCAGGTCCTGGTCGCCGAGGAGGTGGCTGCCCAGGTGTTGGACGTGCTCGAGGGTCGGAGCGCCCGGTACGCCGTAAACGCGCCGCTGCTCACGCCCGAGACGGCACGGGCGATCGCTCCCTATCTGCCGCTCGCCGAGGTCCTGGGCCGGTTCTTTGCCCAGTTCTCGCGGGGCGGGACGCGAACGCTGACCCTTGAGATCGCCGGCGAGCTGGCCGAGCATGACGGGACGCCGCTGACCGCGGCGATGCTGCGCGGGCTGCTGGAGACGGCTACCACCGAGCGGGTCAACCTGGTCAATGCCGGTGCCCTGGCGAAGGCGCGCGGGATCACCGTGGTCGAGCGCAAGACGCCCGACGCCGGGGCGTTCGCCGCGCTCCTGACGCTGTCGGGTGAAGCCGGCGGCCGAACCGCGGTGGTGGCCGGGACGGTCGCCGCGGGCGAGCCGCGGATCACCCGGCTCGACGACTACCGGCTCGACATGGCACCTGCCGACACGATGCTGATCACCCGCCACCTGGACCGCCCGGGGACCGTCGGGCGGGTCGGGATCATGCTCGGAGAGGCCGACGTCAACATCAGCGCGATGCACCTCGCCCGGAGCCGCCCGCGGGAGGACGCCCTGATGATCCTGGCGCTCGACGACGACGTGCCCGAGTCGGTGTCGGACGCGATCCGCGCCCAGGAGGCGGTCCTCGACCTCTGGACGATCCGCCTCGGGAGCGCCCGCTGACCGGGGCACCGGCGCTCGAGCTATCGGCGCCGCTCATCCCGGACGGCCTGGATGCGACCCTGGTCCTGGTCCGTCACGGCGAATCGACGTTCATCGTCGAGGAGCGCTTCCAGGGCCAGTCCGAGACCCCGCTCTCCCCCACCGGCCAGCGCCAGGCGGAGCTCGTCGCCCGGCGGCTGGCATCGCCACTGGACGCACCCGCGCTCCCGATCCCCGGCCGACCACCGCTCGAGCTCGTCCATTCACCTCTGCAACGGACGGCCGAGACCGCCGAGGCAATCGAGCAGGCGATCCGCGCCACGGGGCAGCGCGTGGCGCGGCGGGCCGACCCGGCGTTCCTTGAGATCGGCCAGGGTGCCTGGGAGGGCCTCCATCGCACCGAGATCGATGCCCGGTATGGCGCCGAACTGGCCGCCTGGCGCCGCCGGCCGCTCGAGGCGTGGGCACCCGGTGGTGAGCCACTCCCCGTGGTCCAGGCACGAGTTAATACAGGCCTCGTGACGGTTCTCGCCCGCCTGGCCGAGGGCGGTGTGCCAGGCACACCCGATGGACCACAGGTCGCCGGGTATCGCGACCCCACGATCGACCACCCGTGGTCGATCATCGTCGGTCACGACGGGGTCTTCAAGGTCGCGCTTCTCACCCTGTTCGACCTTCCGCTCGACCGCTTCTGGATGTGGTCGATGGACCTCTGCGGGATCACGGTCATCGAGCTGCGTGGCGGACGGCCGGTATTGCGCGCCCATAACCTGACCGCCCACCTGGCCGGCCTCCTCGATGAGGCGACGATGGCCGACCTCGAAGAACGCAGTCGCAGCGGAGCGCTCTGACTGTCACGCCACGTCGAGCCTGGCAATCCTGGCCGCGCCCGGCTGCGAGCTGCGTCGACGAAGGGCTCGATCCGGAGGCTCAGTCCCGCCGGGCACGGCTCGCCGCGAGCACGCGCGGCTGGGCCTGGTCGGACTGTGCCAAATGTCGGCGTCATGACCACAAGGCGCGGTTTGGGAGGCCTCCGGCGCGGTTCGGCGAGCGGCCCACGCTCCTGAAAGCCCGGAAGTGAACGGAATCGAGGCCGATATCTCGCCTTATGTGCACCAGCCCGACATTTGGCAGTGCGGAGCGTGAAACGGGCGGCCGCCCGAGCCCGCGGGCAACGCACGCGTCGGGCGCCTCCGGTCACGCCACGGGACCGGCCGGCCTATCGGCGGCGGCGATCCTTGCGACGAAACGCGAGCCGCAAGAGCGTCAGTCGCAGCCGACGTTGCGCCGAGCGCAGGGCGGCCAGGCGATCTTCGCCCAGGATCTGCCGGCCGTAAGCGGTCTCGACTTTCGCCCGGGCCACGGTCTCCAGCTCGGGTTTCGCCGTGGGCAGCACGTCCCCGAGGGCGCCCGCATATTCGTAGACCGTCTCCGTTGGTCGCGGCGCAAACCCGAACCGGGCCGCCAGCCGGGCGACGGTCCCGTACGCGCGATCGGCGCTCGTCTCGCCTCGCGGCCCGCGCTGCCAGATGGCAAACGCGATCCCGCCGACGATCAGCAGGAGCAGCACGGCAACGGCGATCATCGGGCCCAGGGAACCACGGTTCGCCGTCGAGCCGCCGGGTCCGCTCGGGTCGTCGGCGAACGGGTCTACCTCGGGCGGCCGGGTCGGGATGAACGCCTGGCCCGAGGAGCCCGGACCGCCGCTCGCGACCGGCCGGCCCGAAGGCATCGGCGCGATCGCCGCGACCCCGCCGCCGGTCGGGTCGAACGTCACCCAGCCGTAGCCCGGGAAGTAGACCTCGACCCACGCATGGGCGTTGCTGTTGAGGATCCGCTCGACACCGGTGTTCGGGTCGCGGTCGCCGGGCAGGAACCCCTGCGCGATCCGGGTCGGGACCCCGAGGTCGCGCAGGACGACGGCCATCGTCGCGGCGTAGTACTGGCAGAAGCCACGCTTGAACCTGGCGAAGCACTCGACCGTTCCGAGTCCGGCGCAGTCGACCCCGCGGACGTCGGTCTGGTAGATGTAGGTCGCCGAATGGAGCTCCTCGACGATCTGCGCGGCGAGGTCGTACGGCGTGGTCGATCGCGCCTCGGCAACGATCTTGTCTTCGAGCGCCTGCGCGTCGGGCCCGATCGAGCCTTCGGCGACCCCCAGATAGTAGTCGCGGACCTCCTGCGGGTAGCCCTGGCCTGCCGCCCGCAGCGCCTCCTGGTTGAGCTGGCCCGGCTCCTCACCGTAGACCGGGACGAGCGCCCGGAGGCCGTATGACCCACTGCCTCCGTCGCGTTCGACCGTGGCGAACCAGCCCGATCCGAGCACGGAGACCCGGGTCGGCTGGTTGACGCCGATCGGGGCGTCGGGCGACAGGATCGTCGGGCCGCTGAAGTCCTGGGGGATGACCGTGACCGCCAGCTCCCGCCGGCCTTCCGAGGCGACGTTGTCGGCGAGACCCTCGAGCAGCGGGATGCTCGTATCGCGCTGCACGGTCGACGTGGCACCCGTGTTCCAGCCCGTCAGCTCGAGGCGGTCGTACGTGAAGGCACGCCAGTAGTAGTCGTTTCGGTCGGGCGGCGGTCGCTGGATGGTCACGGCCAGGGTCGAATCGGTGGTCCAGACCTGCTGGATCGCAGCGTTCGGACCAAAGCTCACACCAAACGAGCGGTTGGCTCCGCCCGCCGGGAGGAACCGCTGCAACGATCGCGAGACGGCCAGCAATCCGTCGCTGACGCCGTCCCAGGCGCCGGCGAGCGGCTTCGAGGCGGCGGTCTGGGTCAGGATCAGCGACCCCACCACCGCAACCGCGATGAACGCGGTCCCGCCCCGCAGGTAGACCGAGGCAATCGACGACGGATCCCCGATCCGCCGGCGAACCCACTCGGACTGCTCTTCGAGGACGTGGCCGCGGATGAGCAGGAAGAGCGCGGCCAGGCTGTACAGGACCAGGTAGGCGAGCTGATCGTTGATCGTGATCGACATGTTCCCGACCAGGAGCAGCCCCACGACCGTGACGGCGCTGAGCGGCCGGTGGTGGCCGAAGACCGCGTACGAGGCAAACATGGACGTGGCCCAGACCACCAGGCCGAGGGTCAGCAGGTAGTGCAGGTACTGGACCGTCGAGGCCTGGCCGCGCACCACGATGTCGCCGTAGGCGGCGACCACGGACATCGTGGTCGCCCGATACAGCTCGATGAGCGAAGCACCCTCCGGATGGGCAACCGACGCGGCGAACAGCGGCACGATGAGCGCGGCGAAGACCGCCCCGATCAGGTGCGTCTGCCAGCGGCCCCACCCGACCTTCGGTCCGACGAACCCGACCAGGACGCCCCCGGCGGCGGCCAGTGGCAGGAAGTCGAGGTAGGTCGCCCGCCCGAGGACCCAGCGGGCATCGTCGAGGGACCAGGCGAGCGTCATGCTGAGGAGGAACACCAGCCCGAGCGTCACCCAGCCCTCCACCGGGGCAAGCGGCAGACGCGCGTTCCGACCGGCGAACCGATTCATCGGGCGAGGATCTCGCCGAGCGGGCGCCCGGGGGTGATGGTGAACGACGTGAGCTCGTATTCGGCGATCGCGTGGCGGAGAGCGCGGGCGCGCTTGGCCGTCTCCTCGTCGACCTCGGGCGGTGGTGGCGGCCCACCCTCGACCGTGAAGGTCGGGACGGGATGGGCGAAACGGTCGAACGCGGCAGCGTCGAGGGTGAGCACCACGCACGCCACACCGCGCGTGCGGAGCGCGGCCAGCGGCCGCACCCACGACGGATCGAGCGACGGCGTGATGATCACGGCGGTCATCCCGCGGCGCAAACGCCCCACGGTTGCGATGAGCGTCTCGACGAGCGGGGCGCTGCCGTCCGCCTCGACCGATGCCAGGAGCTGCATGATCTTGAGGTGCTGGCGGCTGCCACGATCTGGAGGGAGAAACGCGGTCCGCCCGACATTGACGGTCATCCCGACCGAACGGTTCTCCTGGAGCGCCTTGTCCGCGATCGAGGCCGCCGCGCGCACCGCCGTTTCGACGGTCGATTCATCGCCGCGGCCGGTCTGGATGCCGCGCTGGAGGTCGAGGACGATCCAGGCGTCCGCGGTCTGCTCGAGGTCGAACTCCTTGACCTGGATCTCGCCGTGCCGGGCGGTGCTCTTCCAGTGGATCCGGTTCATGCTGTCGCCCGGGGCGTACGGACGGACCGTCGTCGCGAGCGGCGTCGTCTGGAGCGTTCGCACCGGCGACACCTGGCTGCCCTCGATCGCGGCCGCCGGAAGCCGCCAGCGCGGCAGCGGCTCGATCCGCGGATAGACGACCACCGAGACGCCCTGGCCGACCGTGGCGGAGGCCTCGAAGAAACCAAACGGGTCGCCGGTCCGGATGTGGAGCGGCTCGATCCGGAAGTGGCCGCGGCGCGCGAGAGGGATCCGGATCAACCAGGAGCGTTCGCTGCGACCGGCCAGGGTGATCGCTCGACCCGGTAGACCGCCTGGCAGCGTCGTCGGGTTGTGGATCTCGAGCCACAGCTTGGCGATCCGGCTCGCGTTGCGGAGGGTGTACGTGACCCGGAGCTTGTCACCAACGTGGCCGTGCAGCTGGCTGACCGCATAGCCGGCCTCCAGGTCCGTCAGGCCGAGCCGCACGAGCACGTATGAGCCGCCGATCACCAGGATCGCGAGGTAGAGCAGGTAGAACAGGAACGGCAGCGCTGTCGAGAACGCCGCGATGACGAGGACCGCGACGGCGATGAACAGCTGGATCTTTCGGATCACCGCGTACCCCGCGTGGCCAGCCGGTTCGGGACGCTAGGCGTTGGCGGTCGAGGATGAGCTGCGCGTGCTCGGCCGCAACTCGGTGGGCCCGCCGCCGGTCGGGCGGACCCCGTCGATGGGCGTCGTTTCGAGCAGCTCGCGAATGACCTGGCCGGCCTGGACATCGTGGATCGACGAGCTGGTCTTGATGATCAGCCGGTGCGCCAGCGCCGGTTCGGCCAGCGCCTTGATGTCGTCGGGGATCACGTAGTCGCGACCGAGGAGGCCGGCGAGGGCCTGGCCTGCACGATACAACGCAATCGAGCCGCGAGGCGACGCGCCGAGGTAGACGTCGGGGTGATTCCGCGTGTTGTTCACGAGCCTGACGATGTAGTCGGCGACGCTGGAGTCGACGTAGATCTCGCGGACGGCGGCCTGCATCGAACGCAGGTCCTCGACCGCCAGGACCTCCTCGAGCTCCTCGAGCGGATGGCTGCGCTTCTGCTCGTCAAGGATCACGATCTCCTCGATCGGCTGGGGATAACCCAGGCGTAGACGGAGCATGAACCGGTCGAGCTGCGCCTCGGGCAGGGCGAACGTGCCCTCGTACTCGATCGGGTTCTGGGTGGCGATGACCAGGAACGGATCGGGCATCTGGTAGGTCGTGCCGTCGATCGTGGCCTGGTGCTCCTCCATGCACTCGAGCAGCGCCGACTGGGTCTTGGGGGTGGCGCGGTTGATCTCGTCGGCGAGGACGACCTGGCTCATGATCGGACCCGGGCGGAACTCGAACTCCTGCGTCTTCTGGTTGTAGATCGAGAGACCCGAGACATCCGAGGGCAGCAGGTCCGGCGTGAACTGGATCCGCCGGAAGGAGCAACCAAGGCTCTTGGCGATCGCCTTGGCGAGCACCGTCTTGCCCGTTCCCGGAACGTCCTCGATCAGCACGTGGCCGCGGCACAGCAGCGCCACGAGGGCGAGGCGGACCTCATGGTGTTTGCCGACGATGACGCGTTCGACGTTGGACAGGACCCTGTCGCCGGTTTCCTGGATCTTGGTCATCGGCCTCTCTCGCGGATGTATCGAGGGGAAGAGCGACGGGTCGGGTCGCCCGGGTTGGACGGTATCGGATCGCTCAACCACGGCTCGGGGCGCCGGGTGGTTGGCAGATAGTACGTCGAGTGCGCCAGTTCGGTTCCCAGGCTGGTTTCGCGCCAGACTGGGAGCGCGCACGGACGGCCGGTGGCGGGCCCCGACGGCCCGAGGAATACGGAGTGGGACATGGGCTGGCAGGACATCAGCGTTCCGATCCGCAACGGAATGGTCACCTTCGAGGGCGACCCCAAGGTTCATCTCCAGCGCGCCAGCTCGATGGACGAGGGTGGCATCTGCAACGTCAGCCGGCTCGATTTCGGCGTCCACAGCGGCACGCACGTGGACGCGCCCGTCCATTTCATCAACGGGGCGGCCGGAGTCGAGGCGGTGGCCATCGACGCCCTGGTCGGACCGGCCCTGGTCGTCGACGCGAGGGCGTTCGACGGGCCGTTCGGTCGCGCCTCGATCGAGGCGCTCGGCATCCCGGCAGGGACGGCACGACTGCTGTTCCGCAGCCGGAACTCGGAACTCTGGAGCGAGCCGGTCTTCACCAGCTCGTTCTCTGGCGTCACCGAGGACGGAGCCCGAGCGCTGATCGACCTCGGCGTTCGCCTCGTCGGCATCGACTACCTCTCGATCGCGCCTTTCGGCGACCCGACCCCGACGCATGCCGCCCTGCTTGCCGCCGACGTGGTGATCCTCGAGGGCCTCGACCTCCGAGCGGTCGAACCCGGCGAGTACGACCTCGTCTGCCTGCCGATCCTCATCCCCGGATCGGACGGTGGGCCGGCCCGCGCGATCGTCCGCCGGCGCGAGGAATGACCGACTCCATGAAGGCCATCGCCGTCCGGCCCGGGGTCCCAGCTTCGATCCACGCGCGAACCGTCCCGCGGCCGTCGATCTCGGAGGTTCCCGACGGGCGCGGCGTCCGCGTCGAGGTGCTCCGCGTCGGGATCGACGGCACCGACCGGGAGATCAGCGATGGCCTGTTCGGAACGGCTCCGCCCGGCGACGACTACCTGGTCATCGGTCACGAGAGCCTGGGACGGGTGGTCGAGGTCGGACCGAGGGTCCCGCGGGACCTGGCGGTCGGGACGCTCGTCGTGGCCACGGTCCGGCGACCCGGAGGCAGCGCCTACGACCGGCTCGGGATGCAGGACTTCACGACGGACGCCCCGATCGAGCGCGGCATCAACGGGCGCCACGGGTTCCTGTCCGAGCAGTTCGTGGAGGACGCGAGCTTTCTCGTCCCGCTGCCGACCGGCCTGTCGGGGATCGGCGTGCTCCTCGAGCCCATGTCCATCGCCGAGAAGGGACTGAGCCAGGCCGACGAGATCCAGCGCCGGCTGCGGATCTGGCGACCCGCCCGTGCCGCGGTCTTCGGCGCCGGAACGATCGGCCTGCTCGTGACCCTCGTGCTCCGCCTGCGAGGCGTCGATGTGACGGTGCTGTCGCGGCGCCGTCCACCGTATCGCAACAGCGTACTGGTCGAGGCCCTCGGGGGGACCTACGTGAGCAGCGAGGGCACCGATCTCGCGGCGGTGGCAAAAGACCACGGGTCATTCGACCTGGTCTTCGAGGCGAGTGGGTTCAGTCCGTTCGTGTTCCAGGCGGCTGGCGCGCTGGCACCCAACGGCGTGCTGGTCCTGTCGGGCGTCACGGGCGGTTCGCGGACCATCGAGATCGATGCCAACGCGTTCAACCAGGCGCTGGTACTCGGCAACCGGGTGATCGTCGGGACCGTGAACGCGTCGCGCGAGGACTTCGTCCGAGGCGTGACCGACATGCTGCGAGCCGAGGCCTTCCACGCCGGTTGGCTCGGCCAGCTGCTCACCACCCCCGTTGCCGGACTCGACGACGCGCAAGCCGTGCTCGCGGCGCTCGAGGCTCCCGACTCGATCAAGGCGTACGTCGAGGTTCGGCCCGACGATGATCCTGATCGCGGCGCGAGCCACCGCGGGAGCCAGTGACACGTCAGGGCCCGGTCGCGGCTGGCGCCGTCGAAGACGCGTCGAGGACCGACTGGCCCGTCGCGCTCGGCGCTGATGTCGTCTCCGACCTCGACCCTGCCATCCGTCGCGAGTGGCTGGTCACCAACGGGCGCGGGAGTTACGCCTTCGGCACGGTTGCCGGCATCGCGACGCGGAGCTATCACGGTCTGCTGGTGGCCGCGCTCGAGCCGCCGGTCGGCCGAACCGTTCTCGTCGAGGGCCTCGAGGAGTGGGCCACCGTCGCGGGCCAACGCACCGCCCTCCATGCTCACGAGGGCGCGGACGGCACGATCGACCCGCGTGGGTACACGCGTCTCGTCGCCTTCCACCTGGACGGCCTGGTGCCCGTCTTCACCTACGCCGTCGGGGACGTGCTGATCGAGCGACGGATCTGGATGGCGAATGGCCGCGATACGACCTATGTCCGATACGCGGTCGTCGGTGGCGAGCGGACGGTTGATATCACGCTCACCCCGCTCGCGACGTGGCACGATCACCACGCCCCCGGCCGGGAATCGGATGGCGCTCCGGACGTCACGGTGCGGCCCGCATCCGAAGGCGGAGCCGGAGCCTCGGAGGTGGTCGTCGAGCCGGCCCGCGGACGTGCGCCGTGGCGCCTGCTCGTCCCGGGTGGGTCGTTTCGGGCGAACGGCCGGTGGGTCCACGGCCTCCGACACCGTGAAGAGGCGGCCCGCGGCCTCGATGACGTCTCGGATGTCTTCGCCATCGGGGAGGTCCGGGCGTCGATCGCGCCGGGAGGACCGTTCACGATCGTCCTGACCGCGGAGACCGACGCACCCGATGAGCCCGAGACCGCCCTGCGAGCCGCGCTCGACCGCCAGGAAGCCCTGGTCCGGACCGCCGGAGTGGAGCACGGATCCACGTTCCTGCGAGGTCTCGTCCTCGCCGCCGACCAGTTCCTGGTCGCCCGCGACATCCCGCTGATCGGCGGAGACGACGACCACGGGCGCCGGCCCGATCGCGTCGAACGCGGGCGGACGGTGATCGCGGGTTATCCGTGGTTCAACGACTGGGGCCGCGACACGATGATCGCGCTGCCCGGGTTGTGCCTGGCCACCGGTCGCCACGATGAGGCGGCGAGCATCCTGCGATCGTTCGCTCGCTTCGTCAGCGACGGGCTCCTGCCCAACAACTTTCCGGATCATGCGGGCGACGTCCCGGAGTACCACACCATCGATGCCTCGCTCTGGTTCCCGGTCGCGGTTCGCGCTCATGCCCTCGCGACCGGGTCGGAGGGGCTGGTCGACGAGCTGCTGCCGGCGCTGCGCTCGATCCTGGATGCGCAACTCGCGGGGACGCGGTTTGGGATCGGCATGGACCCGGCCGACGGACTCCTTCGCGGCGGCGCCGACGGGTACCAGCTGACCTGGATGGACGCCCGCGTCGACGGCTGGGTCGTCACGCCGAGACGCGGCAAGCCGGTCGAGATCCAGGCGCTCTGGATCAACGCCCTGCGTATCGTCGGTCAATGGCTGCTCGAGCGCGGGGACCGTGGCGGCACGGGCGCGCGGTATCTCGAGGTCGCCGACCGCGCCTCGGAGGCGTTCGTGCCCCGGTTCTGGCGGCCGGAACTCGGCTACCTCGCGGACGTCGTGGACGGACCCGACGGCGATGACACGTCGCTCCGACCCAATCAGGTCCTGGCCCTGTCGCTCCCCCACACCCTGGCCACCGGATCGATGGCCCACGCCATCCTCGACGCCGTCGACCGCGAGCTGGCCGTCCCGCTCGGCCTGCGCTCCCTCGCGCCGTCGGATCCGGCCTACCGGCCGCGGTACCAGGGCGATCGCCGATTTCGCGATGCCGGCTACCACCAGGGCACGGTGTGGACCTGGCTGATCGGGCCGTACGCGGAGGCCGTGGCGTCGCTCCGCGGCGCAGCCGCCGGGCTGGAGGTCCTGCGGCCGTTCGAGGACCACCTGCGGGACGCCGGGCTTGGCTCGGTCTCCGAGGTGCTCGAGCCCGAACCGCCGTACACCCCGCGCGGCTGCCCGGCTCAGGCCTGGGGCGTCGCCGAGGTGCTCCGCGTCTGGCGGGCGCTCGGCGGGAACTGATCGTCGCGGGCAGTCGGGCGCGCCGCGCCTACCGACGAACCAGCGTCAGCAGGCCGACCCAGAGGGTCATCAGGCTACCGATCCCACCCATGACCGCGAGGAATGGCTCGCCACCGACCCACGACGCGGCAGCGACGCCGCCGAACAGGATCGCGAGCACCGCCGCAACGGCGGCGAGACCGATCCGTTCGATCAGTGGTCTGGGCTCGCGCACAAGGTTCGCGTCGACATGCTCGCCCGACGGGGATCGCTGCGGTTCAGGCTCCTCCGCCGAAGGGCCGGCGATGACCTCCTTCTCGTCGCTCATCCGCCACCCCTGAGCCAGTGGGTCATCAGCTGCCCGGCGATCGGTGCGGCGACCTCCCCACCGCGTCCGGCCTGCTCGACCAGGACGGCGATGACGACCTCCGGCTCCTCGGCGGGCGCGAACCCGATGAACCACGAGTGCGGCTCACCGCTGCCGCCGAGCTCCGCGGTGCCCGACTTGCCGGCAACGGTCACCCCGGCCACGGTCGCCCCCGAGGTGAACCGGCGCCCCAGGCGGCCCTCGACCGCCTGGACCATCGCCTCGCTGATCGCCCGCGCGTCGGCACCCGAAAGCACCCGGCCCATGGATTCCGCGCCGATCGCCCGCGTCCCGTTCTTGCCGGTCATCGCCGTGACCAGCCTCGGTTGCATCAGCTCGCCGTCGTTGGCCACCGTGGCGGCCACCAGTGCCATCTGCAGGGGCGTGACAAAGGTCTCGGCCTGCCCGTACGCGGCATTGGCCAGCTCGACGTCGTCCACGAAGCCGCCCGGGTCCGTCCCGTTGCCGTTGGTCACCTGAGAGACCGCGGTCGGCAGGTCGAACGGGATCGGCGCCCCGAAGCCCATCCGCCGGGCGTAGTCGACCAGCGCCTCCCCACCGGTCTCGATGCCGGTCAACGCGTACCAGAGGTTGCACGACACCTCGGTCGCACCGACGAAGTCGAGCGCCTCCGACCCGGTCTCGGGATGGTGGCCGTCGCGGACCCGGAAGCCCTCGACAAGGAGACCGCCCCGCTCGGCGCGCGGTTGTTCCGGGTACGTCGTCTCCGGTGTCACGGCGCCGGATCCGAGGCCGGCGATCGCGGTCACGATCTTGAAGACCGAGCCCGGGACGTACCGGCCCAGGGTGGCCCGCGGCAGAAGCGGTTGCGCCGGATTGTCACGGAGCGCCTCGAACGTGGCCGCCGCGGTCGCCGGATCGGCCAGCTTCGAGGCCGCATAGGTCGGCGTCGACGCGAGGGCCAGCACCTCGCCGGTCCGAGGGTCGAGCATGACCACCGCGCCGCGCTGCTTGCCCAGGGCGGCGATCGCGGCCTTCTGGAGGTCGTACGAGAGCGACAACGTCAGGTCCTTCGGGTCGTAACGCTCCGCTCCGAACTTGGCGAAGGCATCGGTGAGCGGATCGCCGGCGAGCCCGGTCAACTCCGCGTCGTACGTCCGCTCCAACCCGGCCCGGCCGTAGATCCGGGATGCGTAGCCCACGACCTGGCTGACCGTCGCGCTGATGTAGACCCGGAAGAGTTCGCCATTCTCGTCGGCCTCGTTGCGGGCCAGGACCGTGCCGTCCCGGTCCAGGATCCGGCCCCGAGGGACCGTCCGTGCCGCGGCGATGACCGCCGCGTCGTCGGGCGACCTCGCGAGCTCCTGTGAGCGGACCACGCCCCAGTAGCCCGCGGCGCCGGCCAGGATCGCGAACGCGACCGACAGGAGGATGGCGACGTGGATCGTGGTCGGGCCGATCGGTCGGTTGGAGCCCGCCGGGCCGAGCATCAGGCCGCCCCTCGGCGAGTCAGCCGGCGCCATCGCGACAGGGATTGCGGTGGTGGCGGTGGCTCGACGCCCTTGTCGGACAGGGCCAGGAGGAGCCCGACTACCAGCGCGTTCGCCAGCAGCGACGATCCGCCGTAGCTGATGAAGGGAAGCGTCACGCCGGTCAACGGCAGGACCTTGAGATTGCCGGCGGCGATGATGAATGCCTGGATCCCGATGACGAGCGCCAGCCCGATCGCGAGAAGCGAGCGGAAGTCGTCGGCCGCGGCGACGCCGATGCGCAGACCGCGCTGGATGATCACCAGGTAGAACCCGAGGATCGCCACCACGCCGATGATCCCTAGTTCTTCGCCCAGGGCCGCCAGCGGGAAGTCCGTGTGGATCTCGGGGATCGGCGGGCGGCCGGCTATTTCGGGCAACCCGCCACCGAGACCCATTCCGAGGAGGCCGCCGCGCGCGAAGGCATGGAGCGCCTGGATGACCTGGTAGCCGGCGCCCAGCGGGTCGGCGAACGGGTCGATCCAGATGGCGATCCGGGTCTGGATATGGGCGAAGAGGTTGGCCATCGCCGCGCTGCCGAGCAGGAACAGGATCATCCCGATGATCACGAGGCTGACCCGCCCGGTCGCGGCGTAGAGCAGGGCGAGGAAGACACCGAAAAACAGGAGCGCGGCGCCGAGGTCGCGCTGCACCACGACGATGCCGAGGGCAATCGCCCACATCGCGACCATGGGTGCCAGGTACGGCAGGGGCGGTAGCCTGAGCGGGCCGACGCGCGTGTCCTGCTCGACCAGGAGGGCCCGGTTCTCGGACAGGTAGCCGGCCAGGAAGACCACCAGGATCACCTTGAGGAGCTCGGACGGCTGGCCGGCGATCGGACCGATCTGGAGCGTCAGCCGCTGGCCGTTGATCTCGGAGCCCAGCACGAAGGTCAGCAACAGGAGCCCCACGCCAACCGCCGCCCAGGTGTACTTGTACCGCCGAAGCCAGCTGTCCGACCGCACCACGATGCCGAGCGTGGTCGCTACGACGATGGCTCCCACCAGCCAGATCAGCTGCACCTCGGCAAGTCCAAACGCGGTCCCGAAGAAGCGTTGCACGACCAGCTCCTGGGGCAGCCGTTCCATCAGCAGCAGGGACAGGCCGCCGAGCATCGCCACCGTGGGCAGGAGGATCTGGTCCGTCCGCCGGCCGGCCAGAACCTGCGCCACGTGGGAGGCGAAGAGGGCTCCCAGGTAGATGCCGAGCCCCCACGGGTCGTACAGCCCGAAGGTCCCGGTGCGAACGGCGCCGAGCGAGACACTCCCGATCGCCAGGGCGACCGCCACCAGCACGAGCAATCGGAGCTCCTGCCAGCGTGGTCTCGGGTGGATCTGGCCAAGGACGCGCGGGAGGCTCGGTGCGACGGGTTGCGCCGACGGGGCTCCGACCGTCACGTCCGGGTCCGCTCGAGCCGGAAGCGGACCTGGCCGATCTGGACTTCGTCGCCGTAGCCCAAGGCCGCGACGCCGTCGATCGGCTGCCCGTTGATGTACGACCCGTTCGTGCTGCCAAGGTCCTCGAGATACCAGCTCCGGCCGCGGTAGGTCAGGACGGCGTGCTCGGCGGAGGCGAACTGGTCATCGATCACGATCGCGTTGTTGACGTCTCGACCAAGTGGCGTGATCACGTCGAGCCCGAACGAGCGGCCGACGGCCGGCTCGCCGCCGGGCGATTCGAGGACGACCAGCCGGCCGGGCCGATCGACCGTTTCACGAGCCGCGGCGCGCAGGTCGCGCAAGAGGGCGCGGATGACCCGGGCGAGGAACAGGTAGAGCAGGAGGAGGAAGAGCAGCCGGACGCCCCACAACACGAGCGTGAAGCCGTCCATCAGGCCGGTGCCGTCATCAACCGGGCGCCTCGGCCACCTCGAGGACCAGCGTCGTGTCCCCCACCTCGAGGCGATCGCCCACGCCGAGGACGACCTCGACGACCGGCTCACCGTTGACCTTCGAGCCGTTGGTGCTCCCGACGTCGAGATAGATCAGGGTGCCTCGGCGACCGACGATCCGGCCGTGATGGCGCGACACCCGGCTATCGCGTGCGACGACGTCGTTGTCGTCGGCCCGCCCGATCGTCACGCCGCCGGACCCGATCTCCACCTCTCGCGTCCGACCGTCGGGATCGGTCACCACGAGGACCGCGCGGGGCGACGTCGCGTGGGGAAGTGTGAAGACCGCCGTGGCGCTCGGGTCGCCGCGCGCGTCGCTGGCGGACGCCTCCGTCGCCGGTCCCGGCGCCGCCTCGTCAGCGGCCGGGCCCGTGATCCGCGCCTCGACCCGGATGTCAGCGTGCTGCACGGTCGGATCGGCGACCAGGTCGACGCGCGGCCGGTCCGTGAGCGAGTAGTGGTGCGCCCGGGCAAACGAGAGTGCCTCGTCCGCCAGCCCGGATGCAAGCTCGTCCGCAACCTCGGCGAATGCGGTCAGGTCGTCCGGATTTAGGTGGACGACAAACCGGCTGGGAACGAGCGTCCGCTCCGCGGCGGCTCGACGCCCCGTCTCCATGGCACGCTCGATCCGACGCTGGATCTGGACCGGCTGCACGTGGGTACGGAAGAGCCGTGCCGACGGGCGCTCGAAGAGGCGTTCGAAGAACCGCTCGATGGCGGCCAGGGGCGGCATGGTCGGTGCCGGACTCTACCAGAAAGGTCGTGCCCACCTGGCGGCGGATGCCCGCGTTGCCGGCTCCGCGCGCTCGCTTCTCGTGCTCCAGCGTGCGCTCGCTTCTCGTGCTCGGCGGCGCCTTGGCCTCCACCGCCATGCGGGCACTCCGGATTCCGTGGCGGTTGCGGCCACCTGACGATTTGCCGGGTGGGTCGGTACCCTCGTTCGAGGGCCTGGAAAACCCGTGCGCTATACTCTCGCCCCGTTCGAGCGGTGCACGCGCTCCGAACTGATCCGCGCATACCCGGGGACCGATGACCGAGATCCTGACCGAATCGTTCTGCGAACGGTGTGGCACGCGTTATACCTTCGAATCCGCTCGCCCGAAGACCCGTCTCAAAGGCGTCAAGGTCCTCTCGCGCGGCCTGAAGAACTTCGTCCTGTCCGACGACACGTCGATCGACGAGGCGATGGCCGCAGCACGCAGCGAGACCGATCGCGAGACGACCGCGCACCAGATCGATGCGTTCCACAAGACGTTCAACTTCTGCATGTCGTGCCGGCAGTACACCTGCCCGAACTGCTGGAACGAGCCGGAAGCGCGTTGCCTGTCGTGCGCGCCGCTCGAGCTGCCGGAGCCGCCGGTCCGGCTCGAGGACCTGGCTACCATTGGCGAGGGCACCCTCATCGGCGAGCCCAGCCCGGGTAACGGAGCGGCCGCGCACGAGCACGACGTCTGGCCGGAGCCCATCGGGGCGATCGCCGATGCCGAGCTCGAGCCCGAAGCCGCGATGGCGCCGCCTCCCGCCGAAGAGGTCGCGGGACCCTCCATCGCCGCCGACGCGGCCACGGCGCCAGGCCCCGTGGAGGTCACGCCCGAGCCGGCTGCCGCCGACGTCGAGGAGACTCCCGAGGTCGGGGCTGATCCAGCCCGCAAGGCCGCGGCGCAGACGACGGGCCTGCTCCGGCGTTTCCGCCCCGGTCAGAGCCTCGACGCCCATCTCGATGCGTACGAGCGCGAGCGGAGCGACGCCGCAAGGAGCAGGACGACCGACGCCGAGGCGCCCGATGCGGTCGAGCCCACCTCGGTTGAACCGCCCGTCGAGGGAGTGGTGGCCGCGGAGGCCACCGAGCCGGCCGCGGAACCCGAGCCCGAGTCGCTCGCGGCAGCCACAGGCGCCGATGTCGTCGAACAGCCTACGTGGAGCATCACCGCGCCGGACCCGGGAGCCGCGACGGCGGCGCCGCCGACGTCGGAACCGGGTGGGCCGATCCCGCTCCAGGCCGGCGCGGCCCACACCGAGGCACCCACCGCCGACCCGCAGTGGCCGGCGAGAGCGCAGTGGCCGGGCGCCGCGCCGGCGGCTGGTCTACCGTTCCTCGGCAGGCCGGCCGCGGGCCAGGGTGGAATCGAGGCCCTCTGGGCAGCCTCCAACGAGGAGCTCGTGACGGCGGCACCGGTGCCCGGCCGCACCGCGACGAGCAGCATCCAGCCGTGCGTCAGCTGCGGGCTGTCACTCTCCGCGACTGCCCGGTTCTGTCGCCGGTGCGGCACGCTCCAGAACCGCTGACCCGACCGACCGACCCTCGCGAATCGGGGGCGCTCGAACCTCGTCGCGAACCCGCACCCACGCTGCGCCGAGCAGGAACGCCTGGAACGAGAACGACATCCAGGCGAGCGCTGCGAACCCGGACGCGAGCGGTCCCGCCAGCCGGGCAACACCGACGAGCCAGGGCACCAGGATCGAGAACACCTGGCTGAGGATCACCAGGATCGCGCCAACCACAACGGCCGGGATGAGCAGGGCGCGCCAGGTCGGCGACCGGGGCGGCAGCTTCCGATACCCGACGATGACGGCAAGACAGCTGGCAAGCGCCACGAACGGTGGCGACGTCATGACGTCGACCGCCCCGCGCGCGAGCGACCGCTGACTCCCGGTCAACGCGTCCAGCGCGGCGAGCGCGGCAATCGCCGTGATGACGACCACGATCACTGCCCCAATGACGGCCACGGTCACGAAACCGAGCGCGGTTCGTCGGAACACATCCCGTTCGGGGACGTCGGAGAAGATCCGGGCGAACGCGGTGTCCATCGCCCCGAACAGCTGGCTCACCGTCCAGAACAGGCCGATCACGCCAACGAGCGAGGTCAGGGCCGCCCCTTCGGTGATGGCGTCGAGAGAGCTGCGGATCAGCTCGGCGAGCGGCGGGAAGGCCGTCGCCAGGGCGTCGCTGACCCGGTCGTGAATGGCCGGGTCACCAGACGCTGCCCAACCCGCGATCCCCAGGACCAGCAACGTCGTGGGGATCGCGGCAAAGAGGGCCGAGAAGGCCAGGCCGTTTGCGAGCAGCCCGCCCGCCGCCCGGCCATAGGCGTCGAAGACCTCCCGAACCGCGACCACCAGCGGTCGCTCCAGGACCTGGGCCAGGAACGAGCGGAGGTCCATCGCCCGTCGGGTCAGCCTCCCAGGTCCTCGAACAGCCCGGGCTGGAGATCGGCCGCCTTGACCCGGCGGGGCGCAGCGACCAGGGCGCGGACCTCCGCCCGTCGAACGAACCGCCGGCCGCCCAGCTTGATGCTCTGGAGCCTGCCGCTCCGAGCCCAGCTGCCGACCGTGGCGGCCGTGAAGTGGATGTTGGCGGTGGCCAGGATTTCCACGGCCTCCCCGAGCGTGATCCAGTCGGTTGGGGCAGGCATCGATCAGTCGGGCCTGGTCGCGGTCTGGGCGGTCTTCGTTGCCGGATCGGCGGGCCTGGTCGTCGTGCCCGCGCCGTTCGCCGTCGATGCCGCCACGGCCGGCTCGCTCCCGGACGCTCCGGTCTCGGACCTGGGCGCACTCGTCGTGGCACCGGCGTCCTTGGCGTCCGCCTCTGCGGCCGCGGCTTCACCTGCCGACGTGCCACCGCCCGGCGCGACCGACGCGCGCCGCTCCTTCTTGGCCCAGCCGGAGCCCTTGAAATGGACGGCTGCTGCCGTGATCGCCTTTCTCAACGGACCGGCGCCACAGCTGGGGCAATGCGCCGGGCCCGGGGCGTGGACGCCGTGGACCACCTCGATCCGGCGCCCGCAGGCCGCGCAGTCGTAATCGTACAGGGGCATGGCAGGCGATCGGCCCTAGCCGCGGAGGAGGCGCATGCCGCACTTGGGGCAGTAGAACGCCCGCTCGTGCGCGGACGCGAACCCGCAATGCGCGCAGACGAGGCCGCCGCGACCGGCGGCCGGAACGGGCCGCTCGATGCTCGTCAGCCCCATCGCGTACTGGCTGGCCAGAATGTTGTTGAGCAGCCCGCCGAGGATCTTCGCGCCCAGGCGATCCGTGTCGCCGCGGACACCCTTGCCGCCCCAGCCCACGACGGCGCGGCAGATCATGTCGCCGGTGGCCTCATCCCAGTGCGCCGCCACGCCGCCGACGATGGCGTTGTATTCGGGATACCCCGACGTATCCACCTCGCCCTCGAGCAGCGCGCACACGAACGTGTCGAAGGCGAGATCGACGGCGTCGATCGATTCGAGCACGACCAACGCGTGGCGGGTGATCGGTGAATGTGCGTGGTGCGCATTCAGCCACTGCATCGCCTCCGACGGCGTGACGATCGTCGGAGTCGCCTCGCTGTATTCGATCGGCAGCGGTTCGACGACCTCCATCTCGCTCCGGGCGAGACCCACCAGCATCGACGGCAGCTCGCGCGTCGCGGCGGGGCCGGCCTTCATCCTGACGCCCTCACTGCTCTTGCCCGCGTAGTAGAGCTTGAGCTGGTGGTCCTGGGCGACGACCTCTTCGGGCATCAGCCCGGACGTCTTGGCGGGTGCCGGTGCGGCCGACTCGGCGGTCTGTCCCCGGCGCTTCAGGAAATCGAGCGGCACGTGGTGGCTCCCAGGGGTGCTGAGCGTGGGTCGGTGGTCATGGTAGCAGGGCCTGTCGGGTCCGATCCCCGTGACGAAGCTCGCCCACTGTGCCTATGGTTCGGCGGCGACGACGAGCGCCTCGAACGGCCGCAGGCGATGCGTGCCCTTCCGCGCCAGCATCGGCGGGACATCGCGGTGCGTCCCGACAATGGGCCTCCATGCGCCTCCGTTGCGAGGGGCCGGCGGCCCGACCGTGGCGCCGACCCGATCGAACGCGATCATCACCAGCACCTCCGCACCCGACCCCAGCCGGCGGTAGGCAAGGACGGTCGGGTTCCCCACGTCGACGAGCTCCAGCGAGCCGTCCTGGAGCGAGGGCTGCGCGCTGCGGACGGCCAGCAGCCGGCGGTAGCAGGCGAGCACCGAATCCGGATCCGCAAGCTGCGACGCGACATTCCGGTGATCCGTTTCCGACCCGAGCCGAAGCCATGGCTGGCCGGTGGTGAACCCCGCGCCCTGACCGCCAGACCATGGCAGGGGCGTGCGCGATTGCGACCGGTCCCACCACTGGAAGTCCGGTCCGACCCGCAACGCGGGCGGGTCCACGCTCTCCTCGGGCGGGATGGCCACGTCGCCCATCCCGATCTCCTCCCCGTAATACAGGAACGGTGTGCCGCGCATGGTCATTTCGATCGTCGCCGCGGCCCGGGCGATCGCGTCGCGCTCATCGTCCGTGGCCCCGATCGACTCCGCCAGGCGCGAGGCGTGCCGAGGCTGGTCGTGATTGGACAGGACGATGGTCGGCCAGCGGGCCGCGCCGAATGCGCGCTCGCGACGGCGAATGGCCGCCCGGAACGCATCGGCGTTCCACGGCCGGGTCAGCAACTCCCAGTCGAACACCAGGTGGCGGTCCGTCGTCAGCGTTGCCGCGCGCTCGGTCGTGCCGACGAACAGCTCCCCAACGCTCATCCGCCCGGGCGCCCGGTCCACGATGGCTCGAAAGCGTGCGATGAGTGCCGCAAGGTCCGGTTGATCGACGTCGTAGTGATGGACCTGGCGCGTCCAGGCGGACGAGCCGCGACGCGTCGGGTTGGCCGGCATGTCCGGATGCTTGAGGAAGACGTTGAACGTGTCGAGCCGGAACCCGTCGACGCCACGATCGAGCCAGCCCCGGACCATCCTGAACTGCGCCGCCTCCACGCCCGGGGCACGCCAGTTGAGCTCCGGCTGCTCGGCCAGGAACGTGTGGTGATAGAACTGACCCCGTCGCGGTTCGAACGTCCAGGCGGGGCCGCCGAACCAGGACACCCAGTTGTTGGGCGGGAGCGGTTCGCCGTCCGGGCCCGCTCCGGCCGGGTCGCGCCAGAGATACCAGTCGGCGTACGGCCCGGTGCGGGACGCGCGAGAAGCCACGAACCAGGCGTGCGTGTCGCTGGTGTGGTTCATGACGAGGTCCAGGACGATCCGGATGCCGCGCGCGTGCGCCGCCTCCACGAGCCGATCGAAGTCGGCCTCGGAACCGAACAGCGGGTCCACGCGCTCGTGATCGCTGACGTCATAGCCGACGTCGCGGCCGGGTGATGGGTAGACCGGCGACAGCCAGATCGCGTCCACCCCGAGCCCGTCGCGCCCGAGGTGGCCGAGGTGATCGATGATCCCCTGGAAGTCGCCCACGCCGTCGCCGTTGGTGTCAGCAAAGCTGCGTGGGTAGATCTGGTAGACGACCCCACGCTGCCACCAATCGTCGCCGAACCGCGGTGCCTGAACCACCGACGCGACGCGGGAACGGATCAACGGGATCTCCTCCGAGCAGGGCGGTCGAGCGATTCGCCGGTCTCGCGGCGAATCCGTCGCGTTCGGGCTTGACAACCTGCCGTCCGGGCTGCATTGATACGCGTTACTGACGCGCGTTACTCGCGTGGAGCGTAGCGCACGGTCAGTCTCGACAGTTGGAGCCCCTCGGTCAAGCCCGGGGCGCAACGGAGAGGGTCGAGATGGAGGAGGAACGGCTCTGGTCATGCCGAAACGGCGACCGACGAGTGCCGACGTGGCTGCCATGGCGCATGTCTCGCGAACGACCGTGTCGTTCGTGCTGAACGAGCGCGCCGGCGTCAAGATCCCCGACGACACCAGGCGCCGGGTCCTGGATGCCGCGGCGACCCTCGGGTATCACCCCAACTCTGTTGCGCGCCAGCTGGCCCGCGGCGCGAGTCGGTCGCTCGGCCTGGTGCTCCGCCAGTCGCCCGAGCAGGTGGCCAACGACGGGCTGCTGGCCGAGACGCTCCGCGGCCTGGCGAACGCCGCGCGCGAGGCGGATCACCGGGTCCTGCTCGAGACGCTCGTCCCCGGCGAGGGCAGTTACGCGAACCTGGTTCGCTCGGGTCGGACCGACGGCCTGATCGTGTCCGGGCCACGCTACGACGACGAGGAGCTCGTCCAGCTCGTGCGCGATGGGTTCCCGGTCGTCATCCAGGGCACCCTGCCCGGCCTCGACGTCCCGAGCGTCGACATCGACAACGAAGCCGGCGCGCGCCTTGCCGTCGAGCACCTGCTGGCCCTCGGTCACCGCCGGATCGCCTGCATCACCAATGCCCCACTCGCCTACACCGCGGCGTCCGAACGCCTGACGGGCTACCGCGAGGCGCTCGCCGCAGCCGGCGTGGCCGAGGAACCGGCGCTCATCGCAGAGGGCGCGTTCGATGCCCAGAGTGGCCATCGAGCCGTCGCCGAGATCCTGGCGCGGACGACCCCCGACGCCCTGTTCGTGGCGAGCGACGTCGTCGCGATCGGGGCCATGGCCGGCCTGCGCGAAGCCGGCCTGTCCGTTCCCAGGGACATCTCGGTGGTCGGGTTCGATGCCATCCCGCTGGCGGCCTATCTCGACCCGCCGCTGACCACCATCTCGCTTCCCGCCTACGACCTGGGCGTCACGGCCGGGCGGGCCATCCTTGATCGAATCGCCGGGCGTCCCGTCGCCGGACGGACCCTCTTACCCACCGAACTCATCGTCCGAGCCTCCACCGCCCCGCGCCACGGGGCGGTGCGATGGCCCGTTTGAGCACCCGGGCCGTCCGGCCCGCAACGCAGCGCCGGCCGTCCGCCGGGCAGGAAAGGAGATCCGCAGTGGAGAGTCCATTCATGAAGCGAAGACGGCTCGTGGCGGGCCTGGTCGTGTCGATGCTCGTCGTCGGCGCGTGTTCCGACGGTGGCGCGGCCACCAGCGCGCCCGCTGTATCGGCCGCCCCCACGACCGGCGGTGAAAGCGCCGCACCGACAGAGGGCGGCGGCGAGATTGGCGGCAGCGTCTCCGTCATCGGCACGTGGGGCGGCGCAGAGCAGGACGCGTTCCTCGCCATGGTCGCGCCGTTCGAGGCCGAGACGGGGATCAAGGTGGAGTACACGGGAACACGCGACCTCAACGCGGTCCTCACGACCGGCGTCGCCTCCGGCATCCTGCCGGACCTCGCCGGCCTGCCGGGCCCCGGCCAGATGCGCGAGTTCGCCACACGCGGCGCGCTCAAGCCTCTTGACGACGTCCTGGACATCGAGGCCTACAAGTCCGAGACCTCCCCGGGGTTTGTCGAGCTCGGGACCGTCGACGGCCAGGTCGTGGGCGTCTTCATCAAGGCCGCGGTCAAGGGCCTGATTTGGTACAACCCCAACGTTTACACCGGTGGCGTGCCGACCTCGTGGGACGATCTCTGGTCCAAGGCCGGGGCGGCCGCGAGCGGCGACACGAAGCCATGGTGCGTGGGTCTCGAGTCCGGGGCGGCGTCCGGCTGGCCGGGCACGGACTGGATCGAGGACCTCGTCATCCGCCAATCCGGCCCCGACGTCTACGACGCGTGGGTCGCTGGTGCGCAGAAGTGGAGCTCACCGGAGATCAAGGCCGCGTTCGAGGCGTTCGGTGAGGTCGTCTCCCAGGCCAACACGCACGGTGGCCCGAACTACGTGCTCAACACCGGCTTCGGCTCGGGAGCGAACCCGATGTTCGCAGATCCGCCCGGCTGCCTCTTCCACCACCAGGCGTCGTTCATCACCTCGTTCTTCCAGGACGAGGGCGGCGCGGCGGAAGGCGATTACGACTTCTTCCCGATGCCCGACATCAACCCCTCGTTCACCGGTGCCGCCACCGGCGCCGGCGACCTGTTCGGGATGTTCAACGACACCCCGCAGGCGCGTGCGCTGATGGCGTACCTGGTAACTGCCGATGCCCAGGCCATCTGGGTCGGGATCGGTGGGGCCCTGTCCGGCAACAAGAACGTCACCAACTACCCGGACGATGTTTCGGCGCGCTCGGCGGAGATCCTCGCCAACGCAACGGTCTTCCGGTTCGACGGCTCCGACCTCATGCCGGAGGCGATGAACGCGGCCTTCTGGTCCGCGATGCTCGAGTTCACCCAGGACCCGTCGAAGCTCGACGCGATCCTGGCCAATCTGGACAGCGTCCAGGCAAGCGCCTACGCGCAATAGCGGCGTGAAGCACCGGGAGGCGCCATCGATGGCGCCTCCCGGGACGCCACCCGCGAGGGAGGGAGGTTCATGGACGAACGCCTGTTGACGGCCGCGATCGTCATCGTGGGGGTGCCCGCCGCACTCGTCGGGTACGTACTGCTCATCGAGACGATCCTTCGCTTCGTTCCCGGCCGCGTGGCGCCGCGCCTTCGGCCGGTCCTCTGGCTTCTCCCGGCCCTGACGTTCCTGAGCGTCTTCCTCGTCTACCCGACGATCGACACGGTTCGCCGGAGCCTGATGGACGGCTTCTCGGAGAATTTCGTCGGCCTGGCGAACTATGAATACTTCTTCGGGAGCGGCGAGACCCTGGGGGCGCTCGCCAACAACGTCCTCTGGATCGTGTTCCTGACCGGGGGCGCGGTCGGGCTCGGCCTGCTTATCGCGATCCTCGTCGATCGCGTCCGCTACGAACCGTGGGTCAAGGCGGTCATCTTCCTGCCGATGGCGATCAGTTTCGTGGCGGCCGGCGTCATCTGGCGCTTCATGTACGACTTCCGACCGGAGTCGGGGACGCTCAACGCGATCGTCGGCACCTTTGGCGTCGAACCGGTCGGCTGGCTCAACACGTGGCCGTGGAACACCCTCTTCCTCATCTTCGTCGGTGTCTGGATGCAGGTCGGGTTCGCCATGGTCATCCTGTCGGCCGGCCTGAAGGGGATCAGCACCGAGCTGCTCGAGGCGGCCCGCGTCGACGGGGCGAACGAGTTGCAGGTCTTCCGCGGGATCACCTTTCCGCTGCTTCTCCCGACGATCGCCGTCATCAGCACGACGGTCATCATCATCGCCCTCAAGGCCTTCGACATCGTCTACGTCATGACGAATGGCAACTTCGGGACCGAGGTGCTGGCCAACCGGATGTACAAGGAACTGTTCAACTTCAGCCAGTTCGGTCGCGGCAGCGCGGTGGCGGTCATCCTGTTCGTCGCGATCGTCCCGGTCATGTTGTTCAACATCAAGCGGTTCCGCGAGCAGGAGGCCATCCGATGACCGCCCAGTCGATCGCCGCCTCCGCGACGAGCCGTCGGAGCGGCCCCAGGGTGGGGCGAATCCTCCTCCACCTGAGCCTGTTGATCATCGCCGTCGTCTGGCTGGTCCCGGCCGTCGGCCTGTTCGTCAACTCCTTCCGCCCGTCCGCCGACATCGCGTCTTCCGGCTGGTGGACGGCCCTGGCGCCTCCATACGAGTTCACCTTCCAGAACTACGCGGACGTCCTTGGCCGGCAGGGTCTCGACCGCGGGTTCATCAACAGCCTGTTCATCACGATCCCGGCGACGATCATGGTGCTCGCCGTCGCGTCCTTCGCGGCCTACGCGTTCGCGTGGATGGATTTCCGCGGCAAGAACGTGTTGTTCGTGATCGTGGTCGGGTTGCTCGTGGTACCGCTCCAGGTCTCGCTCATCCCGATCCTGCGGCTGTTCGCCGAGGCAGGCATCGCGGGCACCTTCCTGGCCGTCTGGCTCGCCCACACCGGGTTCGGCCTGCCGTTCGCTGTCTTCTTGCTGCGGAACTACATGGGCGGCCTACCCAGAGAGGTCTTCGAATCGGCGGCAATCGATGGCGCCGGCCCGGCGACCTCGTTCTTCCGGCTCGCTCTGCCGATGAGCGTGCCGGTGCTCGCATCGCTTGCCATCTTCCAGTTCCTGTGGGTCTGGAACGATCTGCTCGTCGCGCTCGTGTTCATCGGCGCGCGGCCAGAAAACCAGCCGCTGACCGTCGTCGTCGCCAACCTGGTCAATTCCCAGGGTGGCCAATGGCACCTGCTGACGGCCGCCGCGTTCATCGTGATGGCGCTTCCGCTGGTGGTGTTCTTCGCCCTCCAGCGCTACTTCGTCCGCGGGATAACCGGGGGCGCGGTCAAGGGATAATCACGGGCGATGCCTGGCTGAAGGGCGCGCGGCCTGCCCGCGCGCCCGCTGGTCAGCCCTCCCGGAGCGGTTGTTGGTCGCGCCCTTCGCGGCGCCACCATCGCCTGTCCGACGCTGCCTCCGGCAGGTCACCTCGTCAGCCGGGTGCGCCGGGGTTCCGCGAGACGGCCGACCAGTCCCACCGAACGTCGTCCTCCTCCTGGACTCCCTGCGGCCAGCCGGGCTGGGAGCGGAACGGGAGGAAGCCGTCGCCGAAGGAGAACGTCGCCCGACCCACCACGCGATCGATCGCCCGTGAGACGATCGCGATCACCGCGGCGACCAGCGCCAGCTGCCAGCCGGCAAGCAACAGCACGGGCGCCGCAACCAGCAGCGCGAGCCCCGAAGGACCGATGAACGCACGAAGTGGTGGGAGCAACACCGTCGGGCGATCGTCGTCGGGAGGCAGCAGCTCGATCGGGCGGTGTTCCAGGACCGGGGACCGCAACCTGGCAACAGGTCCCACGACAACCCGGGTGACCCCGCGAACCTCGCCGTCCGCGTCGTCCAGCAGGACGCGATTGGCGCCGTCCGATTGCCGCGGCCTGTCCTGGATCATGGCATCCGTCGCCCCTGGCGATCCACCCGAGCCGTCCGCCGGGCGCTACCCAGTATAGAACCGGGCCAAACAGGAACCGGGCGAGGCACGGTGACAACCCGAAATCGACGGATGACGGCACGAATCACGCTCGTGCGTCCGTCGAGGCAAGCCCGCCGAGGTAGTCCAGGCCGCGGGTGATCTCGACAATCGCGTCCCTGGGGTTGTCCTCCTCGACGACATACCACTCGACGTTCAACCGCGTTCCCGCTTCGACAATCTCGCGCCACGGCAGCGTGCCGTCACCCGGCGTCACGTCCCCGCGGTCAGGTTGTGGCGACATGTCCTTCATGTGGAGCAGCCGCACCCGCTCGCCCGCGTCGCGGATCACCTCGACCGGATCGCGCCCGCCGATCGCCGCCCAGTAGACGTCGACCTCGAGCTCGATCTCGAGGGGCAGGGCGTCGAGCAGCACGTCCCACACCGTCGTCCCGTCCAGCGGCGCGAACTCGAACGCATGATTGTGATAGCCGAGCCGGAAGCCGCGACCGGCGCAGGTGCGAGCGATCTCACCGAGCTCGCCGGCCAGACGCCGAACATCCCTCGGTGTGATCCGTTCCGCATCGGGCAGCCAGGGCACGATGACGAGCGGGCAGCCAACGACGGTCAGCCGATCCAGGACGGCATCGAGATCGCTTCGCAGTGACTCGAGAGACTCGTGCGACGCGATCGGGCGAAGCTGCCCGGCCGACAGCAGGTCGCGCAGCGCTTCGGGTTCGATCGGGGGCAGCCCGGCCAGCTCGACGGCGCGGTAGCCAGCGGCCGCTACCTTGCGCAACGTCCCGGGCAGGTCGGACGCGGTCTCCGCGCGCAGGGTGTAGAGCTGGACGGCGATCTGGTCCGGTCGCATGGGTGCCTCGCGTCTTCTCAGTGCCCGGCCATGGCGGACAGGGCAACCGTACGCCATCGAACCCGTCGGCGTGTCGTACGCTTCGCGACACCCATGACCGCCCCGGACCCGATGCTCACGACCCTGGAGCCGATCCTCCGCCGTCCGCTCCGGGTCGGGATCGTCGGCTGCGGCAACATCGCCGGGCCGTACGCGAAGAGCATCGCCGCCCACGACGAAGTGACGCTCGTCGCGACCGCGGACGTCGACCCGGCGCGGGCGGCCGCCTTCGCGGCCGAGCATGGCGTTCGGACACACGAGACGCTCGAGGCGCTCCTCGCCGATCCCGAGGTCGAGCTGGTCGTCAACCTGACCGTGCACCACGCACACTTCGCGGTGACCAGGCAGGCGCTCGAAGCCGGCCGGAACGTCTACAGCGAGAAGCCGATGGCGCTCGACGCCGACGAGGCGCACCAGCTGGTCGCGCTCGCCCGACGCGAAGGCGTCCGGCTCGCCTGCTCACCATCGACGTTTCTCGGCGAGGCGCAGCAGACCGTGGGCGCGATCATCCGCGGCGGTGAGCTGGGCCCGGTCCGAGCGGTCTACGCCGACGTCAACTGGGGGCGGATCGAAACGTGGCATCCCGCCCCGATCCCCTTCTACGACGTCGGCGTGCTGGTCGACGTCGGCGTCTACCCGCTGACCATCGCCACGGCGTTTCTTGGTCCGGCCGTTGCCATCGAGGCTCGCGGCTGGGAGCTGATGCCCGACCGGGTCACGACAGGCGGCGAGCGCTACCAGATCGGGAGCCCGGATCTCATCATCGCCGCGGTCGAGCTGGCCGGCGGCACCGTCATGCGGCTCACGGGAAGCTTCTACGTCGGGCGTCCGATCCGGCAACCGGGCCGCATGGAGTTCCACGGTGACCTGGCCTCGCTCGCTCTCTCGAGCTTCCAGGACTTCGACGCGACCGTCGAGCAGGGCCCGGTCGGCGGCGCGTTCGAACCAGTGCCGTTGGTCCGCGAGCCGTACCACGGCATCGCCTGGGGTCGCGGCGTAGCCGACCTCGCTCGAGCGATCGCGGAGGGTCGGACCCAGCGGGTCACCGGCGAGCATGCCGCGCACGTGGTCGACATCCTGTCCGCGGCGCGGCGATCCATGCGCGAGGGCCGCCGGATCGAGATCGAATCCACGTTCGAGCCGCCACCCTTGATGGACTGGGCGAGCGGGACCGCGCGTCCCTGACGCGCACGATCACGATATTCGCCTCGTGATCGCCATCCCAAACGACTGAATACGTCCGATTCCGCGCTCGTCCACGCACGAATATCCGGATCGTGCGCTTGAGAGCAACGCACTGGTCGGGTCGGTCCTCGCTGGCCGGGTCGGTCCTCGCTGGCCGGGTCGGTC
>JBBEBJ010000097.1:0-4564 GCA_040882425.1 Chloroflexota bacterium | reverse complement strand
GGCTAGAGGGCAACCGCCTTGCCAGGCTCGCCGGACAACCAGCCGCCGGTAAAGCCGGCGCGGCGCAATCCCGTGACGATGGCTGGGCAACGTTTCAGGAGTCGCCACAACAAGGCCGAGCGGTAGTTCTCGATCATCAGAACGATGGGACCCTGATCGAGCCCGAAGTAGCCCACCGAATGCCAACCGACCCTGGATCCCGCCCCGCCCGAGAAGGTCGGGTTGAAGCTGCACCTGAAGCCGTATTCGCTGACCACCTGCGGGTAGGCCTCACTGAGATGCCGAATGGTAGGCAGCACGATCTCGGGCGCGAATGGCAACGAGGCGATCACCGCCCACGGGGCGATGGTGCCGTCATCGGGCCCATACGGGATGCCCCGCGCCATGTAGTCATAGAAGCGCCGCAGGCGACCGTTGATCCGTCGCGTGGCCGGGCCGGGGCCGTCGCTCGCCGTGAGGCCCCAAGCGAACTCGCCGTAGCCCTTGAATCGTCTCGGGTTCCGGATCGCGTACTGCTGCTGCGCGAGCGTCGCGCGGCGGCTGTTCTCGAAATAGTTGATGCCGCGCTGAGCCATGTACTCGTCCCGGATGCCGCGAAAGTCGATCCAGATGTGCGAGAGCTGATGAATGAACAGCGGTCCGGCATAAAGATATGCATGCCCGTAGACCCGTTTCCAGCGATAGGTCCTTGTCCAGGCCCGGTAGCTCGCCTCCGGGAGCGGGTGGGTTGGCGAGCCGAGGCCCAGCACGTACAGGAGGGTCGCCTCGTTGTAGCCCTCCCAGCGGTACCTCAGGAATCCGCGCTCCGGCGTCCACCCGTGGGCGACGGTCAGACCGTCGTTCTGTGCCCAACGCCAGTCGACGCGGCGATACAAGGCGTCGGCGAGGTCCCGGATCTCGCGCTCATCCTTCGCCTGGCGGTCGAAGTAGGCGGCGGCGGTCAGGGCACCGGCCAGCAGGAACGTCGTGTCGATGGTCGACAGCTCGGACTTCCATGCGCGCCGACCATTCTGAATGTCCAGGAAGTGGTAGTAGAACCCCTTGTAGCCGGTCGCATCCCTGTCGTCGCCCTGTGGGCTCTCCCAGAGGAACCTGAGCGTGGTGAGGACGCGTCTGATTGCGTCCGGGCGTGCAATGAAGTTCCGCTCGGCACCCACCGCGTAGGCTGCCAGCGCCAATCCGACGACGGCGATGCTCGACGGCGCCATCTGGCGCGTGCTGTCCGCCACCAGCCCGTTCCTCGGATTGGACTCAAAGAGAAAGTAGCCGAACGTGTCGCGCTGGAGCTTCTCCAACCCCTCGTCGCGCATGTACATGCGGCTAGTTGAGCCCGAATCTGTCCGTCGCGCAAGGCATTGACAGGTCGGGCGTCGGCGGCGTCACCGGCGTCGGCGCCCGGCCGCGTGGAGCGTTTCGACCGCGATGGCCACCGCGTCGTCGAGTGCCTCCGGCAGCCGGTCGACGCCGGGAGCTTCTGTGACGTCCCGGGCCGAGGCACCGCCGAGGAGGCATCGTGGGGGTCGAGCCATGGCTCGGAGCGCTTCCACGACTAGCGTGGCCGACTCGACGTCGGCGGGCGTGACGACCGCGAGGACCACCACGGTCGCCCCGGTCTCGCGAACCGTGCGCAACCAGCTCTCCTCCGGGACGTTGGCGCCCAGGTAGAGCACGTCCAGGCCCGCTCGTCGGCCGGCGACCGCGAAGCTGAAAGCGCCGAGCTCATGCTGACACCCGGGCGGCAGGCCGACGATGACCGCAGGAACCCGCTCTCCACGACCTGCTGCGTCGAAGAAGCGGGCAAGTCGACGGCGGACCGTCTCGCTCGCGGCGTGCTCGAGACCGACGTCGATCTCTCCGGCCGACCAGGCATCGCCGATCGCGCGCATCGCCGGGAAGACGACCCGGTCCATCGCCAGCTCGAACCGCTGGGCCGCGAAGCTCTCGTCGAGGACACGCTCCATCGCGGGGACATCCAGGTCCGTGGCGGCTGCCAGGAACACAGCAACCTCGCGTGTCGATTCCTCGGACGGCCGGCTCGTTGCCTCATCCGGTGCCGATTGGGGCGGCGAAGCCGGGGGACTCAGCGGCGCCAGGTCGGTGGCGGCGAGCACTCGCTCGGCTGCCTGGCTCGGTCGCCAGCCCTCCGCGTCCACGAGGTGATGCATCGCAACCAGGCGCGCGATCGCCTCATCGTCGTAGAGCCTGTAGCCAGCCGTGGTCCGGCTGGGTCGTACGACGCCGTAGCGACGCTCCCAGGCGCGCAGGGTTGGGACGCTCACGCCGATGCGGGCCGCTGCCTGCTTGATCGTGTACATGGTTTGCGCCCTAGCAACGGCTATTCATGGTTTGTGCAATGTACACGAATCCCCGAGGCTTGACAAACCTTGTACGAGGCTGCTACATTCCGTCTCACCCTGAACAAAGGGTGTACACGGAGCTTCCCTCGCGCTTGACGAGGGACTTCGGCCAGATCGAAGGAGTAGACATCGTGAATCGTTTCCTTGGACAAATCGTGCGCGTCGGCGTCGCCGCGGCGCTGCTGCTGTCCCTCGCCGCTCCGGTCAGCGCGGCCGACTCGGCCATGGTCCGCGTGCTCCATGGCTCGCCAGATGCGCCCGCCGTGGACGTCTACCTCGATGACGCGAAGGTCTCCGCCCTGACCAACGTTCCGTTCGGCGTCATCTCCGGCTACCTCCCGGTGCCTGCCGGGGATCACAATGTGAAGGTCTACGCCACCGGCACGACGACGACGCCGGTCATCGACGCGGACGTGACGCTCGCCACCGGGGCGTCGTACACCATCGCCGCCACGGGCCCCGTCGCCTCGATCGCGGCCCAGGTTCTGCAGGACCAGCCCTCGCCGAGATGCGCGACGGCCCAGGTGCGGGTCATCCACTTCAGCGCTGACGCGCCCGCAGTGGATATCGCGACCAGCGGCTCCGCCCCCGCCGACGCGGTGATCAAGGGCCTCGCCTATCCCAATGCCTCGGGCTACCTCGATCTGCCCGGAGGGTCGTACGACCTCGAGGTTCGCCTCGCCGGCCAAACGACTGTCGCGCTTCCGCTCCCCGGCGTGAGCGTCGCTGAGTGCTCGTCCTACAGCGTGTTCGCCATCGGTTCAGCGGCGACCCCGGCGGTCGGTGGCAACGCGCTCCAGGTCGTCGTCGCGATCGATGGCACGTCGGCCGCGTCCACGCCTCAGCCCGCGGCCCCGGCGCTGCCGGAGACCGATGCGCTCGCCTCGGACTCCACCGGACCGTCCGGTGTCCTCGTTCTGGGGCTGGTGGTGCTGGCCGTGCTGGCCCTCACCGCCCTCCTCAGCCGCCCGTTCGCAGCCCGCCGCGTGCGACAGGACTAGCGGCTCTCACGAACCCGACCCCCGCGGATCCGGCCGGCCCTCCCCGGCCGGATCCGCCTTCCTGGAGCAAGCGGGTACGGTTCGGGCGATGGGTTTTGACGAGCGGTTCATCCGGATGAGTGCGTCGCGCTTGCCCTCCTTCACCCGGAAATGACTGATATAGACAATCGATTCAGACATGGGCGCCCTCCTGAGTTGCATCGTTGGCCCGAGGATCGCGATCGGCGAGCGCGTACGACACCGCCTCCTCGATGGCCATCGCCTTGCCTTCTGCCCTGGCTCGCTCGAAGGCCTCGTCGCCGATGGCGCGCCGAGCGTCGCCCTCCGGGTCGCCCATGCGGCGCAGGAGTTCGGGCAGCGGGCCGCCGCCCGCGTCGCGCCGGATCGTCGCCGCGGCACCGAGCAAGCGCGCAGCCCGCTCGTGGCGCCTCTCGGATGACGCCAGGAAGGTCATACCCGTGATCATGGTCCCGACGAGCACCATGTTGCCGAAGTCGAGGGAGATCTCGAGCGCCTCGCGGTACAGGCGTTTGGAGGCAGCCAGATCGCCGACCATCCGCTCGGCCGTGCCGAGTGACGCCAGGAGCAGGGCTACCTGGGAGGTGGCCCCGGCGGCCCGCTGGACGGCGATCGCCTCACGGAGTGGCTCGATCGCCTCCTGGGGCCTGCCGCTGAAGATGTCGATCAACGCCAGGCGGCCGCGAAACTCGGCGGACAGCACCCCGTCCTCCGCCGCCTCAGCAGCGGCGAGGGCCTCCCGAGCGAGGACCGTTGCTCGCGCGAAATCACCGGTGGCGCGCACCATCGGCTCGAGCGAGCTGATTGCATGCGCAACCAGTCGGGGGTCCCCGTCGGGGGGATCGACCGTCGACTCTTCGTGGCCCTCGCGCCGCCGATGGTCATCGCGTCATTCGGTGGCGCCTACATCTCGAAGTTCGTCGACCCGATCGTGCTCGAGGCGACCTTTGCCGGGATGGCCACGCTGGCTGCGGTCATGACACTCGTGCTGCGAGGGCGCACGGCGCCCGATGGTGGAACGGTGGACGTCAATCGGGTGGTCGCGGTCGGCGCCGGTTCGGGCGTCGGGTTCGTCGCCGGGCTGGTCGGGGCCGGCGGCGCGTTCTTCCTGATCCCGGTCATGTTGTACGGGATGCGGATCCCGGTCCGGGTGACGGTCGGGACATCGCTCGCGGTCGTGGCAGCCTC
>JBBEBJ010000096.1:0-4634 GCA_040882425.1 Chloroflexota bacterium | reverse complement strand
CGACGACCCGCTCCGCCGCCCGTTCGGGCACCCGGTGACCGAACCGAACGTGGTCTGACGTTGAAACAGAGCCGCAAGCCGACGGCATCGGCTGGGGGCGCCCCCGGGCCGCTGTTCGTGGAACCGTGACCTTTCGCGGCGGTCGCCAGGTTCGGCGTCGCCAAGCCACAAGGAGGTCGACGGTGCAGCAGACCGCGACGATCCAGCGGGTCGTCGGGGACGAGCAGCACGAACACTCCCACGCCGGGCTCGTCCATACCCACGACCACTATCAGGTGACCCATCACCACACGGGCGGCGTGCTCGGCGAATTCGAGCACCGCACCCGCTATCGCCTGCACGAGCACGCCCATGCGGCGCGCTCGACCATGGCCACGAGAGCCCGTCAGCGGATGACGAGCGCGCCGATCACGAATCCACTGCGCACACGCATGACCACGACGCCCAGACCGGAGGACGGACCGATGCCTGAATTCGATACCCGCGACCGCGAGCGCCTGCGCGACTCGCAGTTCGCCTACATCGACCGTAAGGGTGACGAGCACCTGCCGATCAACGACCCTTCGCACGTCCGCAACGCGGTCGCCCGGTTCAACCAGACCGCGTTCGAGAGCAAGGCAGCCAAGGAACGAGCGCGCCGCAGGATCCTTGGTGCCGCCGAGCGCTACGGGATCGAGATCGACGAGGACTCCAGCGTCCGCAAGCCGACCCGATCACTGCGCGCCGCTTCGACCAAAGCCGGACCGCGCGGCGGTCGGAAGACGAAGGGAGCGTTCCGTGGGTGACCAGCGCCGCGGGACCGCGAGGACGATGGTGGCCGAGGATCGGCGAGCGCCCCACGAGTGGGAAGCGACCGATCCGGGCGCGTACGTCGGGCGAAAACCCAAGCGCGTGGCTGAGACGATCCCCGGCGGCTTGGGATCCCGGGACGAACGAGCCGTCGCCGTGGACACCGGTCTCGCCGAGCGCGCGTCGGGTGCAGAGGTCTACGGCCCACGGCCTGGGCCGATCCCGTCAGGCAGGCTCCGCGCCCTCTTCGTCCCTGAAGCACCACAACCACGTCTCGTCCGGCTCGATCGAGCGAATCACCGGATGGCCCGACGCCTCGGAGTGTGCCCTCGCGTGGCGGTTCGGGCTCTCGTCACAGCAGCCGACCCGGCCACATCCCATGCACTGGCGCAGGTGGAGCCACCAGCCACCGATGCGCAGACACTCCTCGCAACCGTCCGCGGGGATGATCTCGGGCGCCTTCAAAGCCTCGACAAGATGCTCGCAGACCTCCATCCCGGCAGTGTGACATGCCCGGCGCAGGGAGAGCGGCGTGCAGACCGATCCGCGCCATGGTCCCGTGCACCGCCGCCCAGAGCCGGAGCCGGATCCGGACTCCGGTCTCGATGTCGGCCACGGAGCCGAACCGATGCCCACACCAGCCGCGCTCGGTCGGCTCCGTTGCGTCGTCGATTTTGCGGATACTCCCTAGGAGTATGATATCGGGAATGAACGGAGGTCACCGACAGCACGCTGCGCACGCCGAACCGGCACGTCACGGCAGCCGGACCGGGCCTGCTCACTCGAAGCGGCACGCCGCGCCCGCCAATCACGCGGCCCAAGACAAACACGCCGGGCATTCGCCCGAGATGTTCCGCTCGAAGTTCTGGCTGAGCCTTGCGCTGACGGTCCCGATCGTCGTCCTGAGCGCCGACGTGCAGATGTGGTTCGGCTACGAGCTGCCGGCGTTCCCGGGCTCGGAGTTCGTTCCGGCGCTCCTCGGCAGCGTCGTCTTCCTGTATGGCGGGCTCGTGTTCATCCGTGGCGCATTGGGCGAGCTCGCCGATCGGCAGCCCGGGATGATGACCCTCATCTCACTTGCGATCGTCGTCGCGTTCGTCACCAGCTGGGCCGGCACGCTCGGGTTGTTCGAGGTAGAGATCTGGTGGGAGCTGGCCACCCTGATCACGATCATGCTGCTCGGCCACTGGCTCGAGATGCGCTCGATCGCGCAGGCAAGGGGCGCGCTGGCGGCGCTGGCCGAGCTGCTGCCCGACACCGCGGAGCGGGTGACGGACACGGGCACGGAGACCGTGTCCCTGCCCGACGTCGCGGAAGGCGACGTTCTGCTCGTCAGGCCGGGCGGCCGGATCCCGGCGGACGCCGCCGTCGTTGAGGGAGAGGCCGAGGTCGACGAGTCGCTGATCACAGGAGAATCGAAGCCCGTGCCGAAGCGAGCTGGCGACCCCGTCATCGCCGGGTCGGTGGCCGCCGGCGGATCGCTTCGGGTGCGGGTGACGGCAACCGGCGAGGCGACCGCCCTGTCCGGGATCATGCGCCTCGTCGCCGCTGCCCAGGCCTCGGCGTCGCGCGCCCAGGCCCTCGCCGATCGGGCCGCGGCGGTGCTCTTCTACGTGGCGCTCGCCGCGGGTGGCGTCACCCTGGCGTACTGGTGGATCGCCGGGGATCAGGAGGGTGCCCTCGTCCGGACGGCGACCGTCCTCGTCATCGCGTGCCCGCACGCCCTCGGCCTTGCCATCCCACTGGTGATCGCCATCAGCACATCGCTCGGGGCCCGCAACGGGCTGCTCGTCAAGGACCGGATCGCCCTCGAGCGCTCGCGCGAGCTCGACGTCGTCATCTTCGACAAGACCGGCACGCTCACCCGGGGCCAGCCCGCGCTGACGGCCGTCGCCGCCGCGCCCGGCGTCGAGGAGACCGAGCTCCTGAGCCTGGCAGCCGGCGTCGAGTCCGATTCAGAGCATCCGATCGCTCGAGCCATCGTCGATGGGGCGGGTGGGCGTGGGGTTCGGCCTGGGCACGCTTCCGGGTTCGAGGCACTTGCCGGTCGCGGCGCCAGGGCGACCATCCACGGAAGGCTGGTCCAGGTAGGCGGCCCCGCGCTGCTGGCCGAGCTGGGCGCGCAGCCTCCGTCGGAGCTCGTCACCATGACGGACGCCTGGGCGGCCGAGGGGTACACGGTACTGCACGTGATTGCCGACGGCGCGGTGCTCGGCGCGGTCGCCGTCGAGGACGAGATCCGACCCGAATCGAGGGACGCCGTCGAGCGGTTGCACGCCATGGGTCTCAAGGTGGCGATGATCACCGGCGACTCCCAGGCCGTCGCCGAATCCGTGGCGCGCCGGCTCGGGATCGACGAGGTCGCCGCCCAGGTCCTGCCAGCCGACAAGGCCGCGGCCGTCAAGCGCTTCCAGGAGGATGGACGAAGGGTGGCGATGGTCGGCGATGGAGTCAACGACGCCCCCGCGCTTGCCACGGCCGACGTGGGGATTGCGATCGGTGCCGGCACGGACGTGGCCGTCGAGTCGGCCGGGATCGTGCTCGTGCGCAGCGATCCGCGCGACGTTGCCGGCGCGATCGAGCTGTCCCGGGGGACCTACGCCAAGATGATCCAGAACCTGGTCTGGGCGACCGGCTACAACCTGGTTGCCATCCCGGTCGCGGCCGGGCTGCTCGTGCCCATCGGGATCGATCTGCCGATGGCCGCGGGCGCGATCGCCATGAGCGCCTCGACCATCATCGTGGCGGCCAACGCCCAGCTGCTCCGCGGGCTGCGACTGCGCCCGGCCTGAGCCCCTCCCGTTACCCGGCGGCCCCGATCAAGCGGTTTCGGACGCCCCGCCCTGGCTGCGCGACATCGAGACCCGCATCGCCCGCTCCGGATGTCGTTTCAGGTACGCGCCGATGAACGGGCAACCGACGATGACGCGCAATCCTCGGGCGAGCGCGTCGTCGAGCGCTCCCGCGGCGAGACGGCCGCCGATCCCCCGACCTTCGAACGCCGGATCCACTTCGGTGTGGTGGAACAGGATCCGATCGCCTGTGAGCCGGTACCTGGTAAAACCGACAACCAGCTCGTCGATCCGTGCCTCGTAGCGCTGCGCGTCGGGCGCGTCCACGATCCGCAGGTCGCTATCCCGGCGGTCCGTCAAGCCGGTCCGCCCTTCTCGACCGGCTCGAGCCACTCGGCCGACGCCAGGACGTCGTCGCGTGTCGCCGTCATGTTATGAACCCGCTGGCCGTGATCGATGGTCGCGGCGACGGTCGCCTCGATGTCGCCGACGGTCTCCCAACCGCAGGCGCAGCGCGCGCGCAGCCGTCGATGATCATCCGCCTCGTTCATGCCGTCTCCGTCTCCGAGCTCAGTCCAGGTGGCGAAATGGTTCGGGAACATATCCGGCCAGGGCCGTTCGCCATGCTGCGGGCAAGGTCGCCGCCACGACGCGATCGTCCTGCGCCAGCCAGGCCATGTGCCGGAGTCCGTGCTCGACGACCTGGTCGTATACGATCGCCGCGGGCGCGGCCGTGGCGGTCGATCGTGCCAGCTCGCTTCGCCCGATCGGCGCGCTCTCCATGCCCCGCACCAGGCTCTCGTCGATCACCGCCACGAAGCTCAGGATGACGGCCCCCCGGTCTCGCCGCCACGAGGTGGAGTGGAGGAGTCGGGGCGGACCGACGACCTCGCGGACGATGCGGTCCACCACCTCCATGGGATGGTCCGCCTCGCCGACCTCGATCAACCACGGCGCCGCGCCGCACGGTCCGGTCAGTTCGAGGTGGTCGGCATTCAGCCAGATGACGAACACCTCCGCCTGGACGGGACCGTCGACATCGAAGCCATCCGG
>JBBEBJ010000095.1:0-29499 GCA_040882425.1 Chloroflexota bacterium | reverse complement strand
CAGTGGCATGGAGCACATATGGCAACGCGCTTCCGGCGGGCAATTCGCGGACTAGCCCGACCCTCCAAGCCCAGAAGACAGCCTCGCCCAGCCACCACACGTCGTTCGGGTACTTGCTCGCCAGGGCCAGGCCTCGACGCGCCTCCGCCGTCGCACGAGCTGCGTCACCCTGGAGCCACGCGGCCTCAGTGCGGGCTGCGTAGATCGGACACAGATCCTGGTAGTCACCGGCTGGCCCGACGAGTTCCAGTGCCTCGTCGAGCGGCACCCAGGGATCTCCGTCCCCGCGCCGGGCCCGCAGGCGCCCGATCACGGCGAGGCCCTTGGCGCGATTCAGCGGGGCGGTTCGGCTCTCCGCCAGCAGCGCATCCGCCCGTTCGGCCGCCTCGTCCCAACGTCCCCGCTCGAGAGCGAGCTCCGCCAGGTCGCCGTTCAGGCGTCGACGGTAGAGGTCGAGGTCATGGGCCTCGACGTAGGCGACCGCTTCATGACGAAATCGATCGGCCAGGTCATACCTCCGGAGGTCCCGTCCGGTCTCGACGAGGTTGATCAGGGCGCGTGCGGCATCCTCCTCGAGTCCGGCCGCCATGGCGCGCCTGGCGCTCTCCTCGAGCCGCGTCCACCCCGTCTCCACTCCCAGGAAGGCTTCGGAGAGTCCGATGGTTGTCAGGGCATGCACGGCGACACGCTCCTCGCCGATGGCATCCGCCAGCCGAAGGGCCTCGCTGGCCATGGCCGGACCACGCTCGTCGTCGCCCGCGTTCGTCAGCCGCTGCGCGAGCGCAGCGTAGGCACGCGCCAGCTCCAGGCCGTGTGGCGTGACCGGTTCGAGCAATGTCACCGCCTGTTCGGCGGCTTGGAGAGCACGATCACCGTCGCCGGCGAGCCAGAGCATCAGCGAGAGGGCCTGCAGGCAGTCCCCTTCCCGCCGGATGTCCTTCAGGCGGTGCCAGCGATCGCTCGCCGCTGTCTGGCTGGCGACCGCGGCGTCGATCTGGTCGGTGATCCGGCATTCGCGCGCGTACGCCTCCAGCAGCTGCGCGTGCCGACGCGGGTCCATGCGCTCCGCAAGCCGGAGAGCGGCTGCATAGTGTGCCGCCGCCTCACGGTGTGCCCCCAGGGCCGCGGCACGCTCCCCGGCCGCCGGCGCCAGGACCAGGATCGCGTCTGCGTCCTCAGCGTCGACGGCGTGTCGAGCGAGCCGGGCAGGATCAACCTCCGCGGATCCGGTGCGAAGCAGGTCGAGCGCGCGCCTGTTGAGCCTGACTCGCTCTGCGGGGCGAAGAGCTTCACTGACCGCCTGCTGGGCAAGATCGTGGCGGAATGCCAAGAGGCCGTCGTCGTCGCGGAGCATCCCACGCGCGCGGCACTCCTCGATCGCTCGGTCGTCGCAGCCCGCGACCTCCTTGAGGAGTGCCGGCGCCCATCGCGGACCGAGGACCGATGCCGCCCACAGCGCCTTGCCTGCCGGTGCGGACAGCCGAGCGGCTCGCGCGAGAACAGCGTCCCGCACGTTTGGGGGGACGCGATCGGTGCCGGAGGCGATCACCTCGGTCGCGAAGAAGGGGTTGCCCGCGGTCGCCGCGTGCAGGGCGTCCGGATCGAGGCCCCTGCCACGGGCCATCTCCTCGATCGCCGTCCTCGACAGCGGCGGCACCCCGAACTCCGTGATCAGCCGTGCGGGAAGGTCCCCGAGCGCGAGCCGCAACGGGTGATCGGCGTCCACCTCCTCGTCCCGGTAGGTGCCGATCACGAGCACGGCCAGGTCCCGGAAGCGACGTCCCAGGACTCGCACGAGGTCGAGCGTCGCGTCATCGGCCCAGTGCAGGTCGTCGAGCACGACGATCGTGGGACGGTCATGCCTGCGCAGCAGCGCGAGGAAGGATTGGAGCACGCCATCTCGGTCAGTGTCGCTGAGTGCTCGAGCGAGCGAGCCACCCACCGTGGCGGCGATGTCGGCGAGCGGAGCGAATGCCCGGGGCGGTGTGATGGCATCGCACGAACCCCACAGCACCCGTGCCCGGGTCCCCGTCGCGGCGCAGAACGCCTCGACGAGCGACGTCTTGCCGATGCCGGCCTCACCGGACACGAGGGCGAGTCTGCCAGGCCCACGATGCGCGTCCCGTTGGAGGCCGGAAAGCTGCTCGAGCAACCCAGACCGTTCGTAGAGGGTCATCGGCACATCCTAGGCCCACGTTGTTCCGATCCGAAGTGTCTCAGGAGGGCGGACATTGCCGCGGTCGCCCACAGGCATGGCGGACCCGCGGAACGAGAAGATAGCTCGGGGGATACGCTTCTCCGCCCACGCTCACAAGCATCGGCGTCAGGGCGGCTCCGAAGGGGATCGCTCATCGCGGCATCGGTATCGGCTGCGCTTCTCGCTTCACCGAAGCGCATCGCGGCCGTAAAGCGGCTTCGATCGGGTTCCACGGCTACCGCCCGACTTCGATCGGGCCCGTCACGTTTGGATTCAGCCGCTCTCGACGGGCGTAGCCGCGCTCACGTTTCAGCGCGGACCCGGGATTCTCGCGAGCCAAGCCCAGCCCCCGCGTAATCGGATGTTGCTTCTGCGCAACGGCAACTCTACGGCGAGCCTCAGCCGTTCTTGACCCCTGCCACGAGCTGACCAAGTTCGCTCGGCCAATCCCCGCCAGGCCGAGGACCAATGTCGCAGGCAACGGTTTCCGCCACTCACTCAGCGCGCTTGAACGTCGGACGGGCCGCACGTGTCGGCCTTCAAGAGGTCGTGGCCTCGGAGTCGACATACCCGAAGACCTCGTCGAGCGGGACCCCAAACACCCCGGCGATCTGGAACGCCATCTCGAGGGAGGGGGAGTAGCGGCCCTGCTCGATCGCGATGATGGTCTGGCGCGTGACGCCGATCCGATCGCCCAGCTCAGCCTGCGTCATCTCGGCGTTCGCGAACCTGAGACGCCGGATCTCATTGGTGACCCTGGTCGGCCTGACCATGGTCAGAAACCCCGGCGGTACGCGACGATCTTGACGATCGATCCGGCCGTTGCCGAGAGGATGAACGCCAGGTAGATCGTGTTGGCGATCCAGAAGTGGTCGGCTTCGGCCAGTGCCAGGATGAGCGGCACGGTCGCGGCAACGCCGAGGACCAGGCCACCGACATACTCACCGTACCGATTGATGTCCTTGTCGCGCTGGTCGCGCTTGCCGGCGTCGTCGGGCGCCGCGATCGCAACCACGATGTGGGCCAGGATCGTCAACCCGATCGTCGCACCAATGGCGGCAACCAGTGGTACCTGGAACGTGATGTCGCCTGCGGCCGTCTGCGGCAGCTGCCCGAGAACCAGCGCGAAGTAGATCACCGCCAGGGCGATCGCGATCACGGAATAGGCCCAGGTGCTCTTCTCCTCGAATGACATGCAAGCTCCGATCACGCCGGGTGTTGATGTGGTCAAATGTAAACCGATCCTGACAGCGTGTCAAGAGTACTTGACATAGCGATCACCCCGCCATACAGTGGGTATGTCAACAACCTTTGACATGGGAGCCAAGATGTCAGCCAGCGAGAGGGACTCGATCACCGCAGCACCAACAGCAGCGCCGCGCTTGCCGCCTCGCTGGTTCGTCCGCACGGCGTGGGTGGTGCATCGCGCCATCTACCGACTGACCCGCGGCCGACGCGGGCTTTGGCGTCCGAAGGTCGACCACTGGGGGACGATGCGCCTCACCACGATCGGCCGGCGCAGCGGCAAGGAACGGAGCGCGATCCTCGGCTACTACGAGGACGGTGCGAACCTGGTCACCATGGCGATGAACGGCTGGGCCGATGGCGAGCCGGCCTGGTGGCTCAACCTCCAGGCGCATCCGGACGCCAGCGTCGACCTGGCCGATGGGTCGCGCGCGGTGCGCGGACGCGCGGCTGAGGGCGAGGAACGATCACGCCTGTGGGCGAGGTGGCGCGACATGGGCGACGATGTCGATGGATACGCCACCCTGCGCTCGACCGAGACGGCCGTTGTGGTGCTCGAGCCGCGCCTTGGAGAGCGACGAGGCTAGTCGAGAGGGCCCACGAGGCGAGCGCGGCAACGCGCCGCAACGGTCAGGCGCGCAGCTCCGCGATCCCGATCCCGGCTGGATCCCACTCCGGCAGCGCGCCTGCGTGCGACGCGACGAACGCGCCGAGGCGCGTCGCGACCGAGAGGATCTCCGGGACCGTCCACGATCGAATGAGGCCGTACCCGAGGCCGGCGGCGAATGCGTCTCCGGCCCCCACCGTGTCCACGACGTCGACGTGTCGCGCCGGCACCTCCCGGTAGACGTCATCGAGGAGCAGGGTCGCTCCGGCCGCGCCGCGGGTCACGCAGACGCCACGCAGGTCGAAACGCGCGCACGCGGTCCTGGCGAACCGCTCGATCGGCGAATCGGGCAGTCCGAGGGCACCCGCGAGCGTCGCCAGCTCGTCCTCGTTCAGCTTGACCACGGTCGCGAGCCCAAGGAGCCGCTCGACCAGCGGTGGATCCCAGCAGCCATGGCGAAGGTTCACGTCGTACAGCCGGGCGGCGCCCTGGTTTGCGTGAACGATCTGCTGCGTCGTGGAACGAACGCCCTCGAACCGTTGGGCCAACGTCCCGAACACGACGAGGTCGACGCCGCCCTCGATGGCGTGGTCGGGAGGCAACGGTTCGCGCGCCTCGTACGCCGCGGGCGAGACGATCTCGTAGGTCGGCACGCCGCGCGGGTCGAGCTCGACGCGGACGACACCGGTCGGTCGGTCGTTGACCTCGACGAGCGACGTGTCGACGCCCAGCCGCGTGGCCTCTGCCACCGCGCGTTGCCCCAGTTCGTCCCGACCCACCGCGCTCACGAACGCCGTCCGGCAGCCGAACCGGCCCAGGTGGGCGACGACGTTGAACGGAGCGCCACCGAGCCGCGGACCGCCAGGCAGCAGGTCCCACAAGAGCTCTCCGACCCCGACGACCGAGCACGATCGCTCAGGCACGGCCGGCCGCGTCCACCGAGAGACCGTCGTCCACCCTGACCTGCCCGCTCGAAACGTCAACGTCCAGCGAGCAGGATGATGTCGCGTTCCGCCAGGCCAGGCGAAGACGGCTGCGGCCGACGAGCTGGACGTCGAGCGTCCCGTCGAAGGCCGGATGCGTGTTGCGCAAGCGGGTCAGCTCGAGCACCCGCTGCACGATGGGGCGGTTCAGTTCGTCGTCGATCTCGGCCGACGTGTAGTCGTGCCGGTTGATCGCTCGCCCATCGCCGGTCTGCTCGATCGCCGCCCGATCGTTCGCACCGGCCAGGAGACCGACGTAGTAGACCTGCGGGACACCCCGGGCGAACAGCTGGATGGCCCGCGCGGCGAGGTAGCGATCGTCGTCGCAGTCGAGCGCCGAGTAATAGGTGCAATTCAGCTGGTGGACATCCACGGCCTCGGCGTGGCTCGACGAGAGGATGCGGTTGACGTTCCCACCACGCTGCTCGACAAGCGTGGCCAGGCCGAGCATCTCGGCCGGGGCCAGGATTCCGTCGAGATCCGGGCGGACCGGGATCCCGTCGTGGCAGTCGAGGGTCGTGAACACCCGATCCGGCATCCCGGTCAGGTGATCGGCGAGACGCCGCGCATCGCCCGTCTCGAGCGCGTGGAGGACGAGCCCTGGAAGGACGAAGTCGTAGGTCCACATGCCATGCTCCGACAGGCGTTGGTGGGTCGCGTAAGCGTCGTGGACCTCGAGCAGGACGGCCAGACCGCAGCTCGCGGCTTCCTCGGTGACCCAGTCGAGAAACTCGAAGATCTCGGGTTCGACCATGAAGCAGCTCGTGCCGGGCCTCTTCACGACATACCCGACGGCGTCGAGCCGGACGATCCGGACGCGCTGAGAGGCGAAGAAGCGGAGCCAGTCCGTGATGAGCGCGCGGGTCGCTGGAGCGGTGATGTCGAGGTCGACTTGCTCCGACCAGGCGGCGCTGCCGAACGACGTCCACACCTGCTCCTGCTCGCCGGTCTCGCGGATCGTGATCGTCGAGAAGGGCGAGTCGGGCTTCCGCAGGAAGATCAGGTCGATGTCCGAACGTGGCGGATCGCCGTCGGGCCAGATCTTGTCGACCGTGATGAACAGGTCCGCGTACGACGATCGCCGGCCACGACGCTCGAAGTCCTGGAACTCCGGGCTCTGGCGCGAGATGTGGTTGATCATCAGGTCGAGCACGACGTCGTGCCGTTCCCCCAGCTGCCGGATGTCCCCCCACGTCCCGAACCGCGGATCGATCTCGCGGTAGGTCAACGGGGCGAAGCCCCGATCGCCCGACGACGGGAACGGCGGAAGGACGTGGACCCCGTGGAACAGGCCCTCGAGACGCCCGTGCAGCAGCGCATTCAGCTGCGGCAATCCCCCGCCCAGCGAATCCGGGTAGGTGAGCAGCTGCGGTCGTGGCGAGATCACGCCGGGTCGCATCGCCCTGATCCTCGCGCGCCCGTCAGGCGCCGACGACGCGGCCGAGGGCGAGAGTCAATTCGCGCGCCCGCGCATCGCCGTAGCCGCCCACGGCCGCAGTGTCGCGGTTCCAGGCGCGGCGCGTGCGCCGATCAGCAACGCCTCCCCAGAGCTCCACGACACGCCGCCCGCCGACGTAGGCGGTGCACGCCGACCCGAGGTCGTGGCGCAGGACGTAGTTCGCCTTGAAGGCATCGACGACCGGCCCGTAGCCCGCATCTACGAGACCGCGGACGCTCCGGCCATCCCCCAGGTCGATGACGTCCATGCTGTCCGAGCCGCGCGCGGGCGATGCCTGCATCGTCATCCCTTCACCGACCCTGGAGAAGCGCGGCAATGATCTGGCGTTGGAACAGGATGAACACGACGAGCGTGGGCAGGAGGATCAGGATCGTCCCGGCACACAACAACGGGATATCGGTGGCGTAGTGGCCCTGGAAGGCACCCAGGGCTCCGGCCATCGTCCGCTGGGTCGGATCCTCGACGAGAACGAGGGCGAGCAGGAACTGGTTCCATGCCCAGACGGACATGAGCACGCCGAGCGACGCGATTGGTGCGCGGGCCAGCGGCACGTGGATCCGCCAGAACAGGTCCCAGGTGTTCGCACCGTCGACCCGCGCCGCCTCGCTGATCTCGCTGGGCATGTTCACGAAGTGGGCCCGCATCCAGTAGACGGCGAACGGCATGAACAGGCCGATCAGCGGCAGCACAATCGCGACCCGGGTGTTGAGGATGCCCATCTCCCTGGCGAGGAAATACAGCGGGGTGATGATCCCCTCGAAGGGCAGGGTCAGCCCGAAGATGAACAGCAGGAGCAGCCACCTGGCGCCCGGGATGCGCAACAGGCCGATCGCGAATCCAGCCATCGTCGAGATGACGAGGGACACTGGCACGAACACTCCCGTCAAGAGGTGATGACGGGCGCGTCAGGAACACGGCGTCGGCGCAATCGACACCCGCGCGCCGTTGTGGCGCTCCCAGGACGTGACTCGAGGGTTGACATTGGACCGACTCCAAGGTCTAGCCTCCAGGCATGGCAGCGACACCTGAGACCGGTTTCCTCGTCATCGCCGACCTGACGGGCTATACCGCGTATCTCTCAGGGAGCGAGATCGAGCACGCGCCGGCCATCGCCGGTGACCTCCTCGAGACGATCGTCGGCCGCCTCGAACCGCCATTCCGGCTGACCAAGTTCGAAGGCGATGCGGCCTTCCTCTTCGTCGAGGACGGACGTGCCGACGGATCGCTCCTCCTCGACGCGATCGAGGCGGCATACATCGCCTTTCGACGGCGCTTGCGGAGCATCGACCAGGCCACGAGCTGCGACTGCAACTCGTGCCGGCTGGCTCCCCGGCTCGACCTCAAGGTGTTCGTGCATCACGGCGCCTACGTCCGAGGCCGCATCGCCGGTCGCGACGAGTTGGCCGGCCCAGACGTGATCCTCGTCCATCGCCTGCTGAAGGGGACGACGGCGAAGACGCGCGCGCACGGGTTCGTCCGGTTCAGCGATGCCGCGGTTGACGCCCTCGGGCTCGACCCCGACGCCCTGGGGCTCACACCCGGCGAGGAGTCGATCGAGCATCTCCGACGCGTTGCCACGTTCACCCTGGATCTCGAGGCCCGGTGGCAGGCGGAGTCGGCGGAACGTCGACTCGAGATCACCGAGCACAACCTGGTCCTCGACGTCCAGGCGACGCTGGCCGCCGAGCCGTCCGTCGTATGGGCGCATCTGACGTCGCCAGCCCTGCGGACGACGTGGGAGGGGCCGTTGGTCATCGAGGAGACCTCGACCGGCGGGCGCCGAGGCGTGGGGACGACTGCACAGTGCGTGACCGGCCGGCTGGCGACGCTCGAGGAAATCGTCGATTGGCGTCCCTACGACCGCGTCGGGTGGCGTCTCGCGGTGCCCGGGCTGGGTCCGGTGGCGGCTACGGCCGATCTCGATGCGGCCGACGGAGGCACGCATCTTCGGCTCCGCTGGGCCTACGAGGGCGGATCACCAGCCGATGCCGCAGCACTGGAGCGCGTGCGCGCCGAGAAGGAGGCCGCCTACGGGCGCCTCGCAACCGCGATCGCCGGCGCGTTGCCGGTCGTCGAGCAGAGGGAGGCTGGACATGACCAGGTTCGTCACTGAGCAGATCATCGAGCGGTCGGCCGACGCTGTCTGGACGTACGCGGCGGACATCGTTCGGCATCCCGAGTGGATGACCGTGACCGACGCTCGGGTCGTCCGCAGACAGGGAACGCAGGCTGGGGCCCGGGGACGCGAGCGGATGGGGTTCGGCCCGTTCGGCTGGGACGTCGAGTTCGAGGTCGTCGAGGCCGAGCCCGGGCGCCGGATCGTCTGGAAGGCGGTTGCTGGCGCACCGTTCGATCTGGCGGTGGTGCTCGACCTGGAGCCCGTGGGCCCGGAGAGAACCCGGGCGACCTACGGAGCCGAGATCCGACTCCACGGGAAATGGCGGCTGCTGGGACCCCTGGTTGCGATGGAAGGCAAGGCCGGTCCCGACCGAGAACTCCGTCGCCTCAAGGACCGAGTCGAGGAAGCACCGAGCAAGGTACCGGCGATGTCATGACGCCGTTCTCGGGCCGGGGTTCAGTCCTTCCCTTCCCTGACCGCGTCGAGGACCTCGCGGGCCCATTGGTACGCGGCTGCCGTGGCGGGAAACCCGGCCGTCGGGACAGCGATGGCGATCGCGTGGAGGAGGTCCTCCGCCGCGATGCCTTCCATCAACCCGCGCCGGACATGCGAGCGGACGGCGCCCTCGGATCCCAGGCCAGTCGCGATCCCGAGCTTGACCAGGCGCTGCTCGCGCTCGCTCAGGGGCCCGGCTTCACGGCAGGCGTTGCCGAGGGCGTCATACGCCTGCGCGATGCCCGGGTGCTCGGCTCGCAGGTCTCGATAGATCCGCGGCAGGTAGCCGCGCTGGTCGGACATGGGTGCCTCCGCTTGCCGTCAGCCAGGACTGGTGCGTCGATCGTAGCCGACGCACCAACCCGACCGCCCGATCGTCGTCAGACGCGCACGAGCTTGACGAGCGTGTCGTAGAACACCGCGCTCCCGCCGACGGGGTCGATGAGCGAGGTGTTCCCGAGATACGGGTCGATCCGCATCGCGGCGTTCGCGTGAACGCCTTTCATGCGGCGGCCATCGCCTTCGATCGTGGTCCCATCGACGATGAAGTCAACGCTGCCGTACGACCAGTGGCCGAAACCGAGACTGAACCCGATCACGCCGGGGCGAATCCCCTCGGTCGTCCTGACCTTGCCGTCCATCGGCACGATCCGACCGTTGCCGAGGTCCCAGACGCCGTCCGGATTGGAGGCCGAGGTGATCCGCACCACGTCCTCGTCCTTCAGGCCACGAGCCTGCGCATCGACAACGTTGATCAGGATGAAGTTCTCGGGTCGCAGGGCCAGCAGCCAGTAGTTGGACGACGTCCGGCTCTTCGTCTGCATGATCTCCCGGTAGGTGATCATCCGAAGGTCGAAGCCCTGGGCCTCGTCGTCAAGCGGCTCGCCGAGGACGGACACCGGCGCCGGGTAGTACTTCGCGTACCCCGCGAGGTGCTCGCCGGTCATCGGGCTCTTCGTGTCGTAGGTCTTTTCTCCATAGATGTTGATGAGCGTCCCGAACGGGTGCGCGGCTTGCGTCGTATCGAAGCCGAAGGGGGTGGTTTCGGGCTCCGGGAGGACGCCCTCCGTGTACCCCTTGCTATAGGCTTCGAAGCGGCCGCCGCGGTTGAGCACGTAGACGACCTTCGCCCAGTTCTCGCCGGCGATCCGACTCCAGCGGTCCATGTCCACGACGCTCGGGCGGATGCCGCTTCGCGCGGATGCGAAGATCGCCATCTCGTCCGTGTCGGCATCCGGCACGGAATCGGACCCGTCCTCCTTCTCGCCGAAGGCGAGGTTCGCGACCATCCGGAGATACAGGTCGTCCGGGTGGACGAAGTCGCCGTAGTCGCCAAACCCGCCCTCGCCGAACCCGGGCAGGCCGAGCCTTTCGGCCACGGCCAGGAGCAGTGACTCGAGCGACATCGCCATTGGCTGGCCGAAGACCGTGACGTCCGGCACGAGCGGATCGATTGCCGGGTTGCGGACGGGCTGGATCTTGAACGCCACGCTCGGGTGGCTGCCCTGGAATTCCCAGCGCTCGAGATACATCTGGTCCGGGAAGATGTAGTCCGCGTACATGCTCGTCTCGCCGATGAACGGGTCGATCACGATGAACAGCGGCAGCTTCTTGGGATCGGTCAGGATCGGGATCTGGGCGTGGCCGGCCGGCAGCGAGTAGACCGGCGAGCCCATGTACAGCATCAGGTTCTTGACCGGGTACGGATAGGCGTCCCCGATCGATGGAATGATCTCCTGGTAGACGTCGCTCGAGAGCGGGTACCAGTTGCGCTTGGCCGGATAGCCGTCGCGCATGAACAGGCTGTGCTTCTCGTACTTCTCGTTGTGGCGGATGATGCTCGTGCCAAACGGCGCGATGCCGCCGGTCCCCTGCTTGAGACTGAACGGCTGACCCGCCTTGCTGCCGTCGGCCTTGTACGTCGATGCCTTGATCAGGCCGCCCGCGTGGTCGTAGTTCCCGAGCATCGCGTTGAGCGTGTACCAGGCCAACACGTTGTAGAACCCGTTGGTGTGCTGGCTGACGCCGCGGTGGATGTCGGCGACGGCCTGCCGCCCATGCGCGCTGAACTCCCGGGCGACTTCGGCGACGTCCGCTGCATCCAGGCCGCAGATCTCGGCCCATTCGTCGAGCGTGTGCTCGTGCGCCGAGTCGGCGATGACCTGGAGCGATGACTTGACGGTGATCCCGGACAGGACCTGGTTGTCGACGAGAAGGTCGCCCCGGACCGCCCGGGCCGGGTCCTGCTCGTAGGCGTCGACGGGCGTCGGAACGCCGTTGACGAGCGCGACGAAGTAGTCGAACTCGAAGGTCTTCTCGGGATCGGTCGAGAGCGGTCGGAGCTCCTTGTCGGCGAGACCGATCTCGCTGGCGCGGAGGAACTTGCCCGGTTTGCCGTCCTCGATCTTGACCAGCCAGGTCGCCTCGGTCCACGTCGGCTCACCGACGGCCTTCGCCGCCGCCTCGTTGGCGGCCGCGAGGTACGCCTTGTTGTAGCGGTCGTTGTCGATGAGGTAGCCGATCATCGCCAGGGCGAGCGCGCCCTCGGTCCCGGGCTTGGCGGGCAGCCATTTCCAGGCCTTCGCCGCGGTCTTCGAGTAGCGCGGATCGACAACCACGAAGCGCATCCCGTCGTCGACGCTGTTCTTGGTGAGCCGAGGCACGCGGAACGGGGGGCCGTAGTTGCCTTCGAGCGGCGACGCGCCGACGAAGATCGCGAACTCCGCGTTGCCGACGTCGCCCTGCCAGTAGAACTTCGTGCCACCCGTCCACTTGCCGTCGGTGTAGATCTCCGACATGGCCTTGCCGGTGAAGTAGAGGCTGCCCTGGCAGACGGTCGTGTGGCCGTGGGCGTTGGTTGTCCCGTAGGCGCCCAGGAACCGCGAGATGAGGTCCTTGCGGGCGTCCTTGAGCCGGCCCCAGGCGAACGTGAACTGGTTGTTCCGCGGGCCAAAGTCCGGATGGTTCGGGTCGATCAGCAGGTCGAGATGATCGGCAAAGTCAACCTTGAAGGCCTCGACGAGCGCGACCTTCTCGGCGGCCTCCTTTGCGTCGGTGATCTTCTTGATCGCGTCCGCCATCTGCTTGGCGAGATCCTTGTCGGTCAGGACATAGGACTCGCGCAGACCCGGAACGTGGCCTTCTCCAAACAGGTCGCCGCCCTCGACGATCTCGGACACCGCCTTGTCAAAGGCGATCGTCTCCCACTGGTTCTCGCCGCGCTTGGTGCCCGGCTTGCGCTTGACGACGCTGACCAGCCGATACGGGTCGTAGACGGTCTGGAGGCCGGCCTGGCCCTTGGGGCAGATCGCACCGTCCACCGGACCGACGTCCGCGATGGGCGTCTCGTACGGGATGTGCGGGTACATGGTCATCGGGTGGAACGGGTTCCCCTCGATCTTGGTGGCGACACCCTCGAGGAGCTTGACCTTGATCCCGCAGCCCGTGTTGCACTGGAGGCAGACCGTGTAGACCTGGTTGGCCGGATCGACCAGCGGGTACTGGTTGGCGCCTTCGACCACGCTCTCCTGGGCCTTGACCAGGTTGGCAAAGCCGGGCATGCCGCCGAGGAAGGCGGCGCTGCCGCCGGCGATCGCGCTGAGCTTGACGAAGTTGCGTCGGGACAGGCCGCACGCCTCTGGGCGCTCGTCCACCGTTGTGGCGCCAGGATCGCGGGTCATGAGGCCACCTCCGGGGTGCGCTTGAAGTACGGCAGTCGATCGGTACCGATCAGATAGGCAAGGGTTGAGAGGCCAACGACCCCGAGGGTGACGGACCATTCCATGAGGCTTGGCTCGTAGTCGAGGCCGAGATGTGGTCCCGTAAACGCTTCGGTCAGGCCGTCGAACTCGGGGAACGCGAGAGCCGGGAAGATGATCGAAGTCCGCCCGACCGCGAGGCCGACGAGAACGAAGACGCCCATCAGGGCCGCGAGCGGTGGCCGGCGGCTCGTGCTCGCCATGAGGAGGACGATCGCCGGCACGACGACCCCGAGCCCGATCTGGAGGACCCAGAAGGCCCATGCGTAGGGGCCGAAGAGGACCTGTCCCGCGACGGCGACGGCTTCCTGTGTCTGTCCGTACAGAGCCTGCGAGTAGTCCACCCACAGGAAGTACGCCTTCACGCCGAGCAGGGCGACGAGCGTGAGCGAGAGCACCCGCACGAGCCTGATCCGTCGCTCGGGATCCGCAAGGACGCCGAAGAAGCCGACCATGACGAGCAGGAGAGCGATGCCCGAAGCGAGGTTCAGGACTGGAAACTGGGCTGGAAGCATCGCGTTCTGGAAGCTCACCCGCGCCGCATTGACGCCCAGCAGCGCCCCAACGCCGCCGCTGACGAAGATCGCGATGGCCAGGCCCACGACCATGACCGGCTTGAGCGCAGTTCGCGTGCCTCGCATCGCGATGACGAGCGCGATGACGGCGACGACGAGAAAGGTGGAATAGGTCCACACGAGCTGGGCCAGCAATGAGGTGAAGTTCGGCTGCAGGTAGACCTTCCAGATCCGCTCCATGTGGCCGAGGTCGAACCCGATCAGGATCAGGGCACCGGGGAGCGTCACCACCGTGGCCCACAGCGCGTACCTGCCCGTGTTGCGGAACAGGGGGATGTCAAACACGTAGTCGAGGCTCGCGACCATGAAGGATCCGGCCGCCATCCCGGCGAAGAAGAGGTACATCGCCACCCACAGCCCCCAGTTGACGTAGGAGCCGTAGTGGACGTCTCGCTCACCGAACAGGAGGCGACTTCCAAAGCCGTAGATCCCGAGGACCACGGCGAGAATGGCGAGGACGTACAGCACGCGCCTGGTCGTAGTCATCGTTCTGCTCCCCACCTCAGGTCAGGTAGTAAACGCGTGGCTCGGTTCCCAGCTCCTGCTTGAGCCGGGTCACATTCGGCCGCGCGATGAGCCCGGCCACGAGGCTCGTCGGGTCATTGGCGTCCCCGAACAGCGTCGCCCTCCCGATGCACGTCGTGACACAAGCCGGGAGCTCGCCGGCCGTGATGCGGTGGAGGCAGAAGTGACACTTCCGGGCGTTGCCGATCGGCGACTCGTGCCCCTCGCGCGGCCATTCGGTGCCGTACTCGAAGTTGCTTGCCTTCTCGTAGGCGGCCCCTGCGTCGCGACCGGCGATGAGTCCGGCGGCCAGTGGCGCATCCTGGGTGTAGGTGAGTCCGAAGTCGGCGGTCCGGGCGCTGTATGGGCAGGCGGTGAGGCAGGCCCGGCAGCCGATGCACTCGGGGTAGTCGACAACAACGACGCCATCCTCGTTCTTGTACGTGGCGCTGACGGGGCATACCGGCACACAGGGCGGGTTGTCGCACTGCATGCACGGCCGCGGGATGAACCGCCGGCCGACATTCGGGTAGGTCCCGAACTCCTCCTCGATCACGGGGCGATAGACCACGCCGGGCGGGAGCTTGTTCTCCGAGACGCAGGCGATCGTGCAGGCATGACAGCCGACGCACTTGCGCAGGTCGATGACCATCACCCAGCGGCGGTCGGCCCTGGGCTTGTCCAGCGCCCGCAGCAGCTCGACCCGCATTCGCTCGAGGACGTCCGTCTGGTCGTCTGCGCTCGACAGCGTCGACGTCGGCCCGGTCGGCGGCGGCAGCTTCTCGCCCGTTGCCGGCTCCGGCTGGATCGCGAACACCTCGTAGGCGGTGATCGCGGTGAGCGCCCCGCCTCCGAGTGCGCCCTTGATGAACCCGCGGCGCGTCATTGCGCCATTGCGAGTGGCGGGATCGTGCTCGCTCATCGCTGCTCCGTTGGGCGTGCCGGGTTGGCGCAAGTGCGCCGGGGGTTGTTCGTGTGAGCCTCACCCAGACGCGGTGCAGCAGGCGAGTTCCCTATGGCCCTATTTGCCTACCCCAGACGGCCCGACGTCGAAGGTATGCGCATATGCCGATTCCCTCGTCGGGAACCCGGGTGGCTGGGGTGCTGCGTCAGATGCGGGCCGTCTGACCTCCCGCAACCGGGACCTTTGGCACTCCTCGCGTGCCAACCCCGCCCGAATGATGCGAGGAACCGCACGGATGGTCGCATGGACCTCATCCAGCTATCGAGCCGACGTGATTTCCTGAAGCACGCCGCGGCTGGAGCGGTGGCCGGAGCGTTTGTCGCCCACGAGGCGGTCAACGCCGCGACGACGCCGGAGCGGAAGCACCACTGGGGCATGGTGATCGACACCCGGCGGTGCGTCGGCTGCGAGGCGTGCGTCATCGCCTGCAAGATCGAGAACAAGACCCCGCCCGGCGTCTACTACACGGTCGTCACGCGCGAGCCGCTCCCCGGCGGCGGCAACGACCGGCCGGTGTTCATGACGAAACCATGCTTCCACTGCGAGGAGCCACCCTGCGTCCCGGTGTGCCCGGTCAATGCCACCTACAAGCGCAAGACCGATGGCATCGTCGTGGTCGACTACGACCGCTGCATCGGCTGCCGGTACTGCATCGCCGCGTGCCCGTACGGGGCGCGGTCGTTCGACTTCGGCGACGACTACGAGCTGTCACCCGCGGCCGGCGAGATCGTCTCCCCCGAGTACGACCAGTACCGCGTTCGCACCCCCGAGGGCTCGCCCGTAGGCAACGTCCGCAAGTGCACCTTCTGCCTCCACCTCCAGGACGAGAACGGTGCGTACGACCGCGAGGCAGGCCGATGGCCGGCCTGCGCCAAGACGTGCCCCGGCCATGCGATCCACTTCGGCGACCTCGACGACCCCGAGAGCGACGTCTCGCGGCTGCTCCGGGAACGCAACGCCATTCGCCTCAAGGAGGAGCTCGGCACGGAGCCCTCCGTCTACTACCTGCTGTGAGGAGGCCGCGATGATGCTCAAGCGCGCCTTCTGGGCGGTCGGTCTCCTCGGCCTGGTCCCCTTCACGGTCGGGGTCTACCTGCGCCTGACGACGGGCCACGAGCAGGCGAACTACGGCTCGATCGTGCCGTGGGGCCTGTGGGTTGCCCAGTACATCTACTTCATCGGCCTGTCGGCCGGGTCCTTCCTCCTGTCGTCGCTCGTCTACGTGTTCGGTGTCAAGCGTTTCGAGCCGATCGGCCGGCTCGCCGTCTTCACCGCCATCGTCTCGCTCGTCCTGGCCCTCTTCACGATCTGGATGGACATCGGCCATCTCGAGCGCTTCTGGCACGTCTTCGCCTATCCGAACGCCGTCTCGCCGATGGCCTGGATGATCTGGCTGTACACGTCGTACTTCATCCTGCTGCTCGCCGAGTTCTGGCTGCTCATGCGGCGCGACCTCGTCGTCGCCCGATCCATGCCCGGATGGCGTGGCATCGTCGCCCGGGTCGCGGCGCTCGGAGCGCATGGCGCCTCCGACGAGAGCCTGGCCGCGGATATGCGGAAGGTCAGGATCATCGCCACGGTTGGCGTGCCGCTGGCGATCCTGTTCCACGGCGGCGTGGGGGCGCTGTTCGGGGTGCTCGCTTCGCGCCCGTACTGGCACTCGGGTCTCTTCCCGATCATCTTCCTGGTGTCCGCACTGGCGTCAGGCGGCGCTCTCCTGACCGTGGCGAGCGCGATCTTCCAGGAAGGCTGGCGCGAGCATCGCCAGATGATTCTCGACCTGGGCAAGCTCGTCCTCGGGCTCCTGCTGCTCGACGCGCTGCTCCAGTTCTCGGAGATCCTCGTCGGCTCCTATGGCGGTGAACCGGGCTACGTGGCGAGCCTCCAGCTCTCCCTGGCCGGACCGTATTGGTACGTCTTCTGGATCGGCCAGGTCGGGATCGGCCTGGCGCTCCCGATCGTGATCCTGGCGACCCCTCTCGGCCGCAACCCGCGCCTCGTGACGCTCGCCTGCGGCGCCGTGGTCATCGGCTTCATCGGGGTCAGGCTGAACATCGTCATCCCGGGGATGTCAGTTGAGGAGATCGCCGGCCTCTCCCGGGCCGTGGACGACCCGCGCTATGCGACCGACTACTTCCCGAGCGCCTTCGAGTGGCTCATCACGTTCGGGATCGGTGGCCTTGGCCTGATCCTCTTCGGACTCGGTGAGGTCTTCCTGCCGCTGAGCCGCCACCTGCCGGCCATGGTGCCGGCGCGAGCGAACGAGGCGAACCGGTTCGCGGTCCCGCTCCTGCAACCACAGCTCGTCCCGGTCGCGGTCGCCACGAACCGGCGGCGTTTCCTGACCACCGCCGCCGCCCTCGGCGGGACGGCGGTCGGCGCGACCCTCGTGGGCACCGCCGTCAACGTCATGCTGCCGCAGACGCTGCTTCGCCCGGCGCAGGCGGATCGCATCCGGCAGTACGGCCGGGAGGCTGGCGAGTGGATCCCGTCGTGCTGCAATGCCTGCGGCGGCCAGTGCGGCATCCTCGCCCACGTCGTCGAGGGCAACGTCGTCAAGATCGAGCCCAACCCCTGGAACCCCAACAACTACTCGAACATCTCGAGCGACTTCTTCGCCGACTACAGCGCGGAGACCGGCGTCCGCCAGGGCGCGGCGATCTGCCCCAAGGGCAATGCGTCGATCTTCAGCCTCTACGACCCCGACCGGATCACGAGACCCATGAAGCGGACGAACCCGCGGAAAGGGATCGACGAGGATCCGGGCTGGCAGGAGATCGGCTGGGATCAGGCCGTCACGGAGATCGCCGACCGCCTCCGGCCGCTTCGTGAGAGCGGCCACCCCGAGGAGCTCCTGTGGTGGAGCGAGGACCATTCGTTCACTCATCCGCAGCAGGACTTCTGCGCGCTCTTCGGGACGCCCAACTACTCGAACCACTCGAACCTGTGCGACGTCGAGCGCAAGGCGTCGTTCAAGATGGCCATGGGCGACGAGCGCCCGCTGGCCGACTTCATCGAATCGAAGTACGTGATCCTCTTTGGCTGGAACCCCACGTCGGCACTCAAGTGGATCCACCTGGCCCGGATCATCACGCGCTTCATCGAGGCGGGCGGGCGGCTCGTCGTCGTCGACCCGTATCTGTCCGACACTGCGGCCAAGGGTCAGGAATGGGTGCCGATCCGGCCGGCCACGGACGGGGCGCTCGCCCTCGCGATGGCCCACGTGATCATCCGCGACCGCCTGTACGACGCCGACTTCGTCCGCGACTGGACGTCCGGCTTCAATGAATACGCCGCCCTGGTCGCCGACAAGACGCCTGCCTGGGCCGAGCAGATCACGACGGTCCCCGCGGAGACGATCGAGCGCATCGCCCGCGAGTTCGCAACGACCAAGCCGGCGCTGGCCGACTCGTGGTCGGGCCCCGGTCAACACACGAACGGGGTCCAGGGTGGCCGAGCGATCGCCTTGCTCAACGCCCTCGTCGGAACGATCGACCGACCGGGCGGGATGATCATCCCGGATAAGCGCGGGGCGAAGCACGCCAGTGTCGTCCCGGAGAAGCCGATCGAGGCGCCGCGCTTCGACGGACTCGCCGACCTCCCGTGGGGGCATGGGAGCGGCGTCTACGGCCGCGGGTTCCAGCGCCTCCTTGACGAGTCGGGTCCGTACCAGCCGAAGGCCGGCGTCTGCGTCTTCCAGAACCTGGTCATGTCGGGGCCGGCCGGCGGTCGGATCGCCGAGGCACTGGCGAAGCTCGAGACGTTCGTCGTGGTCGACACCAACGAGAGCGAGACGGCGCGCCTTGCGGACTACCTGATCCCGGGCACCCACTTCCTCGAGCGCTACGACCTGAACTCGCACTGGGTCACCTGGTCGGCGGTCGGCCTGCGCCAACCCGTCGTGGGAGCGACCAGGCGCCAGACCTCGCCCTGGCCCTACCGGGGCGGGATCTTCGGCCAGATGGCGGAGTACGAGTTCGTCGCCGCGCTCGGTCGACAGCTCGGCCTCAGGAACAAGGATGGCGCGGAGTTCTTCAGCGTCGGCGCCGTGTCAGGCGAGCCGGTGGAGGACCTGACCGCCTGGTACGAGGAGCAGCTCTCGAACGAACTCAAGAAGGGCGCTCCCGGCGTGACCCTCGACGAGATGAAGGCTCTCCCGGGCGCGGTCTGGGTCGACGACAAGAAGTTGACCGCCTATGAGAAGTACGCGGCTCCCCTCAAGCCAACGCTTGTCGTGGATCCCGACGGGACCGTCTACGACAAGCCGACCGACGACTCCAGGCGCAAGGCGCAGGCGATCGTCGTCGACGGCATCCTGTGGACGAAGCCCGAGGCGGAGGGCGGCGAGAAGGTAGGCCGGATCATCGCCGGCGGCGCCTGGTTCACCGACGGCGACAGGATCCTCTCCGGGCCAAGGCTCGAGGGCACCAAGCCCGCGCAGATCGGCTACGCGATCGGCGGCGACGACCCGCGGCGGGGCTTCTTCACCAGCACGGGCAAGGTCCAGTTCTACAACGCCGTGTTCGCCGAGAAGAACGACGCGAACGGCAGACCGGTCGATGCCGGGCCGGTCTACCAGCCTCGCGAGTGGATGCCGGACGCCGAATACCCGCTGTACCTCATCAACTGGAAGGAGGCCAGCCACACCCACACCCGCTCGCAGAACAACCAGTTGCTGGTGGGCCTCAAGAGTTCGAACCCGTTGATCATCAACCCAGCCACCGCGGAGCGGTATGGCATCGCGGATGGCGACGAGGTGATCGTGGAGTCACCGAATGGGCAGACACGGGCCGTCGTCGAGGTGAGCCCCAGGATGCACCCCGAGGTCGTGGGTCTGCAGCACGGTTTCGGGCATCGGGCGCTCGGGCGGGTCGCGAAGGGCCGTGGCACGGCGATCAGCGACCTCAACACCATCCGCTACGACCCGCTCTCCGGACAGGCCTGCCACAAGGAGATCTGCGTCCGCGTCCGCAAGGCCTGACGGCGCCGCGACGGGGGCCGGCCGAGACGATTGGGCGTGTCTCCTCGAGCCGATTGCTACGCCGAGGTGGCCGACGACACCCAGGCCGGGTCCGGTGCGAGGGCTCAATTCGGCGACCGCTGGCATGGTGCCGGCCAGCCCGCGAGATCGGGCCGAATGGCTCCCTTACATATCACGCGATCGTGTGATACTCAGCGGGTAGTGAGACGGTTCGACAACCAACGGGAGCGTTCGAGATGACGTGCAGACCGCGATGACCCGACTGCTCGCGAAGCTCGAGGACTTCCGGCTCCTGCCCTTCTTCGTGCTGTTCAGCATGGCGATCGGGATCGCCATCGGGAACGCGTTGTCGATCTCCGACTTCGCGCTGACGCCGCCGATCGACTCGATCAAGGCAATCGCCGGCGGAACCTTCGAGGCCACCGTCCCGAACCTGGTCTCGCTCGGAGTCCCGATCGGACTCTTCGCGATGATGTACCCGGCGATGACGAACATCCGGCTCGGCGAGGTCGGGACCGCCGCCCGGTCGCCCCGCCAGCTCATCGTCCTGCTCGCCTTCAACTACCTCGTGGCCCCGTTCGTGATGCTCATCCTGGCCAACATCTTCGTGAGCGATCCCGAGCTGCACACGGGCCTCGTCCTGTATGGCCTCGCGCCGTGCATCGCGATGGTCATCATCTTCACCTACCTGGCCAGGGGCAACGCGCCGATGGCGCTCGTGTTCGTCGCCCTCAACTCGGTCATCCAGATGCTCCTCATCCCGGTATACGCGCGGCTATTGATCGGGAACGTGGAGTTCGACGTCTGGGTGGTGGCGGAGAGCGTCGTGCTCTACCTCGGCCTGCCGCTGGTCCTGGGCGTGCTGACGCGGTATCTCGCGACACGCCGCGGCGGCGAGGCGGCGATGGACCGGCTCAAGCCCGGCCTTACGGCGCTGTCCATCCTGGGCCTGCTGTTCACGCTCATCGTCATGTTCGCCCTCAAGGGGGACCTGATCCTGCAGCGGCCGGGCATCGTCATCGAGATGGCGATCCCGATGATCCTGTTCTTCGCGATCATGTTCTTCGTCGTGCTGTTCGTCGGCTGGCGACTCCGTTTCACGTACGCCGACGCGGTGGCGGTGGCCTTCAGCGCCACCGGTCGTGACTTCGAGATCGCCATCGCGATCGCCATCACCGCCTTCTCGCCGACGGTGGCCCTCGCGACCGTCGTCGGCCCGCTCATCGAGGTGCCGGTGATGCTGTTCCTCGTCTGGGCGGCGATGCGCCTGGGTCCCCGCTGGTTCGGGGTCAAGCCGGGTGACGCGGTTGCGGCCGTCGCCATGGCGCCCGCCCCGGAACCGGTGACGTCGTGACGACGCGGATGGAGCTCCCGATGCTGCCGGAGCTGCGACTCGCGATCCGGGCACCGGACGTCGCCGACGTCGCGGCAACCGCGGCGCTGCTGGGCGACCCGGTCAGAGCCGGGATCCTGGCGCTCCTGGGCAGCGGGCCACACTGCGTCTGCGAGATGGCGGCCGCCCTCGACGAACGCCAGAACAACGTCAGCAATCACCTTGCCAGGCTCCGCCGAGCGGGCCTGGTTCGTGCCAGCCGGCACCTGGTCGACGCGCGCTGGGTCTACTACGAGCGCGACGACGAAGCCTGCGCAACCGCGCTCAAGGCACTGGGGAACCTGCTCCGGTGACGGTCCTCGCGGTCCGCCGACTCCACGTTCCGTTCTGGCCCACGGTCGGACTAGCTGCGGTCGCCTGGCTCGTCGCCTGGTTCGTGAACCTGCCACTCGCGAACTGGGCCGCCTACGACCTGCTCGCGCTCGAGGAAGGCTCCCAGCTCGGCGACGCGGTGGCCTTCTTCGTATACGACGTGCCCAAGGTGCTCCTGCTCCTCTCTGCGGCGGTCACCGTCGTCTCGTTCCTCCGCACGTTCATCTCGCCGGAGCGTGTCCGCCACCTGCTCGCCGGCCGTCGGGCGGTTCCGGGGACCATGGCGGCGGCCGGCGTCGGCGCCGTCACGCCCTTCTGCTCCTGCTCCTCTGTTCCGCTGTTCATCGGCTTCGTCGAGGCTGGGGTGCCCCTGGGGGTGACGTTCGCGTTCCTCGTCGCCTCACCGCTCGTCGGTCCGGTCCCGGTCATCCTCATCTGGGGGCTGTTCGGGCCCCTCGTCACGCTCGCCTACATCGCCTCCGGCCTGACGATCGCCGTCCTCGCGGGACTCGTCATCGGCCGCCTGAACCTCGAGCGCTACATCGAGGACTACGTCTGGAAGATCCGCATGGGCGCGTCGGTCGAGCAGGCGCCCCTGACGTTCGAGGACCGGCTCCGCGACGCGTGGCTGCAGACCCGTGCGATCGTGCGCCGGGTGCTCCCGTTCGTCGTCGTGGGCATCGGGATCGGAGCCGCCATCCACGGCTTCGTCCCCGAGGAGCTCGTCGTCGCCGTCGGCGGTCGGGACAACCCGCTTGCCGTCCCGGCACTCGTGCTCCTCGGCGTGCCTCTCTACCTGGATGCGGCTGGCACGCTGCCGATCGTGGAGGCGCTCGTCGGGAAGGGCCTGCCGCTCGGCTCCGCCCTCGCATTCATGATGGCCGTCGTCGCCCTGTCGCTGCCGGAGCTCGTGATCCTGCGCCGGGTCATGAAGCCCCGCCTCATCGTCGTGTTCGTCGCCGTCGTGGCGACCGGGATCCTCCTGGTCGGCTTCGGCTTCAACGTCATCCTCGCCTGAGCACCCGAAAGGAGTCCACCGCATGAAGAAGATCGAGGTCCTGGGACCCGGCTGCGCCAACTGCGCCCGGCTCGAGGCCAACACCCGCGAGGCGCTGGGGCTTGCGGGAGTCGAAGCGGAGATCACCAAGGTCACCGACTACGCGGACATCATGGGCTACGGGATCATGAGCACCCCTGGGCTCGTCATCGACGGCAAGGTCGTGAGCTACGGCCGGGTGCCCTCCGCCGGCGACATCGCCGTGTGGCTCGCCGAGTAAGCCCGCGGGCCGGGCCACGTGCTCGTCGTGTTCGGACCGCGAACCGCCTAGCTGGTTACCGCCAGGGCCGCCCGCGCCGCCACGATGTCCTCGCGGGCACCGATGCGCAGGACGGCCGGGCCGTGCCCGCCACCGCCGCCGAGGATCCCGTCCCAGCCGTCGTCCGCCGGATCGATCGCTTCGACGCCCAGGACGGAAAGTCGATCCACGATGGCGGCGCGAACTCGGCTCGCATGCTCGCCGATCCCGCCGGTGAACACCACGCCGTCGAGCGCGGACAGGGCCGTCGCTGCCGCGGCGATCCCCGCTCCGGCACGGTCGACGAACATGTCGATCGCGAGGACCGCGTGGGCGTCCCCGCCGTCGGCCGCCGCCTGGAGCTCACGCAGGTCGGATGACGATCCGGAGACGGCCAGGAGACCGGCGCGGTGATCGAGGACCTCGGCCAGCGCGTCCACGTCGAGGCGTTGGTCGCGGAGGATGGCCAGGATGATCCCGGGGTCGATCGAGCCGGCCCGCGTCCCCATCATCAGGCCCTCGAGCGGCGTCATGCCCATCGACGTCGCGACCGACCGACCGGCGTCGACCGCGGTCACGGAACAGCCGTTGCCCAGGTGCGCGACGACGAGACCCAGGGTCTCCGCCGGGCGATCGAGGAGCTGCGCCGCCCGCTCGACCGACCAGGCCACCGACAACCCATGGAAGCCGTAGCGCCGGATGCCCCAGTCGTCCCAGCCTGCGGGCACCGGGTAGCGCCAGGCCGTCTCGGGCAGGGTCGCGTGAAACGCGGTATCGAAGACCGCCACGTGGGGGATCCGCGGAAGCGACCGTCGGGCCGCCCGGATCGTGGCCGCGGCGATCGGGTTGTGGAGCGGCGCCAGGGACGCGAGCGCATCGATCGCGGCCAGCGTGGCGTCGTCGATGACGGTCGGCTGGGTGAACGCGGAGCCCCCGTGGACGACGCGATGGGCGACAGCCACGAGCGCGGGATCCGTCGCCCCATCGATTCCGACCTGTTCGAGGGCCCGCGTCACCCCGGCCGTGATGTCGGCACCACGAGAGGCATCCGCGCCCCACTCGACAATGGTCGCGGCGAGCGGCGGCGGTGCGTCGCCGGGCGCATCGACCTCGACGAGCGACGCCTTGAGCGTGCTCGACCCGGCATTGAGGACGAGGACGCGGCCCCGCATCGCGCCCGGGTGCGTCAGTCGGATGCTCCCGCGACGCTCGCGGCTGCCGTCACGCCCGCCGAGCCCGACCAGCTCCAGTCGCGGATCTCCGGCAGGTCGTCGCCTGCCTGGCGCGTGTACGCCCGCGCTTCCATCCGCCGGTCGACCATCAGCTGGCGGACATGGCCGGCCCGCGGACCCAGCCCCGGCACCCGGTCGATCACGTCGATGACCAGGTGGAACCGATCGAGGTCGTTGAGCATGACCATGTCGAACGGCGTGGTCGTGGTCCCCTCCTCCTTGTAGCCGCGGACGTGCAGGTTCGGGTGGTTGGTCCGGCGGTATGTAAGCCGGTGGATCAGCCAGGGGTAGCCGTGGTAGGCGAAGATGATCGGCTTGTCGGTCGTGAACAGCGAGTTGAACTCAGGGTCCGACAGGCCGTGCGGGTGCTCGGATGCCTGCTGGAGGCGCATCAGGTCGACGACGTTGACGAAGCGGACCTTGAGTTCGGGCAGGTGCTCCCGAAGGAGCTCGACCGCGGCGAGCGCCTCGATCGTGGGAATGTCGCCAGCGGAGGCCATGACCACGTCCGGCTCGCCGTCCCCGTCATTGCTGGCCCAGTCCCAGATCCCGATCCCGCGGGTGCAGTGCAGGATCGCCCGGTCCATCGACAGCCAGTTCGGGGAGAGCTGCTTGCCGGCGACGATCACGTTGACGTAGTGGCGGCTGCGCAGGCAGTGGTCGCCCACGGACAGCAGCGTGTTGGCGTCGGGCGGCAGGTAGACCCGGATCACGTCGGACTTCTTGTTGACGACGTGGTCGATGAAGCCCGGGTCCTGGTGCGAGAAGCCGTTGTGGTCCTGGCGCCAGACCAGCGAGCTCAGCACGTAGTTGAGTGACGCGATCGGGCGCCTCCAGGCCAGGTCACGGGTGACCTTCAACCACTTCGCGTGCTGATTGAACATCGAGTCGACGATGTGGATGAACGCCTCGTAGCAGTTGAACAGCCCGTGCCGGCCGGTCAGCAGGTATCCCTCCAGCCAACCCTGGCACTGGTGCTCCGAGAGCACCTCCATGACCCGCCCATCGGGCGCCAGATGGTCGTCGGTCGGAAGGGTCTCCGCGACCCACGTCCGGTCGGTCACCTCGAGCGCCGCGCCCAGCCGGTTCGAGGCCGTCTCGTCGGGCCCGAACATCCGGAAGTTGGTCCGGTTGCGATCGACCACGTCGCGCAGATAGGTCCCCAGCACGCGAGTGGCCTCCGACGTCGTGGCTCCGGGTGTCGGGACGTCGACGGCGTAATCGCGGAAGTCGGGCAGGCTGAGGTTGCGCAACAGTTCGCCGCCGTTGGCGACCGGGTTCGCGCTCATCCGCCGGTAGCCCCTGGGCGGCAAGGCGGCCAGCTCGGGGATCAGCGTCCCGTGCTCATCGAACAGCTCCTCGGGGCGGTAGCTCTTCATCCACGCCTCGAGGATGGCCCGGTTGCCCGCGTTGGTGCGCACCTCGCCCATCGGGACCTGGTGCGACCGCCAGGTGCCCTCGACGGGCTTCCCGTCGATCTCCTTTGGCCCGGTCCAGCCCTTGGGCGTCTTGAGCACGATCATCGGCCAGCGCGGACGTTTGGTGACGCCGTCCTCGCGCGCCTGTTTCTGGATCCGGTGGATCTCCTCGATCACGGCGTCGAACGTCGCGGCGAGCGCCTGGTGCACCGTCGCGGGATCGTCACCCTCGACGAAATAGGGCCGATGCCCATACCCCTCCATCAACGCCCGGAGCTCGTCCTGGGGGATCCGCGCGAGGACGGTCGGGTTCGCGATCTTGTAGCCGTTGAGGTGGAGGATCGGCAGGACCGCGCCGTCGCCGACCGGGTTGAGGAACTTGTTCGAATGCCAGCTGGTGGCGAGCGGACCGGTCTCCGCCTCGCCGTCACCGACGACCGCGCAGACGATCAGGTTCGGGTTGTCGAAGGCCGCGCCGTACGCGTGCGAGAGCGCATAGCCGAGCTCACCACCCTCGTGGATCGAGCCCGGCGTCTCGGGCGCGACGTGGCTTGGGATCCCGCCCGGGAACGAGAACTGGCGGAACAGCCGGCGCATCCCGTCCTCGTCGCGGCTGATGCTCGGGTAGACCTCGCTGTAGGTGCCCTCGAGGTATGCGTTAGCGACGAGCCCGGGACCACCGTGACCGGGCCCGGTGATGTAGATCGCGTCCAGGTCGTGGTTGCGGATGACGCGGTTCATGTGGGCGTAGATCAGGTTCAGCCCGGGGGTCGTGCCCCAGTGGCCGAGCAGTCGTGGTTTGACGTGCTCGGGCCGCAACGGCTCACGGAGCATCGGGTTGTCGAGCAGGTAGATCTGGCCGACCGACAGGTAGTTCGCCGCCCGCCAGTAGGCATCGATTCGCGCCAGCTCGTCGGTTGCCAGGTGCGCCGTGCGTGCTTCGGTCGTGGTCGTCGCCATCATCGCCTCGTTGGATCAGCAGGTCCGCGGACGCTCTTCAACAGAGGGTACCCCTCCATGCTCATCCCGGCTGGTGCAGCGCCGCCGGGCCAACCGCCGATTCGGGGCCCGAAGGGTTGCGCTGGGGTTGTTGCGGGCCTACGATGCGGGCACCCCACGCAGCCCTCGTACGGGGCCCGTTCACGTCCGCCTCGGCGGCTGAATGCAAGGGCCCGCGAAGGACCGCCGGGATCGGAGGAGGTCGCGATGGCGACTGTGACGTTCGAGAACGTCAACAAGATGTACGGAGAGTTCCAGGCCGTCAAGGACCTCAACCTGGAGATAGGCGACGGCGAGTTCATGGTCCTTGTCGGGCCATCGGGCTGCGGCAAGACCACCAGCCTGCGGATGATCGCCGGGCTGGAGGAGATCACCAGCGGGACGCTGCGGATCGGCGACCGGGTCGTCAACGACGTTCCGCCCAAGGATCGCGACATCGCGATGGTCTTCCAGAGTTACGCCCTCTATCCCCACATGTCGGTCCGCGAGAATCTCGCGTTCGGGCTGAAGCTGCGCAAGGTCCCCAAGGCCGAGATCGAGCGCCGGGTCAGCGAGACCGCCGACACGATCCAGCTCGGCAAGCTCCTCGATCGCAAGCCAAAGGAGCTCTCCGGCGGCCAGCGTCAGCGCGTCGCGCTCGGCCGGGCGATCGTCCGGGAGCCCGCGGTCTTCCTGATGGACGAGCCGCTGTCGAACCTCGACGCCAAGCTGCGCGTCCAGACCCGCGCCGAGATCGCTCGCCTCCACCAGCGGCTCAAGACGACCATCGTCTACGTCACCCACGACCAGGTCGAGGCGATGACGATGGGCTCGCGGATCGCGGTCATGAACGACGGGCTGATGCAGCAGGTCGGCACGCCGCAGGTCCTCTACGACACCCCGATCAACCGGTTCGTCGCGGGGTTCATCGGCAGTCCGTCGATGAACTTCACCGAGGTCCACATGGACGGTTCGGGCGACGGAGCACGCCTGGCCGGGCCGGCCGACTGGTCGATCCCGCTGCCGTCGCGGTATCGCGAGGCCGCGGCTCCGAGGACCGGCAAGACGCTCATCGCCGGCTTCCGGCCCGAGCACCTCGACATCGGCGAGGCCGGCTCGGGCGTGGGCTCGTTCCGGGCGCGAGCGGACGTCGTGGAGTACCTCGGCAACGAGGAATTGCTCCACGTCAGCGCCGCGGGCCAGGACGTCGTGGCCATCGTCGACTCGTCGCACCGCGTGCGGCCCGGCGACATCGTCAACCTGATCCTGCCGCTCGACAAGCTGCACCTGTTCGACGGTGAATCCGGCCTGACTCTCGCCCCGGACGTGGCGGTCGTCGCCTGAGCGACGGACCCGTTCCCAGCGACCACCCGGCCCCGGAGGATCCCTCCGGGGCCGATCTCGTCGAGCGCGTCGTCGAGTCGAAGGTCCTCCACCGCGGCCGCTACCTGAGCTTCCGGGTCGACACGATCGAACGAGCCGACGGCTCGCGTGGGACCCGCGAGATCGCCGAGCACCCCGGCGCCGTGGCGATCCTGGCGATCGACGCCGATGATCGGGTCCTGCTGGTCCGGCAATATCGGGTGGCCGTGGGTGAGCTGCTGCTCGAGATCCCGGCCGGCACGCTCGACGTCGCAGACGACGGGACGATCGAGGACCCCGATCTGGCGGCCCGGCGCGAGCTCGAGGAAGAAACAGGGATGCGAGCCGGAACCTGGCGCAAGCTCGCCCGCTTCTATACCGCGCCCGGGTTCACCTCCGAGCTCATGCACCTCTACCTCGCCACGCGCCTGACGGTCGCGGACGGCGATCGGCTCGCGCCCGACGACGACGAGCACCTGCTCCTCGAGCGCATCTCGGTGGCCGAGGCCGTCGCGGCCGCCGAACGCGGCGAGTTCGCCGACGCCAAATCGCTCGTGGCGCTGCTCTGGCTCGGTCGCGAGCGAGCCTCGAATCCCGGCGGCGGCGCCGGGGCGGCCGACGGCGGCGGCGCGACGACCCGCGGCGATGCCTAACGCTCAGGCCCTGGGCGCAGCCTCTCCAGTGCAGCCTCGTAGAGCGCGTTCTGGGGAGCGAGCGCGACCGCGAGTCGGAGGTGCGTCCGTGCTCGTTCCGCGCGTCCGAGGCGCTTCAGGCTCTGGCCGATGGCGTAATGCGCGTAGTGCGAGGAGGGCTCGATCTCGAGCAACGCCTCGAAGGTCGCACGGGCGCGCTCAGCCTGCCCCGAGTTGAAGTAGGCCCGACCGAGCGCCTCCAGAATCGATCCCTTGGCCGGCTCCTGCCGGTCGGCCCGCTCCAGGACGATCGCGGCCTGCGCGAAATGCCGCCGTTCGAGCAGCGCATGGCCCCGCTGCAGCAGGTCGTAGGTCGTCTCGCGCGCATCGTCGCCGGCCTCGACCTCGGGCGCCTCCCGTTCGTCGTCCATGCCCCGATGGTGGCACGGAAGCCACGAGCCTGCCTCGGTCGCTCCCCGCCGTCCCGCGTCGCAGCCGTCCGCGTCGCAGCCGTCTGCGTCGCCGGTCGTGCGCGTGCCGGCGTTGCGGCCCGTGTGCCGGCGTTGCGGCCCGTGTGCCGGCGTTGCGCGGGGATCAATGGCCGCGACATCGATGTCCGCGGAGCCGATTCTCCGGTCGTTTCGACCAAGCGGAACGACCCGGGATGGTCGGACACTCGTTTCGCTTCCTTGGAACGATCGCAGAACCCGGTGTGCGCGCGAGCCTCTCTCGCGTGCGGGTACCTGGGGCGGGGTACCTCCCCGCGGGTGGCTGGCCCACGGGTGGCTGGCCCGCGGCTACCGGCGCGCGGGTACCGGCGCGCTGGTACCGGTCCGCGGTTGCTGGTCCGCAGCGCCCGCTACCCGTCGCGAAAGCCGGACAGGTCGACCGTCCGGAGGCGCGCCGACGCAGTCAGGCCCGGGATGCGGCCGCGTTTGGCGATCGGTCGCCCGTCGATCTCCTTGATGTCGCCGGTGAAGTCGATCGGCG
>JBBEBJ010000094.1:0-29636 GCA_040882425.1 Chloroflexota bacterium | reverse complement strand
TGAGTTCCGCCCTCCGCCAATCGGTGAGATCCCCCTTGCCGCCGCATCGTTTGACAGCCCCGACCTGTGATCTGACACTTCGGATTGTTGAGCTCAGGCACCTCGAACCCACCTCCAGTGCCCCAAAGGAGCGTGTGATGTCCCGATTGACCCGCTGGCTGGCGCCGAATGCCACCGCCCGCGCCCACTGCGACCTGCCCTGCGGTGTCTACGACCCCGAGCAGGCCAGGATCGAAGCCGAATCGTGCTTCCGGATCATGGAGAAGTACCAGGCCAACTCGGACGCGACCTTCCGCGCCCGCGCGATCGGGATCAAGGAAGAGCGCGCCGAGCTGGTCAAGCACCACCTCGACGTCCTGTGGCACGACTACTTCAAGCCGGAGCATCTCGAGAAGGTCCCCAACCTCCACGAACTGTTCTGGAACGCGACGAAGCAGGTCTCCAAGGTCAAGGCCTCGGTCGATCCGGCCGACGGGCAGAAGCTCCTGGACCTGATCAACGAGGTCGACGCCGCGTGGAAGGCCACGGGCGGCCTCGAGAAGACCCGGGTCGCCGGCCGACCGGCCTGATCGACCCCTTGGCTCCCCGGAAGCCCCGTCGCGCGGCGGGGCTTCGCCGTTTCCGTGGGCCCTGGCGTGTCGCCGTCGTCGAGGCGAGCATGCGCCCGGCGATCGAGCCCGGCGACTGGCTGCTGATCGACCCGACGGTCGTCCGTTGGCCCCGTCGAGGCAGCGTGGTCCTCTTCCGCGAACCAGACGGCGAGACGCTCGCGATCAAGCGCGTGGCCGCGGGGCCGGGCGACCGCGTGCCCTTCGCCGACGGCTATCTCGAGCTGGCGGAGGACGAAGCCTGGCTCGTCAGCGACGCCACGGCCGAGGACTCCGCGGCGACCGGCCACGGCCCGCCGATCGATTCACGCCGATACGGCCCGGTCCCCCTCGAGCTCCTCGTCGGGCGCGCCTGGTTCCGCTATGCGCCGATCCGTCGGATGGGGCGGATCGCGGCTGGTCGCGGCAGACCTGGTCTGGACGCGCTCGAGCCGTTTGGTCGAGGCTGAGACCGACCAGGCGGTTCGGGCTAGGTCCCGAGCTCGATTCCGGCGGCGCGGCAGTCCTCGGCGAACCGCTCCTGGCCCTCGATCGTGGGGTCCCAACGGGCCGGGAAGCAGATGATCCGATCCAGCCCGATCTCGTGCAGCCGCGCGAGGACGTCGACGCGCGCCTGTCCGGCGTCGCGCATTTCCTCGTCGCGCGTGTAGAGCGAGAACCGGAGGGTCGACGGATCGCGACCCTCGGCCTCGCAGCGCTCCCGGACCGAAACGAGGCGTTTCGCGCACTCGTCCGCCGAGAGGAACACCCAGTTGAGCTCGTCGGCAAAGCGGATCGCATACCCCGCAATCACGCGCTCTCCGTTGCCACCGACGATGATCGGGATCCGTGGCTCCTGGAGCCCCTTCGGGACGTTGATCGCCCGACGAACGTGGGCGAACCGACCCTCATAACTCGCGCGCCCGGGCCGGAACATCGCGTGGATGACCTCGAGGTGGTCGCCCAGGGCAGCGATCCGCTCACCCAGCGTCGGGAAGCCGTAGCCGTAGGCTCGCCACTCCTCTTCCTTCCAGCCCGCCCCGATCCCGAGCTCGAACCGGCCGCCGCTGATGACGTCGATCGTCGAAGAGAGCTTCGCGGTCAGCGCCGGATTGCGAAACCCGGTGCAGACGACCATGTGCCCAAGGCGGACGCGCTCGGTCGCCATGGCCAATGCGGACAGCACCGAGAACGATTCGAACGTGATCTCGTCGGTCGGCGTCGGCACGGTGTGGAAGTGGTCGAAGACCCAGAGGGACTCGAACCCGAGCGCTTCGGCGTGCTTCGCCAGCTCGACCGTTCGCGCCCAGGCGTCGGCCGCCCCCCACCCGTCGTATTCGCCCTTCCAGCCCTGTGGGGCCATCAGCCCAACCTGCATCCCTGCCTCCGTGCCGTGCTGCGCCCCGGTGATGACTGCCACGTCATGGTGACGGCTCGCGGGCTGTCATGCCCCGCCGCTGTCGCGTGTCGCGGGCCGTTGCGCCGGTCGGCAGCGGCGACCCGTATCCTCGGACCCTGCCAAGGAGCTCCGCATGACCGCCGAATCGTTCGATCCGGATGCCCCGCTGCCCGGGCCGCCGGACCCCTGGGCGTACGCTCCGACGCCATCGTGGCGTGATGGACCGCCCTACCACCTGACCGACATGATCGCCGCCGAACCTGCGCTGGCGCGGCGGATCATCCCGCGGCTCGCCGTTGACGGCACGATCGGCGAGCTTTCCGAAGCCGTCCGATCGGCGGCCGCGGGCCACTCCCCGATCGTCGTCACGGGCTGCGGCACCTCGGAGACCGCGGGCCAGGGGATCGTCGAGATTCTGCGCGACGCGGTCCGCTCGGTCGGTCTGTCGGAGGCGGTCGTGATCTCCGGGCAGGCGTTCGAGCTGGCGCTCGATCCACCGGCTGGCGGCCTGGTCATCGGCGTGTCCCACGAGGGCGGAACCGGGGCGACCAATGGTGCCCTCCGCGCGTCGCGCGCGACCGGGGCACGAACCGCGATCGTGACCGTGAGCGGCAGGTCCCCCGCGGGCGAGGTGGCGGATATCGTGGTCGAAACCGGGGAACTGGATCAGAGCTGGTGCCATTCGGTCGGTTACGTCAGTCCGCTGGTGGCCGGCGCCGTCGTCGCGGCCCGTGTCACCGGTCGGCCGCTTGACGGTGACGCGGTGGCGGCGATCCTGGCGGCCGGTGCACACGACGAGCCGGGTGCCGAACGGATCGCCGGCCGGCTGGGTTCGGCCGCGCACCTGCTGGTCATCGCATCCGGCGCCGATCGGCCGGCGGGCCGCGAGATGGCGCTCAAGGTCGAGGAGGCGTCCTGGCTGCCGTCGGCCTACCGAGACCTGGAGACGTTCCTGCACGGCCACCTGCCGGCGACCGGTCCGGACAGCGGCCTCGTCCTGATCCTGGCCGACCGCGCCGGACGCGAGGAACGGCTGGCCAGGGCGAAGCAGGCGCTGGCGGCCGCCAGGGTCATCGGGCTTCGCGCAGCGGCGATTCTGGCAGAGGAGCTGGATTCGCAACTCGACCCCGAGCTGACCCCGGCCGGTCGCCTGCTCGTCCGCGACGACCCAAACGTGCCCGCTCGGGTGGCCGCGTTGCTCGGGACCGCGACCGCGCTACAGCTCCTGACCGAGCGGATCGCGCGTGCCCGCGGAACAAACCCGGACCTGATCCGCCGCGAGGACGAGGCCTACCGCCGTGCTGCCGAGGCCGCCGGCGGCTGACACCGCGGGGCGAGCAACCCGCCAACCGACCGCCCGCATGGCGTGCCAGACGAAGGCGGACGCGAGCACGGGAAGCGAGCGCACCTGCAGGTGCGTGAGTGACCGCGCGGAGCGGCCAACGCACGGCTGGTGCGTCAGGCGGGCGGTCAGACCTGGCCGATGAGGGCTTCTCCCATGACGTCCACCATGTCGAGGTCCCAGGGCAGGAAGTCCTGGAGCATGATCCGCTCGACCCCCGCATCCGCGAGCGCCCGAACCGATTCGCGAGCCTGCTCCGGCGTCCCGGTGATCCAGCGGTGCTCGCGCTCGGCAAGCCAGTCGTCGTCGGCGTCGTCACCGAGGGTGCGGATCATGGCCTGCAGTCGATCGCGCACCTCGGCCTCGTCGCGACCGACCAGGACGCCGATCATCGCCGATCGGGTGATCGTCGCCGGGTCCCGGCCGATCGACTCGCACGCCGCGTCAAGCTCCGCATAGACGGCTCGGACCTTGTCCGGCCCCGATGCCGACGACAGGTTGAACTCGTCGGCGTACCGCGCGGCCAGCCGGAAAGAACGCGGCGAACCCTGGCCGCCAACCAGGATCCGCGGTCGAGCGCCACCGATCGGCGTCCGTGGACGGCCGGGAACGTCCACCGGCCGGGGCCTGAAGACCGCGTCGGCGATCGAGGTCACGTGCCCGTCATACGACCAGCCGTCGGGTTCGCCCCACAGGCCGTGGAGGATCGCCAGCTGGTCCTCGAGCAGGTCGGCACGTTCGCGGATCGGCGGGAACGGGAGACCCAGCTGGCTGTGCTCGAGATCGTTCCAGCCCGCGCCGACACCGACCTCGAGCCGTCCCCCGCTCATCTCGTCGACCGTGGTCACGACCTTGGCGAAGTTGCCCGGATGACGGAAGGTGACCGGCGATACGAGCGTCCCGAGACCGATCCGTTCGGTGTCGCGGGCCAACCCGGCGAGCACCGCCCATGCGTCGGTGGTGGGCTCGCCGGCCGGTCCAGGAAAGCTGGCGTAATGGTCGGAGCGGAACAACGTCTCGAAGCCGTTCGCCTCGGCTCGCCTGGCGATCGCGACGTGATCGGCGTAGCTCATCCCCTGCTGGGGCTCGATCTGGAGCGCAAAGCGCACGTCAACTCCTGCATGCGACATCAATCATTGATGTTGACAGAATAGTTCGCGTAGCTACGATACTTCGTGTGACACGAACTATCGCTGCCGTCTCGCAACCTGCGGCGGTTGAACGACCGGACGCGACGGGCGCCATCATCGCCGATTTCCGGGCCACGATGGGCCAGCTGAAATGTGCGTCGAGCGAACGACTGCTTCGACTCGGCGTGAGCATGGCCCAGCTCCACATCATGTTCACGCTGCAGCGAAGCGGCGAGATGACGATGAGCCGTCTCGCCGAGGTGCTGAACGTGTCGCTCTCCAATGCCACCGGCTTGATGGACCGGTTGGAGGAGCGCGGGTACATCGCGCGAGACCGCGTGGCTGCGGACCGGCGGGTTGTCCTCATTCGAGTGACACCCGCGGGGCAGGCCATGCTCGGCGAGGTGGACGCCCTGAGCGACGAGCTCATGCGCTCCGTCCTTGAACGCCTCTCGGTGTCGCAGCTCCGGGCGGTCGCACACGCCATCTCGGCGCTTCGAGAGGCCGTCGACTCGACCGTCGAATCGATGCCAGGACGTCATCTCGCCTCCACGGTGCCTCCACGTTCGTAGGCGACCGTTCGAGGCGCAACCCGAAACCCAACACAAGCACGAAAGGGATCAGCACGTCATGGAATCGTCCCCGGAAGGCGGGGCGCGGACGCCGTCGCTCGCCGACGACCCGGCCCTCGGCCTCAGTCCGCGCGCCAAGCTCGAGATCCTCGGCGCCGTCCTCCTCGCGCTCTTCCTGGGTGCCCTCGACCAGACGATCGTCGGCACGGCGCTGCCGCGCATCGTCACCGATCTCGGCGGCAACGAGTACTACACCTGGGTCGTCACGATCTACCTGCTGACCTCGACGATCACCGTGCCGTTCTACGGCAAGCTCTCCGACATCTACGGTCGCAAGCCGATGATGATGTTCGGGGTCATCGTCTTCCTCATCGGTTCGGCCCTGTCCGGCCTGTCGCAGGACATGGCCATGCTCATCCTCTTCCGAGGCATCCAGGGCATCGGCGCCGGTGCGCTCTTCCCGATTGCGCTGTCCGTCATCGGTGACCTGTATACGCCGGCGGAACGCGGGCGCTACCAGGGCCTGTTCGGCGCCGTGTTCGGGATCTCGTTCATCATCGGGCCGGCCCTGGGTGGGCTCCTGACGGACTTCGTCAGCTGGCACTGGATCTTCTACGTCAACATCCCGATCGGCATCGTCAGCCTGATCGTCCTCGCGCGCCTGCTTCCCACCGTCAAGCGGGAAGGCGCCACGCGCAACTTCGACCTGACGGGTGCCGCCGTCTTCATCGTCGCCATCAGCGCGCTGCTCGTCGGGCTCACCAACAAGCAGACGGGCGAATGGACCGATGCCGCGGTCGGCGGTCTCATCCTGGCCGCCGCCCTCCTCGGCGCCTTCTTTGTGGCGATCGAGGCGCGAGCCAGGGAGCCGATCATCCCCCTCGGGATGTTCCGGAACCGGACCTACACGGCCTCGATCGTGTCGACCTTCCTGGTCAGCTTCGGCTTCTTCGGCGCGATCATCTTCCTGCCGCGCTGGTTCCAGTTCGTCAACGGCTCGAGCGCGACCGAATCCGGCTACCAGATCTTTCCGCTGCTCATTGGCCTGATCGGCAGCTCGATCGTCTCCGGCATCCTCGTGTCGAGAACCGGCCGGTACAAGGCGATCATCCTGACCGGCCTCGTGCTGATGACGGTTGGCATCGCGCTGATGACCCAGCTCAAGGCGGACACCGACATCACCACGCTATGGGCCTGGATGTTCGTGACCGGCGCCGGCATCGGCCCAACGCTGTCGGTGTACACGATCGTCGTCCAGAACGCGGTGCCCTTCAAGCAGCTCGGCGTCGCGACCAGCAACCTGACCTTCTTCCGCCAGATCGGCGGGTCGGTCGGCCTGGCCGTCACCGGGACCATCTTCGGCACGCGCCTCATCGAGGAGCTGCCCGGTCAGTTGACCGCGGCCGGTGTCCCCGCCCAGGCGGTCGCCCAGGTCTCCGGTGTGGGCACGAGTGCCCTCGACAACCTCGTCGGCGTCGGCAACCTCGGCGATCAGATCCTCGCGACAGTTCCCGAGGCCTTCCGCGCGGCGGTCCAGCCGATCATCCCGATGATCGTCGACGGCATCCATGGCGCCTTCACGATCGGCGTGACGGCCGCCTTCCAGCTGGGTGTCGTGACCACGATCCTGGCTATCGGCGCAGCGCTGTTCCTGCATGAGATCCCGCTCAGAACCCATACTGGGGAGACTCCCGCACCGACGCCGGTCGCCAGGGCAACCGATGCCCGTGCCCCCCAACTGACCGGCTCCCCGTCGGTCGACTGACTTCGCTCCTCCTCTCGTTCGACGGCCCCGGTGGTCCCCACCGGGGCCGGGGGGGGCCCCCCGGGGGCCCGTCGTTCTCGTCCGCGGGTACGATGCAGCCGATGAACCCCCGACCCGCGCCGTTCAGGGCGGACCTCCAGGCCCATGGCACGGCCGACGCGTCCTTCCTCGTCGTTCTCGACGCTGCGGATCTCCCCGCCGGGACGATGCGCCGGATCTCGCGCGGAGACCTGGACGTCCTGCTCGCGCACACGCCACTGGGCATCGTCGCCACCGACGATCGCTGCCCGCACATGAGTGCGCCGCTGTCGATCGGCGAGCTGGACGATTGCGTCGTCGCCTGCCCGCTCCACGACGGTCGGTTCGACCTGTCGACGGGTGAGCCGGTCCAGATGCCGACGACCGGCGGTCTTCACCCCGACGGGACGTACCACCCGACCTGGTCGCCGGCCGGGCGAGATCCAAAGGTCGACCCGCCCGGCAAGAAGGCCGAGGCACGCCGGTTCACCCGCGTCCGCCGCCTTCGCTACTACCCGGTTCGGATCGTCGACGGCCGGATCGAGGTGGCCCTGCCTCCGGTCCCGGCCGACGGCCCGCCCGACTCCTGAACGTCAACCGCCGGGCGGCGCGACCTCGTCGTCCTTGGCCGCGGTGAAGGCCCGCACGATCCGGACCACCTCGTCGGGGTCATCCGTCAGCTGGAGCAGCGCGAGGTCCGCCTCCTCGATGGCCGCGCTCGCCAGCAATGTGTCGCGGATCCAGTCGAGGAGCCCCGTCCAGTACGAGTTGCCGACCAGCACGATCGGGAAGTTGCGCACCTTGCGTGTCTGGATCAGGGTCAGGGACTCGAACAGCTCGTCCAGGGTGCCGAAGCCGCCCGGCAGGATGACGAACGCGTCGGCGTACTTGACGAACATCACCTTGCGGGCAAAGAAGTAGCGGAATTCGATGCCGAGGTCGACGTAGGCGTTGAGGCCCTGCTCGTGCGGCAGCTCGATGTTGCAGCCGACGGACAGTCCCCCACCCTCGCGACAGCCGCGGTTGGCCGCCTCCATCGTCCCTGGACCACCGCCCGTGATGACCGCGTAGCCCGCCTCCGCCAGGCGCCGGGCGATCGTTCGGGCGAGCTTGTACAGCGGCGTGTCGGGTGCTGCCCGAGCCGATCCGAAGATCGTGACCGCCGGGCCGACCTTGGCCATCGCGTCGAAGCCTTCGACGAACTCGGACAGGATCCGGAGGGCGCGCCACGGGTCGGTGTCGAGGAACGCCGGGCTGGGCCGCTCAAGGAGTCGCTCGTCCTCGGTGGCGCCGACACCCGCCTGCAGGATGGCGCTCGCCTTTGGCGTGACCGAGGTTCGTCCCGATCGACGGGTCGGCGGCCGCTTCTTTGGCATGGGACTAGGATGCCACCGGGGAGGTGCGTGTGCGTACTCGCTGGATCGTGGCGGCGGCACTCACAGCCACTGGACTGGTCTGGATCGGCCAGGGTCTCGGCCTCATCGGTGGTTCAAGCTTCATGGTCGACGACATCCGGTGGGCGGTCGCCGGGCTCGTCCTGGTGGCCAGCGGACTGACGCTGGGCGGGCTTGCGCTCAGGAACCGCCATCGCTCCTGAGCCACGTGGTCCAGCCGACGAGTTCACGGTAGAGCGGCGTCGGGAACCGTGGGATCGACTGCACGTACACGGTCGCCGGGTCCGAGGCGTGGAGGCAGACGACGTCGCAGGCGGCGTCGGACACCGCCGACACCCGTTCGGGCGGCGCAACGTGATGGCGCACGGCGAGGCGAGCCCGCCGCTCGGCGACGGTGATCCGGTTCATACCGGAACGTACCGTCGGAGCGCAGGGTCAGAGGCAGCGGGTACCATCGAGCGGACAGGAGGTACACCCGTGACGGTCTGGTTCACGGTCAAGCTCGACGATCGCCCGGGCTCGCTCGCGCGCGTCGCGACGGCGCTCGGGGAACGCGGCATCAACATCACCGGCATCGTCGGCGTGGCCGAGGACACGGATGGCGCGCTGATGCTCACGACCTCCGACGCCGAGGCAACGCGCGAGGTCTTCACCGCCCTCGCCCTGCCGTTCGAAGAGCACGACCCGACCGGCGGCATCGATGCCGGCGGCCTTTCCGTCAACGACCTCCGGCCCGGCGCGGCTGGGCGCGGCACGCTGGGCTGATGCCCCGACAGAAGGCCGCCCCGACCGCGGCGATCCGCTTCGACGTCGTCGACCGGGCCGAGGCCATCTCGGCGGTCACCGCGCAGGTCGCGGAGATCGGCGGGCGGATCAGGGCGCTGGCCACCGTCCGCCAGATCGCGGGTGATCCGCCGCTGACCGAGATCGAACTCGAGGTGGAGGGCATCACCCAGGAGGCCCTGGTGGCGGGGATCGGGCAGCTCGCTGACGTGACGTCGATCCATCCGACGCGGGCGCTCGGCTCGGTCTTCGGCAAGCGGGTCATCGTGGTCGGCGGCGGGGCGCAGGTCGCCCAGGTGGCGCTGGGCGCCGTCAGCGAGGCCGACCGCCATAACCTGCGTGGTGAGCGGATCAGCGTCGACACGATCCCGCTCGTCGGCGAGGCCCACATCGCCGCGGCCGTCCGGGCCGTGGCGGACCTGCCAAGGGCCCGCCTGCTCGTGCTCGCCGGGTCGATCATGGGCGGCGACATCAGCGTCGCGGCGGACGAGCTTCGCGCGGTCGGCATCCCGATCATCGCCCTGAACATGGTCGGCTCGATCACCGAACACGTCGATCTCGTCGTCTCCGACCCCGTCCAGGCCGGGACGATGGCCGTCATGGCGGTCGCCGACACCGCGACCTTCGATCTCGCCCGCCAGCGCGGGCGGCGCTACTGACGGTTGGACGCGATGCGCATCGCCACCTGGAACGTCAACTCGCTCAAGGCTCGCCAGGAAGCGGTCGAGCGCTGGCTGGAGCGGGCCGCGCCGGACATCCTGATGCTCCAGGAGACAAAACTGACCGACCTCGACGCCCCGGTCATGGCCTTTGGCATGCTCGGCTACGACATCCTGCACCACGGCGAGGGACGCTGGAACGGGGTCGCGATCGTCACCCGCAAGGGTCTCGATGTCGGCGATGTCGTCACCAACTTCGGGGACGGCCCGGTGCGCGATTCCGGTCCCGGCGGCGCCGGCGGGGCGGTGGCCAGCGAGGACGATTTCAACCCATTCGACGAGGCACGGATGCTGTCGGCCATGGTCGAGGGCATCCGCATCGTCACGATCTATGCGCCGAACGGGCGGATCGTCGGTTCACCCTTCTACACCGGCAAGCTGGCCTGGTACGAGCGCCTGGCGCGCTGGCTCGCGGATGCGCGGCAGACCTCCGAACCGATGGTCATCGGCGGTGACTTCAACATCGCGCCGACCGACGCCGACGTGTGGGACGCTCGAGCCGTCCACGGCGGGACCCATGTCTCGGAGCCCGAGCGCGCCGCATTCCGCGACCTGCTGGCCTGGGGACTGGTCGATGCGTACCGCCTTCGCGAGCAGCCACCAGGTCGCTTCAGCTGGTGGGACTACCGAGCCGGCAACTTCCACAAGAACCTCGGCATGCGGATCGACCACCTGCTCGTCACGGAGCCGCTGGCGGCGCGCGTCGTCGCGGCGGAGATCGACCGGGAGGCGCGCAAGGGCCCGCCGGTCCCGTCCGATCACGCACCCGTGAGCATGGATCTCGATGAGCCAGGCCGGCCGTTCGACGCCGGATGGGCCGGCGCCATGGCGAGGATTGCGGCACGAACGAAACCGAGGCGAGAGTGATGGCGACGACCATTCGGCAAATCGACCGGCTGCGGGCGAGCATCGCGCCGTTCAGCCGCTTCTTCGATGGCCCGATCTGGGCCCGTCGCGACGAACCCGGCATCGCGAACTTCGCCGTCGGCAACCCACAGGAGATGCCCCTCCCGGCGTATGTCGACGCGCTCACCCGGGCACTGCCGCCGCGCGACAAGGACTGGTTCGCCTACAAGATGAGCGAGCCCCTGAGCCAGGCGTCCATCGCCAACTCGCTGTCGGAGCGGACTGGGCTGGACTGGGATCCCGCGGACGTGGCGATGACCAACGGCGGCTTCGCGGCGCTGGCGGTCACCTTGCGGGCGATCCTCGACCCCGGCGACGAGGTCGTCTTCCTCTCGCCGCCCTGGTTCTTCTACGAGATCCTCATCCTCGCTGGCGGTGGTGAACCCGTGCGCGTGCGACTGGAACCACCCGCATTCGATCTCGACGCGACCACGATCGCCGCTGCGATCACGCCGCGAACCCGTGCCGTGCTTGTCAACACCCCGCACAACCCGACCGGCCGGATCTACCCGCCGGAGTCGCTGCGAGCCGTCGCCGACGTCCTCACGGAGGCGAGCGCGCGGCACGGGCGCACGATCTACCTGATCTCGGACGAGCCCTACAACCGGATCGTCTTCGACGGGCGCCGGTTCAGGAGCCCGGCCGAGGTCTATCCGGCAACGATCATCAACTATTCGTTTGGCAAGACGCTGCTCGCCCCGGGCATGCGGATCGGCTACATCGCGACGCCACCCGCGATGCCCGATCGCGAACGGCTGCGCGATGACTTCTTCACGTCCCAGATCGCGAGCGGGTGGTCGTTTCCCAATGCCCTGCTGCAGCACGCCATCGAGGACCTGGACGCGCTATCGATCGACGTCGGGGCGCTCGAGCGCCGGCGCGACCGGGTCGTCCGGGCGCTCCGCGAGATCGGGTATGCGACCACCAACCCGGAGGGGACCTTCTACGTCATGGCCCAGTCGCCCATCGAGGACGACATGGCCTTCGGCGAACTGCTGGCCGACCATGGCGTGCTCGTCCTGCCGGGCACCGTCGTCGAGGCGCCGGGCTGGTTCCGGATCTCGTTGACCGCGTCGGACGAGATGGTGGATCGCGGTCTCCCGGGCTTCGACTCGGCGCGAGCGGCGGCGCTGGATCGGCTCCCCGCCTGACGATCGCGCGGCGGCCCGGTTGACGCCGCGCACCACGTCCCGTCCGCCAACCATGCCCGGCCTGGGCGGCGGCACGTCGTAGCGTTCGCGAACCGTCCGCGCGGCCGAGATCGGGTCACCGGCGTAGCGGTCGGCGACCATCCGGTCGAAGGCGTGGACCGAGGCCTCCTGGTTCGAGTACCGGCCAGCCACCCACGAGCTCGACGCGGTTCCACGCTGCTGGAGCTCGCAGACGTGCCAGTCCTGCTGGTTGGTCAGGTCCCAGAAGGCGACCGCGTCGGACGGGTCGAACCCGGGCAGCGCGATCGTGTCCGCCTCGAACAGCCAGTCGCAGACCACGCGCGTGCGATCCGGGCCCTGGGGCAGGAGCCGGTGGAGCAGCAGGTAGTCCGGGTGGATCGAGATGAACGTCATCGGCCACAGGACGTAGTAGAAGATCCGCCGTTCGTCCACCGCGCTGATCCCGTGCATCGGCGGCCGGCCATCACGCGACCCGTGCCCCCCGTCGAGGGCCATCGTCTCCGCTTCTCCGACCAGCTCCATCCAGCCGCCCTGCCAGGCGCCGTGGGGCTCGAAGTCCCCGCCCAGGTCATACGGGGTCAGCTTGTTGAGCTGCGGGTGGACACCTGGGCAGTGATAACACTCGGAGTAGTTCTCGGCGATGAACTTCCAGTTGGCGTTGACCGCGTACTCGACTCGCCTGGCCGAGCGAAGCCGCCCGAAGTCGAACCTGGCCATGTGGTCGACGAGGTCGCCGAGCTGCTCCTGCAGGGTCGGGCCGTCGGCCGCCAGGTTGACGAAGATGAACCCCTGCCACGTGTCGAGCCGCACGGACGCGAGGCTGTACGTCTCGAAATCGAAGTCGTCGAGATCATCGGTGTGCTTGGCGCGCACCAGCGACCCATCGAGGTCGTAGATCCAGGCGTGGTAGGGGCACTGGAAGCGCACGATCTTGCCGCACGCGTCCTCGACGACGGCCGTGCCGCGATGCCGGCAGACGTTGTGGAAGGCGTGCAGGACTCCCTCGCGGTTGCGGACGATGACGAGGTGTTCGCCATCGACCTCGACGAGCAGATACGTTCCCGGGTCGGGGGCATCTTCCTCGCGCGCCACGAGCACCCAGTCCCGGCGGAGGATCTCCCGGCGTTCCCAGTCGAAGATGCCGGCGTCGTGGTAGGCGCGCTTCGGCAGCAGGGTCGCCCCGCGGTACTCGCGCCGAACCGAGGCCAGCTCGGCGGCCGTCAGGATGGTCGTCTCAGGCACGGTTCACCTCCTTCACGACGGGATCGGTCCGGGATCGATGGTTGGCGGTCGCTCGCGCCGGCGGTTGTGGCGTCGTCCGGCACTCCCCGCGCCGAGCTCGACCGGTTCGGGCGCGACGGGGATCTCGGGCAGGCGGTCCTGGTCGACCAGCCCGGACCGGATGATCCGGCGAAGCTCGTCGTCGATGGCCGGATCGGTCTCGAGCTGGTGATAGGCGGCGAGCCGCCGCTCGGCCTCCGCCACGGCCCGCTGGTACGTGTCCCTGGCGCCCTGCCTGGTCCAGTTCTCGCGGTTGTCGCGATCGACGATGGCGCTCGGCAGATAGAGCTCCTCGGGCCAGTGCCGCATCGTGTGGTCGGCCAAGATCAGGTGCTGATCGGCCATCAGCTGGCGGATGAGATCCGTCGTCGGCAGGTCGTCATGCGGCTCGACCTCGCGGACGAAGCGCAACGCCTGGCCGCACATCTCGTCGTCGAAGACGAGCTTGGGCAGGCTGAAGACCAGGAGGAAGTCGAGCATCCCCGGACCCGACACGGAGTTGACCCCCGCGAGCGCGGCGATGAGCGCGCTCCCGAAGGTCTCGGCGCCGGCCTGCGCGTCCAGGATCGGGCTGTCCGAGAGGGCCATGTACGACTGCGTCGGCAGACCGAGCGACTTCGCCACCGCGACGTACGCCGCGTCCAGCTGGAGCGCCTCGATCGCCGACATCGGGGAGCTCGCGATCTTCATGTGGAACGTGGCCGGGGCGCCCCCGAACAGCACCGGCGCGCCCGGCCGGATGACCTGGGCCATGGTGATCCCGGCGAGGACGTCGACCGTGTGGAAGACGGTCGCCCCGACGGTCGTGACCGGCGCGATCAGCCCCATCAACGTGACCGGCACGATCTCGACGGCGATCCCCGCCTCGACACAGTCGATCAGGTTCTGGCAGGAGTCCTCGCTGTAGCGGAAGTTGCCGGTTGCGGTGATCGTGAAGATCGACATCGGGCGCGCGATCAGGTCGGCGCGATCGCGGCGGAACAACTGCATCATCGCGACCATCCGCGGGACGCCGTGCTCGGTGAAGGCACCCGACACGACCGGCTTGTTCGAGTTGGTGAGCGTCATGTACAGCCGCCAGGCATCGGATACCTGGGCCTCGATGTCGTCGTTCGTCGAGAACGCGGTGGCCAGGTACGGGATGTTGGTCAGGCCGTCGGCGACCCGGACGTACTCCACGAAATCGGTCGAGTTGGCGAGGCGCGTTTCCCCGGTGCGGTGGTCGAGGACCTTCAGGCCGGACGAACCCGGCACGAAATGGACGCGGTCGCCACCGAGGTCGGCGTGCGCTTCGCCGGCTCGGTCGTACAACACGAACGACGCGGGGGCATCCGCGATCGCCCGGTCCACGACGTCGCGCGGGAAGAGGACCCGTTCGCCCGCGTGGTCCAGTGGCAGGCCGTGCTCGAGGAGTCGGCGGCGCATCTCCTGGCCGCGGATCTCCATGCCGACCTCGGCCAGCACCCGCTTGGCCTCGTCGACGATCCGGGTGATGAGCTCGTCGCTGAGGATGTTCAGGCTGGGACGCATCCGCGCTCCTTCGTGCCGACCCACGCCCGATGGTCCGGCATGGGGATTCCAATGCCCTCCACGTTGCGCCTGATGCGCCGCGTCGTTCCATCCTGCGCGTTTCGTGGCTTGAACGCCAAGGGCACATGAAAGCGGAGAAGGATTGAGGGCCCGAACATGGTGATACCCGGCGACGGATGTCTCCGCCACCGGGCATCAGGCCGAATCCCCCGGAATGAGGCCACAAGTACTGTACCAGAGGTCCCAGGCCGCAATCAACGGTTTGGGTACGCTTGCCGTTGCCGAACGGCACCGGTCAGTCCAGCTCCACCCGCTCGTGCCAGTACGGGACGTGGGTCGCGAAGCCGAGATCCCGCACCCTGGGTTCGAGGGCAACCTGCGCCTCCGGGTCGCCGTGGACGAGGAACACGCGCCGCGGGTACCCGGGGTCACCGGGTTGTTTGCCGGCTGCGAACCGGCCGAGCCAGTCGAGCAGCTCGCGCTCGTCGGCGTGCGCCGAGAAGCCGCTGATCGAGCGCACCTGGCAGCGGACGCGACGGACCTGACCGTCCAGCTTCACCTGGCGTGCGCCTGCCTGCAGGTGGGCCCCGAGCGTCCCCTCGCCCTGGTATCCGACGAACAGGATCGTGGCGCTCGGATCGTCGATCAGGTTGCGAAGGTGGCTCACCACCCGTCCCCCGGTGAGCATGCCGCTGGACGCAACGATGAGGTACGGCCGTGGTGCACGGGCGATGGCCCTCGAGTCACTGGGCTCCCTGGTCACGATCTGGTTGGGATACTCGAGCGGGCTCGCCCCGTCGCGCAGGAGCTTTGCGGTCTCAGCGTCGTAGTCGTCGGGGTGGCGGCGGTAGATGTCGGACGCCCTGGACGCCATCGGCGAATCGAGGTAGAGCGGCAGGAGGGGGATCTCACCCCGCTCGATCAACCGATCCAGCTGCCACACGACCTCCTGGGTGCGACCGATCGCGAACGAGGGAATGAGCAGGACGCCATCGGCCGCCGCGACCATCCGGATGGTCTCAGCCAGGATCCGGATCGCCTCGTCGCCTGGCTCGTGCTCACGCCCGCCATAGGTCGATTCGACGATGACGTAGTCGGCATCGGTCATGGCCGTCGGGTCGCGGAGGATCGGGGTCCTGGGCCGGCCGAGGTCGCCCGACCAGACGATGATCCGCTCCTCGCCTCCGTCGCGGTCCGAGACGCGGAGCCGGATGATCGCGGAGCCGAGGATGTGACCGGCATCGACGAACGTGGCGCGGATCCCCGGGGCGACCTCGACCTCCTCGCCGTACCGGAGCGGCCCGAAGTGGGGCAACGCCCGCTCGGCGTCGTCGGCGGTGTAGAGCGGCGCGTCCAGGTCGATCTGGAGATGCGGCGGCTGCGCGCGCAGTTCAGCCTCCGGATCGCGCGGCCAGCCATCGGCGCGTGGGTCGCCCGCCAGCTCGAGCGCCGCGCGATATGCCTCCGCCTCCTTCCTGTCGTCCGCCTCGACCTCGTCAGGATGCCGGCGCTCCCAACGTTCCTCGCGCTTCGCGAATTCCTCGTGCAGCCGGCCGGAATCCAGCAGGACGAGCGTCGCGAGCTCGATCGTCGCGGGGGTGGCCCGGATCGGACCGCGAAACCCGTGCTTGACCAGTAGCGGCAGCAGACCGCAGTGGTCGAGGTGGGCGTGCGTCAGCAGGACCGCGTCGATCTCCGCGGGCTCGAACGCGAACGGGATCCGGTTTCGGATCGACTCGTTGGGGCTGCCCTGGAACATCCCGCAGTCGATCAGGATCCGCGCCTGGTCGGTGGAGAGCAGGAATTGCGAGCCGGTGACGGTGGTCGCGCCGCCGAGAAAACGGATCTCCATGACCCCCATGGTGACAGCCACGCCGGGCGCGGGCGCGGCGTCAGAGCGGAATGACCACCAGGGCGTCGAGCGCGACCGCCGCGAACAGGAGGCTCAGGTAGCTGATGGAGTAGCGGTAAAGCCGGATCGCCCCGGCGGTTGAGGCCTCCTCGGACGCGCCGCGACGCCACAACCCGTAGGCCTGCCACAGGAAGATGGCCCCGAGCGTGATCGCCGCCACGAGGTAGATCGCGCCCATCCGGGCGACGGCCCAGAGGACGAGCGAGATGGCGACCATCAGCACGGTGTAGAGGCCGATCTGCCGCGTCGTCTCGGCGATCCCCTTGACCACCGGGAGCATCGGCACGCCGGCCGCTGCGTAGTCCTTGCGGATCCGCAACGAGAGCGCCCAGAAGTGTGGCGGCGTCCAGTAGAAGACGAGCGCAAAGAGCAGGATCGCCGGCAACCCGACGTTGCCGGTCACCGCCGCCCAGCCGATGACCGGTGGCAGCGCCCCTGCGGCACCGCCGATCACGATGTTCTGTGGCGTCGCGCGCTTGAGCAGCATCGTGTAGACGACGACGTAGAAGGCGATCGCCAGCAGGGTCAGGAACGCGGCAACGAGGTTGACGAACCAGGCCATCACCGCGAACGAGATCACCCCGAGGACGAGCCCGAAGAGGACGGCGCGCTCCGGGTCGACCTGGTGCGCCGGAAGCGGCCGCCGCCGCGTCCGGGTCATCAACAGGTCGATGTCGCGGTCGAGATAGCAGTTGATGGCATTGGCGCTGCCGGCCGCGAGGGAACCGCCGAGCATCGTCCAGAAGACGAGCGCGCCCCAGTCCGCCCAGTCCACCCCGCCGGTCGCACCGGGCAGCTCGCGCGTGGCGAGCACCATGGCCGGGACCGTCGTCACCAGCAGGAGCTCGATGATCCGCGGCTTGGTCAGGGCGATGTAGGCGCGCACCGTGTCGCGGGCGGTCCGGGCGCCCGGCGACACGCCCGGCTCGTCGCCCGCCGGGACGAGGCTCGCGATCCGCGCCGAGTACCAGCTGGTCACGGTCAGGCCGGCGAGCATGGCCCAGATCACGGCGCCGAGGGCGAGGTGCAGCGTCTGGGTCCAGGCCTCGAGCCGGGTGAGCACCTGGGCGCCACCGATCACGATCTGGATCGCGAACAGGGCGGCCGCGCCGACCGCGAGGCGGACGACGGTCGGGCGATCACGTTGCGAGCGCCACGCGACGATCGCGATCCCGAGCACGATCAGGGCGACCAGACCGGCCACCCAGCGGTGCAGGACGTGGGCCGTCGTGACGTCCGTGAGCGGCGGCAGGAGCGTCCCGCCCATCAACGGCCAGTCGGGGAAGACGAGCGCGGAGTCCGTCGCGGTCACGTGCGATCCGAAAAGCAGCAGGGCAAACGTCACCCCCGCCCCGAACGCGGCGATCAGCGTGAACCGCTGGCTCACCCGCCCGGCGGACAGTCGAGCCGGATAGCCGGCACGCACCGCCAGGTAGACGAGCAGGCTCACCAGGAGCAATGCCGCTGCCAGGTGCGCGGTGACCGACTCGCCGCTGTTCCCGAGACGGACCGTCTCGCGGCCCAGCCACGCCTGGAACCCGACGAGCGCAACGGTCGCAAACGTCGGCCAGACGATGGAGCGGCGGCCGCGATGGTCGCGTACCGCGAGGAACGCCAGCCCGAGGATCTCGAAGCCGATGACCGCGGCGACCGTTCGATGGATCCACTCGATCCAGGCCTTGCCGTCGCCGGCTGGGGGCAGGAGCTGCCCGTAGCAGAACGGCCAATCGGGGCAGCCGAGGCCCGAACCGGTCGCCCGGACGATCACCCCGATCGTGACCAGCCCGAGGGCGGTGGCGAGGGTGAGCGCGGCAAGCTTCTGGAAGCGGTTCACGGGGCGCCATTCTAGCGCGGGACGCCGGCACGGCCGGAGGCGGCCCCGGCGTCCGCGCGCTACGCTGTGGGCATGCCACGAACCCGATCCCTTGCCGGGCTGTGCGCGGCGATCCTCGTCGCCGGCACGCTCGCCGCTGCCTGCGGCACCGGTGGGTCCGCCAGCCCTTCGCCGGCGACAACGCCGTCCGGCGCTGCACCCTCCAGCCTCGCCGGTGCGGCATGCGAAACCGCCCCGGCGCCGTCGGATATGTCCGCCTGGGGTCCGCCTGCGACGTCCCCGACGCTCTTTCCGCTACTCGTCACGAACTACGTGACGTGTGGGAAGGCGCGGATCCTGTTCCTCTACCTGGACGCCTCGAACAACGTCGCAAGCGCGCCAGACCGGACGGCCAGCGTTGCCTTCTACGACCTGGGCCGCGACCCGGACAAGGCCGTCGCCACGGCGGAAGGCAAGTTCATCTGGACGATCCAGGACGAGCGCGGCATGTACATCGCCGATGTCGATCTGCCCGAAGCCGGGATCTGGGGAGCCGAAATCACGACCGAGGCCCCGGGATCGCCCGCGGAGACGGTGCGGATGACCTTCGAGGTCCACGACACGTCGCCGACGGTGGCGGTCGGCGACGTGGCGCCCGCCTCGGACACGCCGACCCTCGAGGACGTCGATGGCGACGTGACGCTGATCTCGACGGACGCCGACCCGGTGCCCGACTTCTACTCGACGTCGGTCGCGGACGCGTTGGCCGCGCACCAACCGTTCGTGCTCGTCTTCGCGACGCCCAAGTTCTGCACCAGCGCGCAATGCGGGCCGACGCTCGATCGCCTCAAGCCGCTGGCAGCCGAACACCCGGAGGTCACGTTCATCAACGTGGAGCCGTACCAGCTGCAGGTGGTCGACGGTCAGTTGCAGCCGCTCCTGGACGCCAACGGCGGCCTCCAGGCGGCCGACGTCACGAATGAGTGGGGCCTGCTGACCGAGCCGTGGATCTTCGCCGTCGATCGGGCCGGCATCGTCCGCGGCTCCTACGAGCTCATCGTCTCGGACGACGAGCTCGATGCCGCCCTTGCGGAGATCACCGCCGAAGGCTGACGCCCAGGCCGGTCACGGCGCGTCCTCGATCCGAACGGCAAGCCTGGTGTCGCCCTCCACCACGTACCAGACGCGGACGGGCTGCGCGGTCGCCTGGTGTTCGACGAGATGCCCGGGAGGGAACTCCGCGCCCTTCTCCAGGGTGCCCAGTGCGAATTCCATCGTCACTCCCTCGTCGGTGCGGAGGGTGAAGCCTCGGACGCGATCCACACCCTCGGATTCGACACCCACGATGACGCCGCTGACCGACGGCCTGCTTCCCGACCCACCAACGCCGTGGCTGCTGAACAGGACGGCAGCGCCGCCGGTGACCGCGATGATCGCCACGAGCGCGACTGCGAACAGGTTCCGGGTCCGCCGATCCATGGCCCGCCTCAGGCGGGGACGGTCGACATCGCCGTACCACTGCTGCCGGGCGTCTCGAGGGGCACGCCGGCGGCGCAGGACGGGCAGCTGGCCGGACCCGGCTCGTAGGTCGGGAGGTCCAGCCACCAGAGGGAGCGGAGCGGATAGGTCCGTCCGCTCGACGGCGAGGTCAGGGTGGCGCGCCCGCCGCTCCGATCGACGAGGACGAGGCATTCGACGATCACGCCACCGGCCGTCTCGACCGCGGGCAGCATGGCCTGCAACGACCCACCGGTGGTCAGGATGTCGTCGACCAGGAGCACGCGTTCGCCTGGCTCGATGCGGAAGCCGCGACGGAACTCGCGCCGGGTCGAGCCGTCATCGGCCCTGACCTCCTCCGCGAAGATCGATCGGACGCCCAGCTGGCGAGCCGTCTCGAAGGCGAGGATCACCCCGCCGGTCGTCGGACCGGCGACGAGGTCGACAAGCGTCTCCGAATCCCCGCCCCGTCCATGGGCGGCGAAGAGCGCACACAGCTCGCTGGTCGCGGCTGGATCCTGGAGGACCTGGAACTTCTCGACGTAGGCATCACCATGGCGGCCGCTCTTGAGCTGGAAGTGGCCGTCGCGGAAGGCGCCCGAGCTCCGGAAAAGCGCCTCGGTCCTGGCCGCGACCGCATGACGGGCGGCAGCGGCGATGGCCGGTCGAACCGTGGTCACGCGCCCAGTCTACGCGGGGTCGGCGGCAAACTCCGTCGGATCGATCCGGCGGATCTCGTGCACCTGATCGAAGGCCCGGTCCGGGGAGAGGATGTCGGTGATGCCCTCGTGGATACAGGTGGCAACGTGGACGAGATCCCGAGCCTGGAGCGTCGGATACCTTGCGGCCAACTCCGGGATCCGCCGCATCAACGAGTGCGTAATCGGGAGCACCGGGGCAAAGATGTCCATCGCCTCGTTCGCCTGGGCGATGCCCATGTCGGCGCGTCGCAAGCTGATGAACCGGTGGAGGATCTCCTGGATGACCTCCACCGAGATCACGCCGTCGAGATTCTCGTCGGCGACGCTGGCCAGGATCCGACGCGACGGATCGCGCAGAGGGTGGTCGCCACCGCCGGCATACATGACGACCGCGGTGTCGATGAAGACGGTCACCAATCGCCCAGCTGGCTCTGCAGGATCTGCGCCTTCATGACCTCCCAATCGTCGACAGGGGCATTCAACGCCATCAGACGTTCGAGTGCGCGATGCCGGCGATCCGGCTCAACGTCGACAAAGGTATCAACCGCTTCGCGGATGACCGAGCCGACGGAGCGCCCGTCACGCGCGGCGATCCGCTTCAGGCGCGCTAGCTGCTCTGGTGAAAGCAGAACCTGGGTTCGCTCCGTGAACATGCACATACCATACCATGCGCAGCCCACCTGGATGTCGGAGACTCAGCGTCAGCGAATGGTGGCGTGCACCCGGTCGACAGGGACCGGACGGTCGGCGAGCTCGGTGCTGTCCCCCGCCGGAGAGGTCGGGCTGGTGGGGACCCGATCCGGCGGCGCCGTCCGATCCGCGGACCACCCGCGCAACCCGGAGACGAGGCCCGACACGACCGAATCGGCGGCCCGCGAGGCCATCCGGTCCAGGGCCATCAACGTCCAGACGAAGATCGTCAGTGCGGCACCAAGGATGGCCCCGGCCACGATGGCGCCCACCGGCACGAACGGAAACGGCATGGCAACCCTCCGCCGCTATGTGGCCCCATGGTGCGCGTCGCGATGACGGCCGTCCAGAGCCGGAGGACCTGTCAGGGACGGTATTCGACGCCCTTGGCGGACGGCAGACCGGCCTTCGGCGGGAGCGCGGTGCCGATCAGGTCTCGATACGTCGCCAAACCCTGGCGACCGCATGCTTCGGCGAGCTCGTCCACCAGCCGCACTGGCAGGGTCGGGTCGGCAAAGATCGCCGTGCCGACCTGGACCGCGACCGCGCCGACCGCGAGGAAGTCCAGGACGTCCGCAAGATCGGTCACACCGCCGATCCCGATGACCGGGATCGACACGACCTGTACCGCCTCGTAGACGACGCGCAGCGCGACCGGCTTGATGGCCGGCCCGCTGAGACCGCCGTAGATGTTGCCGAGGAGCGGTCGCCTCCGGCCCGGGGCGACCGCGATGCCGGACAGCGTGTTGATGGCGGTGAGCGCGTCCGCGCCAGCGTCGGCAATCGCCCTGGCGATCGGCCGGATGTCGGCCACGTTGGGCGAGAGCTTGACCAGCAGTGGCAGGTCCGTCGCCCGGCGGACGGCCGCCGTCACCTCGGCCGCGGCAGCGGCGTCGATCGCGAACTGCAGGCCGCCCCTGCCCACGTTCGGGCAGCTGATGTTGAGCTCGATCCCGGCGACGCCGGGGACACCATCGAGACGCCGGGCGACCTCCACGTAGTCGTGGACCGACTCGCCCGCGACATTGACGAGGACCGGCGTCCGCCAGGTCGCCCAGGCCGCCGTGTATTTCTCGATGACCGCGTCAACGCCCGGGTTCTGGAGGCCGATCGAATTGAGCATCCCGCCGGGAGTCTCGGTCACGCGCGGCGTCGGATTACCGATCCGCGCCTTCAGGGTCGTGCCCTTGCAGCAGATCCCGCCAAGCCGATCGACGTCGACGACATCGCCGTACTCGACCCCGTACCCGAACGTTCCAGAGGCGACCAGGATCGGGTTGGGCAGGACGAGGCCGCGGCCCAGGTCCACCGCCAGGTCGACGTCGGCGGCCGGGATCACCACCGGCGTCGGACGCACCGTCGGTGTCAGGCGCGTCGCGCGGTCCGGCCGCGTCACCAGCCGCCCTCCCAGGCGATCTCCTCGGCCGCGAAGACCGGACCCTCGCGACAGACGCGCACCGGCGTCCCGCTCGTGCTCATCACGACGCAGCCAAGACACGCGCCCACGGCGCAGCCCATGTTCTGTTCCATCGAGACCTGCAGGAAGGCCTTTCGCCGGGCGCCGGGCGAGCCGGCCGGGTCGGCCTTGCCACCCCCTCGTCGGCGGCCGAGCCTGGCCACGCCGAGCCGTCCGCGCCGACCCGCCGCGAGGGTTGCCAGGGCCGCGAGCATCGGTGCGGGACCACAGGCAAAGGCCTGGTCCGCCCAGGCCTCGTAGTCCGGGACGAGCTCAGTCACGAAGCCATGGTGACCGAGCGACCCGTCGTCCGTAGCGACCACGTATTCCAGCTCATCGGGGAGGAGCGTGGACGGATAGACCTCGCGCGCTGACGCGGCGCCGAAAAGCAACGTCACCTGGCGCCCGGCGCGAACCGCCTCGTCGGCGAGCATGCGAACACCGGCGATGCCGAGCCCTCCGGCGATCAGCAGCAGGTGCCGGCTGCGCGGATCGACCTCGAACGGCCGACCGAGCGGCCCGAGGAGATCGATCCGATCGCCGGCTCGCAGCCGGGTGAACCACTCGGTTCCCCGACCGATGACCCGGAAGTGGATGGTGACGATGCCCGTTGCCGGATCGGTCGTGTTGAGCGAGAAGGGACGGCGCAGCACCATCCCGGAGAAGTCGCCGGTCCGGATGTGGACGAACTGGCCCGCGCGCGACCCGACCGCGAGGTCCGGCGCGTGGTACGCCTGGAGCCACTGACCCGGCAGAATCTCCCGACTATCGACGAGCTCCGCCGCAGCCAGCCGCATGATCACGCGGTCGGCTTCTCCTCGTCGTCCGTAACCGCTTCGGCGTCGTCGTCGGCGCCGGCCTCGGCTTCGCCGGCCTCGGCTTCGCCGGCTTCGCCTTCGGCGCCCTCGGCGTCGGCTCCGGCGGTCGACGCCGCCGCCCGTTGGAGCTCCGGCGCCACCGATGGGAACGCTTCGGCCAGGGCGTCTGCGAGATCCCCGAACACGTCGGTCGGGTCGTAGAACTCGACAAGCTCATCCGCCCCGTCGAGTGTGCGCCAGGCTTCCTCGGCATCCTCGGGGATCACCTCCGCCCGGAAGGTGCCGGCCGCGGTCAGCATCAGGCGCTCGTCGTCGTCGTCGACGATGACGAGGTCTCCGATGACGGAGATGAGACCAGCCGAGGCCGATTCGAAGTCTTCGAGCAGGCGCGCCTCGTTTCGCTGGCTGCGTTCCTGGTACTCGAGGGCGAGGTCGTACAGCCGGCGCGCCGCGGACTCGTCGTCGTCCTCGGTCAGGGAGATCGGCTGACCGGCGGCCCAGGAGTCCGCGGCCGCTGCATAGGGATCCTCGCCGAGCGAGACCGCTTCGTCGGGGGCGATGCCGGCGGTCTCGTAGAGATCGCCTTCCGCGGTGGGCTCCGGCGGCATCCCGGCCGCCTCGCGGGCCGCCTCCGCGAACGCGGCATAGATGTCAGCCGGGTTGTAGAGCTCGACAAGCTCGGAGGCGGATTCGATCACCTCGGTCTCGCTGACCCATTCGCCGGTCGTGTCGTCGAGGTACCGGCTGCGGCTGCGAAAGGTCAGATCGGGCGCCACCGACAGGTAGTCGGGCTCCTCGTCGATGAGCGTCAGGCCGCCGATCGAGGCCACGCGATCGCGGTGATGGTCAAGGAAGCGATGCAGCTGCTCAGCAGACTGCCGGATGAAGTCCGCGCGTTCGAGGGCCGCGTCGCCCGCGAGCTCCCCGAGCAGGTCGCTGTGGCTGTCCATCTTTGGTCGCCTCCGTACTGTCGGGAAGAGTCTACGGGTGATACTCGAGGTCTGGGCCCATACGTTCGCGCAGGAACATCGAATGGTGGCGTTCGAAGATCCACTCGCCGGCGCGGTGGCCGAGCGTTCGGACGGCTTCGTTCGCCTCCAGCTTGTCGAGGGTGGCGTAGTCGGGAAGGTCCAGCAGGATGACGTTGTCGAAGTCCCAGCCGTGCGCGACGTTGAACCAGCCGATGAAGCGGATGCCGAACTTCTCCTCGTACTCCTTCACCTGCTTGGGAAAGACCGTGCGCATGAAGAACTTGAAGAACGGGTCGCGGCCTCGTCGAACGCTGAAGTAGGTCGCGAGCACGGGCACGTTGCGCGGTCCTCCTGGGCGAACGAAGGGCGGCACATGGCCACCCGCCGGCTATTGTCGCACGGGCCCCTCGGACTCGGTCGGCCCTTCGGCGGGTTCGTCAGTCGCTGGGCCCCCGGCTGGCTCCGCGGCGGCTGCAGGTTCGGCCGGCGCTGCGTCCTCGAGCTCGCCGACGGTCCGGGTCTCACTGGCGAGGGGCCGGCGCCGGCCGCGGCGATCCGCGGCCACGAGCCGCAGCAGGAAGATGATCGTCTGGCCGGTGACCAGGAGCAGCAGGATCACCACGAAGAGCAGCGCCGCGCTCACTGCGGGAGGCCAGCCCCAGCTGACGCTCAGCGGCGCCAGGACGATGAAGACCGCGAGGACGACGAGCTGGAACCGGAAACAGCCGAGACCCGGTCCCCGCTCCGGTTCGAGGTCGGCGCCGCGGTACTGGACCGGGCCCGTGGGCCGCGGGCGGCGAGGCGGCGTCGGGTCGGCGGTCGGGTCGGGGTGCGCGGGTCCGCCCGCGTCTGGATCCTGTGGGTCGATGGTCACGTGGCAGAACGATACGGGACGCGGCCTCAGGGCGTGCGGGGATCCGTCGCGAGGCCCTCCACGACCTCGACGCCGGGCAGGGCGCGCAGGATGGCCGGCCTCGCGATCACCTTCCATGACCGGGACCCGCCCCCGAGCACGATCCGCTCGCGGGCCATGACCCGGGCATCGACCCAGATCGGCAGGTCGTTGGGCAGGCCGAACACGGTGACGCCACCGATCTGCATCCCGGTCAGGGCGGCTGTCGCGTCGGCCGGGGCAAACGACGCCTTCCGTGTCCCCAGCCGATCGCGAACCGCGCGGTTGACGTCGAGGCGGTACGGGGCGAGCGTCACGCACGCCGCAAAGCGGGGCGGATCGGACTTGCCGATCACGACGATCGTGTTGGCCGAATCTTCCGGGTCAAACCCGTACGAGGCACAGAAGGCGGCCGTGTCCGCGAGGGCCGGGTCGCACGGGAAGAGCTCGTAGGGTTCACCGAGCTCGCGGAGGTGCGCCTCGATCCAGGCTCGGCCGTCGTCGTCGGTCATCGGCGGAACGCTACCATCAGCCCGTGGCCGACTGCTCCGCGCAAGATCCGACGCGAACGGTCCGTCCATGTCGGTGGCGCGGGACGGCGTTACGCACGACCGTGGCCTGAGTCGCCCATGCCGGACAACCCCATCCTGTACCTCGGTCTCCTTGGGTTGATCGTGGGGTTCAGCGCGTGGGCAGGCTGGACGCTCGGGGCGCGCCGGGCGGCCCGGCCGATCCCACCTCCGGATGTCCTGTGGTTGTGCGATGCATGCCACTCGTTCAACGAGCCCGAGCGAAGGGCCTGCTACGCCTGCCACCGCGCGCGACCGGGTGATGCGCGAACGGTGGAGCGGGGCGCCGACTTCCAACTCGTCCAGCGCACGGGCCGTCCGATCGATGACGGAGGACGGGGCGCCACCGGTCTGTGGCTCGGCGCAGACGAACCACTGCTCGACGATTGGCTCGCGGGCCATCGGGCCCCGGCACCAGCAGCTGAGCCGGCGGACTTCGCCGAGATGCCCCTCGATCGGTCGGGCGACGACGCGACGTCGACGCCACACTGATCCTGCAGGCGGCGGGTGGTCAGCCGCCACGGGTACGATGCTGACCATGGACACACCTCGCCCGTCGACCGGGATCCCCACACCGGAGCACCCGACCGCGCCAGCCGACGTCGAGGCCTATCTCGCCCGGTTCGACTGGCATCCCGAACCCGAGCTGATCGGCTACCGCGACGAGACCGCGTCCCGGGAGGCTCTCGAGCAGCTGGGCGATGCGACCTGGCGAGCAGCGCTCGAGTTCCTCTACGGCACGGCCGTCCACCGCGCGATGGGCGACCCGGCCAGCTACGAGGCGTTGCGGCGCGAGTACTTTGGCGCGACTGGCGCCCCGGCCGCGGCGCCAGGCGCACCGGTCCCGGCCGCCGAGATCCTCGCCGAGTTCTCCGCCCGGATCTCCGGCCGCCTGATGAACGCCCAGCACCCGCGCCAGTTCGGCTACTTCACGCCACCGCCCCTCCCGATCTCGATCATGGGCGAGCTGTTGGCGCAGATGACGAATCAGGGCGTCGATGTCTGGCACGCCGGTCCGGTCGCGGCGTTTGTCGAGGAAGAGGTCGTGCGCTGGCTGTGCGACCTCGTGGGCTACGGACGGGACTCGTTCGGGCTCCTCACGTCGGGCGGCGTGATGGCCAACTTCATGGGCATGGCGCTCGCCCGTGATGTCCACCTGGGGCGGGTGCTGGGCGCCGGACGCCCACCGCGCGGGGCGATGCTCGAAGGCGCCCGGGTCTACACCTCGGATCAGACCCATTTTTCGATCGCCCGGTCGCTCGACGAGCTCGGGTTCCCGCCCGAGACGCTCGAGGTGATCCCATCCGATGCCCGGTTCCACCTGCGCGGGTCGGCGGTGGCGGCGGCCATCGCGCGCGACCGGGCGGCCGGCCTGACGCCCTTTGCCATCGCGGCCGTGGCCGGTTCGACGAACACGGGATCGGTCGACGCGATCGGGGAACTGGCCGACGTGGCCGCGGCCGAGGATCTGTGGCTCCACGTGGACGCGGCCTATGGCGGGGCGGCGCGGCTCTCCGCGCGTGACGCCGGTCGCGTGCCCGACCTGGAGCGGGCCGACTCGGTCACGGTGGATCCGCACAAATGGTTCTTCCAGGCCTACGACATCGGTGGGTTGGTGGTCCGCGACGGACGGTTTCTCGGGATCACGTTCGGCGGGCGAAGTCCCGAGTACTACCGCGGCGGCGAGACGCCCGGCAGCGGCACGCCGGACGCCTATGGCAACAGCAACGGCGAGCAGCTCAACTTCTACAAGCTGAGCTTCGAGGGCACGCGCCGGTGGCGGGCGCTCAAGCTCTGGATGTCGTGGAAGCACCTCGGGACAGAGGGGTTCGGCCGCCTGATCGAGGCGAACGACGATCTCGCCGCCCACCTGGCGAGGCGCTGTGCGGAGGCAGACGACTTCGAGGCGATCCCGGAGGTGCCCGAACTATCGGTCGTGTGCTTCCGGCACCTGCCGGGTGGCCGGCGTGCCGCCCTGGCTCGGCCGGCCGCCGAGCTCGACGCCCACCAGGACGCGCTCCAGGCCGCGCTCGAGCGCTCTGGCGATGGCTGGCTGACGACGACGCGCCTACGCGGCACGACGTGGCTGCGGGCGGGGATCGTCAACTACCTCTCGACCGAGGATGACGTCGACCACCTTCTCGAGACCCTGAGGACCCTGGCTGTCGATCTCGGCTGAGGGACCCGAGCACGTCTCGCCGCGTATGGGGATGCCACGGTTCGGGTCAGGGTCAGATTCCCGACCAATGGCTCTGGTAACTGGCCAGCTCGCGCCTCATCGTGACGGCGTCCCGAGGGTGACCCGATGGCTGGTCTCGATGAAGCGCCCAGCGGGCTCACAAGGCTATGCCCCGAGCGCCTGCCGTCTCGCGGGCCGTCCGGGTGGCTTGCGGCCTCGCTGATCGCCGCTGCCCTGACCGCGATGGTCGGCCTCTCGCTCCTCGAGGGAACCGGAGGCGGGAGGTCGGGAGCGCAGCCTTTGGTGGGCGGGCCAACGCCCTCAGCCGCCAGGTCGTCCGTGGCGCGCCGGTCGCCGGCGGCCACCGACCGGGCCTTGGCGACCACGAGGCCGACGATCACCCCCGACGCGGTGCTCGGCACTCCGCCACCTCGGGTCTCCGTTCCGGTCGGACCGACCCGCGTTTGCCCACCCGGATCGACGCCCGACGAACCTGGTCCGTCGGATCAGGACCGCCCGGCAACGGACCTCCCGCGCATGGCGTTCGACCGCCAGTCGGGAAGGATCATCCTGCTCGCAGCCGGGCCCGAAGCCTGGGAGACCTGGGCATTCGACGTGTGCACCAATACCTGGGATCGAATGAGGCCGAACCGGCAACCTGGATCCGGACAGGGAGGCGCTTCTTGGATCCAGCTGGTCTATGACGCCGACTCCGACCTCACGATCGGCATCTTCCCGGATGGGGAGGTCTGGGCATACGATGACGGGGCTGACACATGGACCGAGCACGGTGACGCTCCGCACCAGCAGGTCCGTCTCGTCTACGACCCCGTCTCCGGTCTGGTCGTCGTCCAGCAGATCGGGGGCCCGGTCCGAAAGCTGTGGACGTTTCACGTCGCGACCGATATCTGGACGTCGATCGCCCAGCCGGACGCCCCAAGCCTCGGACTTTACCCGGACCACCGGCTGCTCGCATACGACGGATCGGTTGATAGAGTCATCGCGTACAACGGTCTGTCGTACGGCACACGCCTGCTCGACCTGAGAACGGGTACCTGGTCGAGTGCCAGCGCCGCTACGCCGGTGGTCAACACCGGGTATTGGGCGACAGGTGGTGAGATCGCCTACGACGAGGCAGGGGAGCGGACGGTGGTGTTCAGCGACGGCCTGCTGATCGCCTACCACGCCCAATCGGATCGCTGGGAGATCCTGGAGGGGCGATCATGGCGGAGGCAGGCCACCGAGGAGTTGCCCACCGGGCTCACAGCCCGCCTGGGACACTGGATGGTGTACGACGCGTCGAATGAGCGGCTCGTCGTGTATGGCGGCCAGCATCGGACCACCGACCGAGGTTGGGTTCATGCCGACGACGTCCTCGGGTTCGATCCGGCCACCTGCAAATGGACCGTTCTCCTCGAGGCGAGTGACTTGGGGGCCGTCCCTCCCTGACGTCAGCCGAGGGCGTCACGGATCGGGGCGGCCACATCGGTCGCCAGCCGGCGGATCCCCGTCGCACCCTCGCGGCCGGGCGTGGTGAGCA
>JBBEBJ010000093.1:0-4668 GCA_040882425.1 Chloroflexota bacterium | reverse complement strand
CGACCATGAGGCGATGGGAAACGCACGTCGAGCACGGCCACGCAAGTCCACCGTCAATCGTCGTCACGGGGCGACCAAGGGACCACCCTGGGGATCGGTGAAGATCTTCGAGGGACCGCCCATCGGACCCGAAATGGTGACCGCGGGTCTGGACGAGGTACTGGAGGCCATGGAGGCCGTCCCGGCAGACCTCGACTGGCCGACCCTGGCGGATCGGGTCGTGCCTGCATTTCAGCGCGTCCGGCCGTATCCGCCGGGACAGGCCGAGCCACTGCGCATCCTGGTTCCGCCGGGACTGTCGGTGGGCTTCGCGATCGACATCGGACCGGCGTTCCTCAACATCGACAGCCAGCTGATCGGGCGCTGGGGCCTGACGGCAGCCGAGTTGCTGGCCCGGGCGCTGGACAACCTCGATCGACGGATGGGCGGCGTTTCGCCCGATGACGTGCTCGATGCGTCGATCGACGATCAGCCGATCCGTGTGCTCCAGTCGCGCACCGGATGTGCGTCCACGTATGTCCTGCTGCCAGCGTCGCTCGGCCGGATCTTCGGGTCCGAGCCGCATCTGGTGATCGCGCCGATGCGCAATCTGTTGATCTCCCTGCCGATCGACACCGATCGCGAGTTCGCCGCCTGGCTGTTCGACGAGTTCGCCGCTCGAGATCCCAACTGCCTCGCACCGGCGGCGTTTGTGATCCGCGCAGGATGGCTATCGGCCGAGCCGCTCGGCAACGCGATCGGGCGCGCGTAACCCATCGGGCAGCGGCGGCTGCCGCTCGTGCGCCTGATCTGGTGGAGACGAGGTGCTACCATGTCGCACATGGAGCGTGTTGGGGTCAGGGAGCTGCGCCGGCAGGCGAGTGCCATCCTGCGACGGGTGGCTGCGGGCGAGACCGTGGAGGTCACTGATCGAGGGCGTCCCGTCGCCGTCCTGCTTCGGACGATGCCGAGCGGCCTGGCCCGGTTGGAGCGTGAGGGACTCCTCCGGCGAGCGGAGACTGACCTCCTGGACCTCGTCCCCGTCCTGCTCTCGGCGAAGGCCACGGTGCCATCGCGGCTCGTTTCAGAGGGACGGGCTGATTGAGCGCGGTCTACCTCGATAGCTCGGCATTCGTCAAAGTCGTTGTCGAGGAGACTGAAACCGCCGCCCTGCGGGCGTTCCTTTCCAGCAACAACGCTCGTCGGGTGTCGTCTGCGCTATTGCGCACGGAAGCCTTGCGTGCGATCCGCCACCTGGGCCCGGATGCCCTCGCGACGGTGCGGGAAGGCCTGCGGCGCGTCGACCTCATCGGGATTGACGGTCGGATCCTGGACGCGGCCGGCACGCTCGAGCCACAGGTGCTCCGAACGCTCGACGCCATCCACCTCGCAACAGCGATGGCGGTGGGCGACGATCTCGACGTGATCGTGACGTACGACGACCGGATGGTCGATGCGGCGAGACTGCTGGGGCTTTCAACGGCCACGCCGCGCTAGTGCGACCACGCAGATCCCACGCTCAGCGCCCCAGGAGCTGGTCGACGGGGGCGAAGTCGTCCGTCAGCACGACCGACGCGCCGATGAACGCATCGACCTCGGCCCGCCTGGCGAGGACGACCGTCGACTCCGATTCACCCCATGCTTCGATGGCGACCTCGACCGACGCGAGGTCGAGCGGCCTCTTGCTCGCAACGAGCACGAGATTACCGCCAGCCGCACCGTCGATCGCGCGACGACCGCTGATGACCGCCACGTGCGGAAATCGCGTCGCCGCGGTGGCGGCCTCGGCCCGCACGAAGCCGAACGGTGGGTAATCGATCACGTTCATGACGTAGGCGCCGCCGGGACGGAGCACGCGCGTCACCTCGTCGAGGAATTCTGTCGTCGTGAGGTGCCATGGCACGGCGAGCCCGCCGAAGGCGTCGCCGAAGACGAGATCGAACGTGTCGGATGGGAGGGCGCGGATCGACTGGCGGGCGTCGCCAAGCTTCACGTCGATCCGGTCGCTCGGGACGTACCCCAGCTCTGAACGAGCGATCTCGAGGATGCGGGGATCCAGCTCGAGCACGGTCTGGCGGGCCTCCGGATGGACCGCCGCGATGTAGCGCGGAAACGTGAACCCACCACCGCCGACATGCAGGACGTCGGGCGCCGTTCCGAGCGCCGCCCGGAGCTGTGTCGTCGCGTCGGCGAACCGCCGCAGATAACCGAACTCGAGGTTCGTCGGATCGCGCAGGTCGACGGCGGCGTGGGTGAGCCGGTCGAGCACGAGGACCCGGACATCGGGGTCCGTCGCGTCGGTGTTGATGGCGATGCAGTAGTAGGCGCTCTCTGCGTCGCACGGGTTGGGCTGGGCCATGCCGAAGCCGCCGGTCAGGAGAACGGCGACCAGGAGCAGCGACGCCGAAGCACGACCCCGTTGCCGCAGCCACACCGTCAGCGCCACGCCCACGACGGCCAACCCCAACCCGACCGAGACGATCAGGACGCGGGTCGGGACGAGCCCGAGGAGGACGAAGCCGGTCAGGAATGTGCCGGTGATGGCGCCGACGGTCCCGATGGCCGACAGCCGGCCGACGATCGTGCCGCTGGTGGCGAGATCGGTGAGTGTGCCGCGTACGAGCATCGGCCCGGCGGCGGACAACACGGCGGCCGGGACCACGAAGCCGGTGGCGGCGAGGACCACGATCGCGATCAGACCGCCGCCGAGGCCGGCGCCGCCGAAAAGCCCGACGATCGGCACCGCCGCGATGGCGCTGACGCCGCCAAGCACGAACGTTGGCCCGATGAGCGGGAGGGGACCGAACGCATCCGCGGCCTTGCCTCCCAGCCAGGCGCCCAGCGCGATGCCGGCCAGGATCGCACCGATGATCCCCGTGTAGGTCGTGAGCGAGACGCCGACATACGGCGCCAGGAGACGCCCGGCGGCGATCTCCAGCACGAGCACGCTCGCGGCGGCGGTGAACGTCAGGACGGCGGCGAGCAGCGGGGAGAGGCGCTGGGTGGTGGTCGTGTCGTCGGACTGGGCGCGACGTTGCTCATCCACAAACGCATGGTAGGCGGGCGGCCGATGCGGGGCCCGCTACGGCGAAGGGATGTTCAGCTTCGTCCCGATCTGCAGCTTGCGCGGATCAGTGACCTCTGGGTTGGCAGCGCGAAGCGCGTCCAGGGTCACGTTGTACCTGGCCGCGATGGCCACGAGGGTGTCGCCTTTCCGGACGACATAGATCGTCATTTCGAGCGACGGCTCAGGGGAAGGCTCAGGCGTCGCGGTGGCCGTGGCCTCGACGGTCGGGCGGATCGACGGCGTCTCCGTGGTCGATGGTTCCGCGGACGGCGACGTGGTGGCCGTCGAACCACAGGCAACCATGCCGAGGCCGAGAACGATCACCGCCATCGTTCGTCCGATCTGCGAGCCTCCCATGTCGATTCCCTCTCCCGGCCCGACATGCCGGATCTCGTGAGAACGCGACGACATCCGTGAGTGTGACACGCACGCTCCCACCCGCGCACCGATTTCGAGGCACCCCAACGGTCGCCGACCTTGGCATGACCGACCGCCGCCAGTGGGTTGGCCGACCTTGATGTTCCGTGCTACGGTCGAGGCGTCCGGGTAGCCTTCGCCGTCGGGCGCCGGTGAAAGGAGGTTGGGCATGGCACACGCAGGCGATGCGCCGATGCGGGTCATGCTGGCGACGGACGACTTGGCGTCCGCCCGAATCGCGGAGGATTGGGTGAGGCGCCTTCGCTATGCCGCAGCACCGACCATCGACGTTGTCTGTGTTGCCGGGCGCGGTCGCGCGGGCTTTGGTTGGGGACTCCAGACCTACCGGGAACCGGTTCGCCTGGCCGTTGAGGGCCTGCGTCAGAACGAGCTGCACGCCGCCGAACGGATCGCCAACGAGGTCGGCGAGCGGCTGCAGAGGGCCGGTGTCGCCGTCCGCACCTGGGCCCGTCAGGGCGACTGCTGCGAGGAGCTCCTGGCCATGGCCGATGTCGATCGGCCCGATCTTGTCGTCGTGGGACCCCGAGGTCACTCGGAACTCGCGGCCGTGATCCTTGGGAGCGTCACCCAGGGGCTCATCGCGCACGCCGAAGCTCCCCTGCTCGTGGCGCGCCCACCGCTCACACAGGAGGGGGGCTTCCGGAGCACGTCCTCCTGGTCGTTGAAGGCACAGAGTCGGCCGAAACCACCGTGGCATGGCTCGATCGGGCCGGTTGGCTCGTGGACAACACGGTAACGGTGCTCGGCCTGCTCGGCGAACGGGCCGGGCTCGAGCACGATGAGCCCGGGACGAACGATGAGATGGCTCGGCTCGTCCACGCAGACGCGACCGCCGCGCTCGAGCAGCTCGTGCAGCCCCTCGCGGCTGATGAAGTCTCCCTCGACTTCATCCTGCGGGGCGGGCATCCGCTTCAGGCGACCTTCGACGTGATCGAGGAGCTCAGGGTCGACCTGGTCGCGGTCGCCCGTCCGCTGCGCCGCCCCGGTCGCAACCCGTTCGCGGAGAAGATCGCGCGCCACTCGCCGGCGTCCGTCCTGCTCGTGCCCACCGCGTAGCGGTCGCACCATGTCTGACCTGATGTCCGGCTTCAGCCTGCTCGGGCTGGCGCTCGTCTTCGGGCTTTCCGCTGGCGCCGTCGCGGGGGCCGGGATCGTCCTCGCCCGGAGCGGCGATGCGATCGCGG
>JBBEBJ010000092.1:0-4676 GCA_040882425.1 Chloroflexota bacterium | reverse complement strand
CCGCAGCAGCAGGTTCCAGGCGGTCACCACGACCCCCAGGGCGGCGAGGAGCCCCGTCTGCCAGATCCAGCGCAGCTCGCGTCGCCGCGCGGGGTGCGTGCCGGTCAGCGCGTCCCACAGGTAGAAGGCGAGGGTCAGGAGCGCCGGACCCATGAGACGCGGGATCTCCATGGCGCGGAGAGCTGCCGCCCCGATCGCGATCGCGGCCAGGTACGTGACCGCGGACCATAGGGCGTCGACCAGGTTCCCAAGGCGCAGAGCCACCGCCCGATAGCCGAGCAACCCGGCGATGATCCCGTCGCCGGCCGCGAGCACGAGCAGGTTCGTCTCGGGCAGGGGGCTGTCGCCCCCCTGCGGCTGCACCAGCCCGCCCGGGACCATGGCGGCCACGCCGGTGAACCCGATGAACGCGACGAGCAGGATCGTCACCAGGACCGCGGTCCGGTCGTCCGCCGACAGCCCGGTCGGCGCATGGTGGATGCGTGCCTCGAGCGCCAGGGTCCGGCGGACGAGCAGCCACGTCACGCCGAGGGCCGGCACCAGCCACAACCCGAACGGCACGAGACGGATCGCCCCCAGACAGGCGACCGCGGCGACCGCCGGCAGGATAAGCGCCTCGACGGCAACACCGGCGGCTGCCTCGGCCGGCGACGCCTCGTCGGCGAGGACCTGGAGGGCGCCGACGACCATGGCCGCGAGCAGCAGGACGGCGACCAGCCAGACGAGCGGCGGCTCGACCAGGCGCGACAACCCGACCAGTGTCACTGCCGCGATGACGAGATCGCGGTGCGCCGCGTGATCCTCGAGCGCTGCCCCTCGACGGTCCATCAGGCTCGGGCCGGCTTGCCGCGTGCCCACGCCAGCAGCTCCTCGCGCGACCGGGTATTGACGACGCAGCCCGGCTCCACCCAGGCGCGCCGGGCCTGGCTGATGCCCCAGCGGACGTAGTCGAGCTCACCGATATCGTGGGCATCCGAATCGATCGCGAGCACACAACCCATGAAGACCGCACGGCGAGCGCGTTCCACCGCCAGATCGAGCCGCGGCGGTGACCCATTCATCTCCAACGCGGTCCCGGTCCGGGCTGCTTCGGCGTAGACCACGTCCCAGTCGAGGTCGAGGTCGGGCCGCTGGCCGATCTTGCGCCCCGACGGGTGCGCCAGGACGTCGACGTGCGGGCTCCGGATCGCGGCCAGCGTCCGACTGGTCAGCTGCGTCTTTGGCTGGCGCCGCCCGACGTGGACGGAGGCGACCACGAGATCGAAGCGCGCGAGCAGCTCATCCTCGAAGTCCAGCACGCCGTCGGCGCGGACCTCGAGCTCGCAGCCATGGAGCAGCCGGAACCCCTCCGGGGGCGTCTCGGGCGGGGCCGTGCCGGCCGCCTCCTCGGCGGCGAACCGGGCGTTGAGCTCCGCGATCACGCCAGCCTGGTCGTCGACCCGCGCGGGGCTCAGACCGCGCGCGATCGCGAGCGACTGCGTGTGATCGGTCAGCACCTGGTAGGCATACCCGTGGCGCCTGGCGGCCTCGATCATGACCTCCAGCGGCTGGCGACCGTCGGACCAATCCGAATGGCTGTGCAGGTCGCCACGCAGGTCACCCAGCTCGATCAAGCGTGGCAGCGTGCCGGCGATCGCGGCCTCGATCTCGCCGTCGTCCTCGCGCAGCTCGGGCTCGATGAAGGGCAGACCGAGGAATGCGTACGCCTCCGCTTCGGTCGCAAACGTCCGCAGCTCGGCGGCGTCACCGGTCAGCGGCTCGCCGTCGTCGCCGATCCGCAGGAAGCCCTTTTCGGACAGGCTCCAGCCCCGGTCGCGGGCCATCGCCCGGAGGCGAACGTTATGTTCCTTCGACCCGGTGAAGTGGATCCGGTAGGTGCCCGCCGACCCGGGCGGCATCGCCATCAGGTCGACCTGCGGCCCACGGATCAGGCGGATCGCGGACTTCGCGCCGCCCTGGTTGATCACGTGATCGACGACGCCGAGCGACGTGAACGCCGCCATCAGCGGACCGGGCTCCGACGTCTCCGCCAGCAGGTCCAGGTCCCCGATCGACTCGCGGCGCCGGCGGAACGAACCCGCGGGCTCGATCGAGCGGACGCCTGGCACGGTTGCCAGCGGCGTCATGACGGCCGTGAGGAGCTCCTCCGCCTGGTCGAGCAGCATCCGTCGCGGCGGCCTTGCGGCCAGCCGGGCGAGGCCTTCGAGCACGAGCGCCTCTGTCCGCTCGGACATGCCTCGCACGGTGCGAAGCCGGCCGCTCTCGGCCGCCTGCCGCAGGTCGTCGAGGGACGTGACGCCCAGGTCCTGGTGGAGCTGGCGAACGGTCTTTGGACCGAGGCCCGGCAATTGCAGGAGGCTCACCAGGCTGGCCGGGATGTCGGCCCGCAGCCCGTCCAGGAACCGGAGCCGTCCGGTCGTGGCCAGCTCCTCGAGCTTGTCACTGATTGCCTTGCCGACACCCGGGATGCGCGGCGCATTCCCCGCCCGATAGGCGGACCCGAGATCGACCGGACTCCGCCCGATGGCGTCGGCCGCCCGGTGATAGGCAACCGTCTTGAACACGAGCTCGCCCTGGAGCTCCAGGATGTCGCCGATCTCATGGAAGATGCGGGCGAGGTCGGCGTTGGTCAGCTGGGCCGGTTGATCCGTCACTCGGCGGATGGTAGTGCCCGAGCGGGCAGATCCGCCCGCTTTGGCGGCAGCACCCTGGCTCAGGTCGCGACGACCCGGTTCCGGCCGGCGCGCTTGGCGCGGTAGAGGGCCTGGTCCGCGAGACCGACCAGGTGGTCGATCGGCTGATCGGCGTGATCCGAGACGGCGACGCCGACCGAGACGCTCACGCCGGGTACGCCGAACGCCGCGAGATCGAGCTGCGAGACCGCGGCCCGGACGCGCTCGCCGACCTCGCGGGCGACATCCATCCCGGGATTGCGCAGGAGGACCACGAACTCCTCACCGCCAAAGCGAGCGGGGACGTCGTCCTCGCGGACGGCCGACACGATCGCCCCGGCGACGGCGCGCAGGACGTCGTCGCCCGTTGCATGCCCGAACGTGTCATTGAGGGCCTTGAACTTGTCGATATCGATCATCAGCACGCCCACCGCGTCGTCGGCCCGCCGCCGCCGAGCCAGGAGGCCGCAGAACTCGTCGAAGTAGCGCCGGTTCGGGAGTCCGGTCAGCACATCCGTGGAGGCCCGGGCCTCGGCGGCCTGGTGGGAGTAGGCGCGGGACAGGGCCGCGGACGCCTCGTCGGCCGCCCCTGACAGCAGCCGGCGCGTGGTGGCCGACCACGAATCCCCGGTCCGATGCGACAGGACGATCGCGCCCACTACCGCGCCGTCGGACGTCAGCGGCGCGGCGAGCGTCCGGCGCAGCCCGTAGACGCGGCGGACCCGGGCGGCGATCCGATCGGCCACCAGCTGGCCGTCGCGGACCCCGCCCGTGAGCGACCCGGTTCGCTCACGTGCCGTGGCGCCCGGACCGGCGTCGCCTCCGCCGAACCGACCGGCGAGATCGGCTCGGGCGCGACCGCCCATCCCGATCAGCGCCTCGACACGAGCGCGGGCAACATCGCCCGGGGTCGCGAGCTCCGCGCCCACCGCGACCGGGTGGGCCACGTCCGCCATCACGGCCACGGTCACCGGCTCGCGCTCCACGATGTGGGTCTCGAAGACCGGATCCTCGAGGTCCGCGATCGGCAGCAGCGTGCTCGTATCCGCCACGCCGGCGCGCGCGCTGATCAGCGTGGCATCGAGCACCCGGGCATCCGGCCGGCGGCGGACCACGACGATGTGATCGGCCTCGGTGGCCCGCGCCAGCTCGTCGACGATCGCGCCCAGGATCGCGTCCGGCGAGACCGAGCGGGACAGGCCGGACAGGATCCGCGCGAAGGATTCAGCTTCGGCGCGCCTTCCCGTCTCCAGCGTGGACACGGCCTGGCGGTTGATCAGGCCCGCGGTCCCGGCGACAAGGAGCAGCGCGATGGCGAGCCAGTCGAGCACGGAGGCGCCTTCCGCGCCGAGACGCAGGAAGACGATCGTGCCGAGGGCCACAAAGGAGCCGGAGAAGACCCACCATGACCTGCGGATCCGTCGGTCGGACATGTCTGCAGGCGCGATCGGCGGCGGGATCGACGGTTGAGTCACTTCGGAATAACAGGATGGCGGTTCGGGTCCCATCCGTCCATTGGTACATTCGTCCTATTGCCGGTTCGTGGATCCGAGCTGGACCGGGCTCGACACGGGCTGTCTGCCGCAGCTACGACTGTCAGGCGGTGTCGCCCTCGGCACCGGCGGCGTCGTGGCCACCGTCGCGCTTGACCCGGTACAGCGCCCGGTCAGCCGCAGCGATCAGGTCCGTCGACGTCCGTCCATCCGCCGGATAGGTCGCGACCCCGATCGACGCACCGATCGGAACGGGTCCCCGCTGCTCGCCCTTGAACGCGTGGACGTGGAACGCCTCGATGATGCGTTCGGCGGCGCTCCTCGCCTCGTCCGCGTCCGTCTCCGGCAGGATGATCGCGAACTCGTCACCGCCGTAGCGCGCCGGGATGTCGGACGCTCGCAGGGTTGACCGGATCAGCTCGGCGGTCCAGGTCAGCACGCGGTCGCCGAACAGGTGGCCGAACGTGTCGTTGACCAGCTTGAAGTCGTCGAGATCGAGCATGAGGACGCT
>JBBEBJ010000091.1:3523-29787 GCA_040882425.1 Chloroflexota bacterium | reverse complement strand
GAGCGACTGACTTCGGATCAGTAGGTCGGGGGTTCGAATCCCTCCGGGCGGGCCATCCAAACCCGAGCCTCGGCCGAGGCGATCAGCGGCAGATATTCGTCGCGCGCCAGCCTCGCTGAAACGATCTCGCCGTCGCGAACACGGATGCCTGCGAACAGGTTCTGCGCGATCTCTGTCCGCTCGTCCGGCGTGGCTCGCGCCCAAAGGTCGCCCAGGTCGTTGAGGAGTCGGGCCGCCTTGACGAGGACGGCCTCGGCGTAGGTCGGCTGGTCCTGAGCGCTGTCGAGGCTCGCCTCAAGCTCTCGCTTCCGGCCCACGTACTCCTCGCGCGCGACATCGCCGAGCACGAACAGTTCCCGGAGGCGCACGAGTTGGCCCTCAATCCGCTTGGTATCGACCTTTGGCGCCCTCCGCCCTTCCGTCGCGACCCGGCGCTGCATTCGCTCGATGTCGATGCGCCAGTCCTCGGGAACCCGGAGCGTGCGGAGCCAGGTCTCGACCTGGCTCTCGATCTTGGCACTCCGCACGGCCCTCTGCTCACACCCGTGTCGACCACGCTGAGTCGGACACGCCATATACGCGTGGAGGCGGTGCGGTTCGCCAAACATCTTGGCGTCGCAGCGGTCGCACGTGACAAGCGCTCGGAACGGATACGCGTGCCGTCGTCGACCACCGGGTGATCCTGTCCGCTGGCGCTGGCGAACGACCCCCATCTGCTCCCATAGCTCGGGCGACCAGAGCGGTTCGTGACCACCCTCGATCAGCTCGGGTTCTTCGCCGTCCAAGCGCTTCTTCTTTCGGTTCCACGCGAGCAGGCCAACGTAGGTCGGGTTTCCGACGATGACCCGAACCGCCGAGTCGGTGAATGGCTTGCCCTGCTTGTTCCGATACCCCTGTCGGTTGAGGTGGGCCGCCAGCGACCCAGCTCCGTACATACCGGACGCGTAGAGCTGACCAATCAGCCGAACGAGGTCGGCGCGTCCGTATAGGTCGCCGAACCCGATGCGCGGTTGTGGCAGGTCGTCGGGGAGGAGCCGGCCGGTCTCGATCGGTTCATCGGCTCGCTTCGTCGGGTTGAAGCGGTTCTCGTATTCCATGAGATAGCCGAGCGGAGCCCTGCCTGAGTATTTGCCGCGCTCGAAGCGATGGACCCGGTAGCCCTGCCGCACCTTCTCGCGGTGTTTGTCGAGCCAGTCTTCGTTGATGGCGTGGTTGACGACCACCTGAAGCTGGCCAGGCCCAGAACTCAGTTGTCCCTCGTGGATGTAGGCGACGCACACGCCGACTTGGTGCAGCTCGTCCTCGTAGAACCCCGCCTGGCGCCAGTTTCGGCTCAGCCGGCTCGTGTCATAGACGAGCAAGACGTCAAACAGGCCGGCCTTGGCGTCCTGCACCATTTGCAGGAACTGGGGACGCTTCTTGGCGTCCGAGCCCGACTCGAAATCCGGCTGACGGCGTGGCGTACAGGTACAGCCAGGTCTCGCCGGCGAAGCGATACGATACACACCGCCAACCTGGCGGGCATCCGGCCCAGCACCGTGGAGGGAGCGGAAGGAGCATGCTCGTCAGCGGCTTCGATCACGTCCAGATCGCGATGCCCAAGGGCCAGGAGGAGCGAGCGCGCACCTTCTACGGCGCACTCCTGGGCTTCACCGAGGTGGCCAAGCCCGCCGCTCTCGCCGCCCGGGGGGGCCTCTGGTTCGTCGGTCCTGGGCTGCACCTGCACCTCGGTGTGGAGGAGCCGTTCAGTCCAGCCGGGAAGGCGCATATCGCGCTTCTGGTGCAAGACGCCGCGGAGGCTCGCTCGGCGCTTCTCGCTGCTGGCGTCGCGGTGACGGACGACGACGCCGACATCGGGGTAGCGCGGTTCTACGCCGCCGACCCGTTCGGCAACCGCCTCGAGTTCGTCGCTGAGGACGATCGGGGCTTCACGACGGGCTTCGCCGGGTAGGACCTGGAACCGCCTCGAACGGCAAGACTTGACGATCGGCCCTGCCACATCAAGTAGTTTCGATGGAGATGGGCGGAGGGCGGCGAGATCGCTCTTGCAGCCCTCCGCCGTCAGATCAACCGAACTGCTCGAAGCAGGCCTCCAGGGAGCCGTGGCCCTGGGCGACTTGGCTGTAGACATTCAGCCCGGCCGGGTGCGCATCCGCGGCGAACCCCTGAGCGACGTCCGAGCGATGAGTCCCGCCACCGCCGTGGGCGAAGAACCTCGAGAACTGGCCGACGCAGCCGGCCTGGTCGCTCGGGCTCGCAGCTGCAATGGGGACGGCCAAGGCCATCGCAAGCAATGCCAGCGCCACCGAGCGGGCGATCCTGGAGCTGAGGGCACGCATCGTTCACGCCTCCTGTCTGTGGTCCGCACCCTGCGTACGAACCTTGCGTTGACGTTGTCTCAAGCGCCGTCGATGCTTCATCGGGGAACTCCCGCGATCCGCGACACCTCCCGGAGATCGCCTCGAACAGGACCGCGACTGTGCGCGCACCACTGATCGGCCGAGCTGTGGAGCTCGGGGCCATCCACGACACCATCGCCCGCTCGCTGGGTCAGGGCTTGCCTGCGGCCGTCCTCGTCATCGGGGAGCCGGGCTCCGGCAAGAGCCATCTCCTGGCGGAGTCGGTCTCTCGCGCCCGCCCCGAGGTGCGCCTCGACGTATCGGGCTCACAGCCGGAGCGCGACGTCCCGCTGTCTGCCATCCGCGTCCAGCTCGGGCGGCTGGCCGGCGAGCGGACCGGAACCGCGCTGAGGATCCTGCTGGGACAGGGAGCAGAGGCCGCTCAACCACTCGAGCCAATCCGGCTCTTCGAGGCGGCCCATGCCGCGCTCGATGGTCGCCAGGTCGTCATCGCCATCGACGACCTGCAGTGGGTCGACAGGCGGTCGATCGCACTCGTCCACTTCCTGATCCGGGCCGCCGCGGCCCAGCGACAGGCCCTCACCATCGCGGCCGTGTCCCGGCCGGCGCCGACCGCGCACGCTTTCGCGGACGCGCTCGACGCCGTCCTTGGTCCGATCGAACGGCTGGAGCTCGGGCCGCTCGACCGCGAGAGCGGGGTCGCGCTCGCGCAACGTGTCGTGCCGGGGATCGACCGCGAAGCCGCGAACCAGGTGGCCGCGCGTGCCGGCGGGTCCCCATTCTGGATCGGTCTCCTGGCCCGAGTCGCGGACGCGGGCAGCGATGCCACCGAGGTCGTCGCCCAGCGCTTCCGAAGCCTCGAGACCGACGCTCGCGACCTGCTGGGGATGCTGGCGGTCTTCGGCCGGTCCGTCGAGCCGCTGGCGCTGCACCGGTCCCTCGGCTGGGGCGAGGACCGCCTGACCTCGGCGATCGTCGACCTCCAGGCCGCGGGACTTCTCGTCGCTTCCGACGGCGGGGTCCGGCTCGCGCACGACCTGATCCGGGAGGCTGCGCTGCGCGGCGTGCCGCGAGCAACCCGACGGGATCTGCACCGCCGGGCCGCCGGCGAACTCGAGCACGAGGCCCCGGACGACATGGAGGCCCTGGCCGAGGCGCTCGATCATCACCTCGCCGCCGGCGACACGCCGGTCGATCTGGCGCGACGGGTTGCCAGTTCGCCTCGTCGCCGGCTCCTGGGAGCGGACGGCCTTCGGCTCCTGGACGCCATCGCCGACGGGGTCGCGGACGATGACCCGGAGGGCCGTCGTCTCCGGGTCGAGCTGGCCCAGCTGGCGACCGAGGTGGGCGAGCACGACTCCGCGCGCCGTCGGTGGGCCGCGCTCGTGGACGACCTGGAGGAGCCCGACGAGCGCGTCCGGGCCGCACTTGAAGCGGCCCGGCTGACGTTCCATTTCGGAGATCTGGACGAGATCCGTGCCTCGATGGAGCGCCTCAGCTCCCTCGGTCGTCCGGAGCCCTGGGTCGGCGTCGCAGTCGACGCGCTGGAGGCGGCCGTCGTCGTGTGGCGGGAGCATCGCGTGGCGGAGGGAGCGGCCCTCGCGCGCGAGACGCTCGAGCGGGCGCGTCGGCTCACCGCCCAGGGCGGGGGGATCGAGCGGCTGGATGCCGCGGACCGACGGGCCTACCTCGCCGCGATCCGGATCGCCTACGAGGCCGCCACGCAGGCCGAGCGATGGGAGTCACTCACGGCATTGGCCGAGGAGGCGATCACGGTGGCCCACGGCCTCCAGGCGGACCGGATCGAAGCGCTCGTGATGCATGGCCTCGCGGTTCGGACGAACGGACATTACGGAGCTGCCGCGGACGTCTTTCAACGAGCGTGGGACGAGGCCCGCCGTGCGGTGCTGCCAGCCCAGGCGGTCACGGCTGGCAACTGGGCAGCGCGGTCGACATTCGACCTCGGTCGAGTCGACGAGGCCGCCTCGTTGGCCGGCGAGGTCGCACGACTCGTCGAGCGCGTCGGCGATATGTCGCTGCTGCGAGGTGTCACCCATGTGGTTCGCCACGAGATCGAGCTCCTCCGCGGTGACTGGCGGACCGCAGTCTCCGGGCTCCTCGCCGAAGCCAAGGGACTCGATCCCCACTACGCCCTGACGGTGTACCAGTGGGCAGCCGTCTGGATCGCGCGGACCGCCGGGTCTGAGCAGGTCGAGGAGGTCGCCGAGCTTCTGCAGCGCGCCATGGACGAGGCCGTCGAGGCGGACTGCCCGCGATGCCGAGGGGAGCTGGAGCTCTTCTCGCTCGAGGCCCGCCTTCGCACCCTCGACGATCTCGGTCGCGCCCGGCCCGAGCTGAAGCAGTGGGACCTCGCCCACCCCCGGCCCGACGTCCGCCGGGCGCTCCACCGCCGCTGGGTCGGAGCGCTCGTGGAGGCGCGCGTCGGCGACGCGCCCACTTCGTCAGCCGAGCTCGACGCCGTGCGACGCGAATCGGACCTCCGGTCGCTGGCCATCGACGCCGTGTGGCTCGAGCTCGATCGTGCGCGCGTCCTTGCCACGGTCGACCCGGACGCTGCGATCGCGGCCTTCAAGGCCGCGGCAGATCGTGCCAGCGCCATGCGCGCGACGACCCTGGCGCGGCTCGCAGACCAGGGGATGCGAGCGCTCGGCGTGCGAGCGTGGCGGCCCTCCGGGGCCGCCGGCGAGGCAGGGGACGCCGGCCTAACGGCCCGGGAGTTGGAAGTCGCTCGGCTGGTCGCCAGCGGCGCTACGAACCCCGAGATCGCTGCCAGCTTGTTCCTGGCGAGGAAGACCGTCGAGCGTCACGTATCGAACATCCTCCTCAAGGTCGGAGCGCGGAATCGCACGGAGCTGGCCGCACGGATGCGGGAGCTCCCCGATGACGTCCGACCCCCGACGCATCTAGGGTCGGGGACATCCGGCGACGAAGGAGCCGCCCGGGAATGAGGACGCAGATCGGATGGGCATGCTGGTATTGCTGGTCGAGGATGCCGAGGTGACCATCTCAGCCACGACGTCCCAGCACCTCGCACGCATCGGCGTGAGCCACGTGGAGCTGCTACAAGATGCCCACACGACCGCCATCGTGCTCCAGGGCTGGGCGTTCGATCCGGGACCCGTCGACGCGATCGTCCAAGCCGTGATGCCCGGACTCGTGGTGCGCACCCTGCGACCGGTGATGCGAATCGTCGTCGGCGAAGCCGTGGACGAGCTTCTCCTGAAGGGGAGGGCGCGGCCTCCAGAACCTCCGCTCGACCGGCGCGCGCCCGCAGACCGGCCAGCGGCAGCGTCGTAACGTTCACGGAACGTGCCTGCGCCACGCTTTCCCGTGATGGCACCGAGAGCCCCGGTTCGTCCCCTGCTCATCGCCCGGCTCCTGCTCGTCGCCGCCGGTCTGATGATGGTCGTGTCGTTCGCGTCGTTGTTGATGCCCGGCACGGAGCTCATCCCCGATCGGCCATCGCTCCTCGACTTCCTAGCCGTCACCACGATCATCGGCGTGTTCGCCGTGGTCGGGGTCGCCATCATCGGCCGTCGGCCGGGCAGTCCAGTCGGGTGGCTGTTCATCGTGATGTCCCTGTCGATGTCGTCAGCGACGGCGGCGACCGAGTATGTGGACCGGGCCGTCGTCACAGGCTGGGATCTACCAGTGCCTCAGCTGGTCGCATGGGTGTCGGAGTGGTCGTGGACGGTCGGGCCGATGCTCGCCCTGCCGCTCGCGATCGTGCTGTTCCCCGACGGGCGGCTGCCGAGTCGCGCAGCACGGATCGTCCTGGCGCCCGTCTTCATCCTGCCGATCCTGACGATCGCAGCGACCGCCCTCGCGCCGGGCCGCCTCGAGTCCGGCGACTGGCACTTCGACAACCCGTTCGGGCTGAGCGGTGCGGCGGGGAACGTCGCCTCGGCGATCGCCGACTCGCCTGCCCTGGGCCTCGCCTCGTTCACGTTGCCGGGTCTGTCGGCGGTGATCGTGACGCTGCTCCGCATGCGTCGCTCCGCCGGCACGGAACGCCAGCAGCTCAAGTGGCTGGTGTTGCCGGTCGCCGTGTTCGTCGCCGCGATCGGCATCGCCTTCGTCACCCAGGCGCCGTGGTCGTGGTCGTTCGCGCTCGTCTCGTTCGCCGGGCTGCCGATCGCGGCGGGCATCGCCATCTTGCGCTACCGGCTGTACGACATCGACCTCGTCATCCGGCGGACCCTCGTGTACGCCGTGGTGGTCGCGGTCCTCGGCTCGGTGTACGTCGGGCTCGTCCTCGCCCTCCAGGCGGCGCTCAGCGGGATCGTGGGCGGGGGTACGATCCCGGTCGCCATCTCCACCTTGGCCACGGCCGCCCTGTTCGGACCGGTCCGACGACGGGTGCGGATGTCGATCGATCGGCGCTTCTATCGCTCTCGCTATGACGCCGAGCGGACGGTCGAGGCATTCACCCGCCGGCTCCGGGACGAGGTGGAGTTCGAGGCCGTTGCCGAAGCGTTCGTCGACGTGGCGCGCCAGACCGTGCGGCCGCACGGGGCGACGCTCTGGGTCCGCGGACGTCCGCAACCGGGTCCAGGACCGCAAGGCCAAGGAAGCGAAGGTGCCCTGGCACGGGAAGCGGCGCAGCCACGAGATCTACTACTCGGACTTTGGCGAACTCCGCAAGATCATCGAGAGCAAGTGGGCCGACTTCTCCGCGATCTTCCCGAGCCGCCCGTGGATCACCCAGAAGCTCGAAGAGCTTGAGCCTGCGCGGAACATCCTCGCGCACCACAACCCGGTCCCGGCGAACGAGCAGAAGCGGCTCGAGCTTTACTACGACGACTGGGCCGCCATGATCCAGGACCGCGGTGGCGTCATCCCAGCCTGACTGAGGAAAGCTCTACTGGGTTCGCGGGCCATCACCGGGCTCAGATTGCCCTCTCAAGCGTTCTATCGAAATCCCGGGGCAAGCCGGTATGCAATCAGGGCTCGATCAGGCGACGCGAAGCGCTCGGACGAGCTCCGCCACCCCTTCGACGCGGAGGGTTGGCACCGCGCCCTGGAACAGCGCGACCTCGAACTGAAGGGCAAGAGCGGCCGCACATCGGTGGTCGTTCTCCGAGCGCCCGCAGCCTGATCTGATCTCGTCGCCGATCCACGAGCTGATTCGTCGCCCACGCCACATGCGGATCGGGCGCACGCTGGTCCGCCCGACGTCCTAGCCCGCCAGGGCCGCGGCAAACACTCGTCTGCTCCCGGCGATGCCCTTGAGCGCAAACTCCCCGCGGTCGGTGAAGGAAAGCTCACGACCCTCGATGAGTCCGCGCGTCGTGTCCGTAACCAGGACCTCGTTCGGCTTGGCGAGTGCCATCACCCGGGCAGCGACGTGCACGGCCAACCCACGCAAGTTGTTTGGTACGACTTCGACTTCGCCCGAGTGCACGCCCGCACGGACACGTAGGCCCAACTCCGCAAGGGCGGGTGCCAGGCCCAGTCCGGCAAGGACGGCTCGTTCGGCGCCGTCGAACGTGGCCAGCATGCCGTCACCGGTCGTCACGATCTCCCGGCCTCGGTGCTGATCCAGGATGCGCCTGCAGGTCGCGTTGTGGCGCTCCAGGACGTCTGTCCACGCGCGGTCGCCGTACGTCTGAGCGAGCGCGGTGGAGTCGACGATGTCGGTGAACAGCAGTGTCGCGAGGACACGCTGACCGGTCGGAGGCGATGCCCAGCGGTGCGCGCCGATCCAGTCGATCGACTCGAATGGCTCAGTTCCTAGGACCCAAGCGTCGTGGCCGGGCGGAATGTCGAAGACGTCGTATGGGCCGAACTCGATCTCCGCACCATCGTCGGTCCGACAACCGATCCGGCCGCTGATCACGAGACCGGTGTGGTGAAACATGCAGCTGGCCGTTCCCACGATCGGTCTGATGTGCTTCGACCACTGCCAGCCCGGCTCGTGAACGGTGCGGGCTACAACGACTTCGCCAAGATGGACCTCGTCACTGTGCCCAAACGGGTACGTATCGCGCTCGTCGGCGGTTAGCAAGCTCTTGCGCTGAATGCCGGCCACCGCCACGCCTCCACAGGGGCGCCATTATCCGCCAATGGCCAGGGCTGACCGGGGCCAGTAAGCGCACCTAGCCGGTCGCATGCGCTCGACGCCATACTCGCGAGGCTCACCTCCCGCTTTCAGGCCACCCGAAGCGTCCGGACGAGCTCCTCGACGCCCTCGACTCGAAGAGTTGGCACCGCGCGCTCGGATCCCTCCGGGCGGGCCAGACTTCTGAGCGTGAAACGGCTCCGGGACGGTGTCTCGGGGCCGTTGTCGGCCGCGGCAGGCGGTTGAGGCGAGGGCGTCAGGCCCTGGCCGCGCCCTCCGCACCCCAGCGACGCAGCTCGGCATCCAGGTCGAGGGGCATCACCGCGCCTTGGTGCTCGTATTCGCCCCACGCTTCGCGAGGCACGCGCCACATGATCTCGAACTCGTTGCCATCGGGATCCGCGCCGTAGAGCGACTTGGAGACCCCGTGATCCGACGCGCCACCGAGCGCACCGGCCTCGGACAGGATCTTCGAGGCCTCAGCGAGGTCGTCGATCGTCGGGACCTCCCAGGCGAGGTGGTAGAGCCCGACCGCGCCGCGCCCGGGGCGCTGGGCATCGGGACCGACGGAGAACAACCCCAGGTCATGGTGGTTGTCGCCGTCCGCAGCGCGCATGAAGATCGCCTGGCCGCCGAACTCGCGGCCCACGACCTCGAATCCGAACACCCGCCCGTAGAACTCCGCCGCGCGGTTGGCATCGCGAACGAAGAGGACGGCGTGGTTGAGGCGGGCGACCGGGATCGGCATGGTCACAGTGTCCGTCATCGACGCAAGGCGATGACGCGGCATCGACGCAAGGCGGTCAGGCGGCACTCGGCACGTCGATCAGGCGGGACTCGGCACCGCCGTCGGTGCCCCCGCCAGTCGCCAGCCGCTCTGCCAGCTCCAGCCGTTCGTGGCGTTCAAGGCGATGTTGAGGAAGGCCAGCTGCTCGAGCTGCTGTGCCCGGCCGAGCGGTCCGGCGTCGATCGCTCGAAGGCCGATCGAATCGACGAGCTCGAGCACGGTGGCCTTGGCGGCCGGATCGTCGGCGGCGACGAACCCGTCGAGCTGAATTCCTTCGACATTCGGGTCGACCTGGTTGGAGGCGAAGACGGTGTTGAACGCCTTGACGACAGACGCCTCGGGAAGCCACCCGGCCAGTCGCTCGGCATTCGAGGGGCCGCTGTCGATCGTCGGACCGTCCGCGCCAAAGGCCATCCGGTTGGAGACGTCGATAACGGGCTTGCCAGCCACGGCGTCGCGGATCTCGGCGGCCACCGCCTCGGCGTTCGCGAATGGGATCGCCAGGACCACGAGGTCGGCCTGGGCGGCCGCGTCGACGTTCGAGTCCGCCCAGCGTGCGCCCGTCTCTGATGCGACGGCCTGGGCCTTCTCCGAGTGTCGAGCGGTGAGGCGCACCGCGTGTCCTGCCTGGGTGAATGCGCTGGCGAGCGCCAGACCGACGTTGCCGGACCCGATGATGGCGATGTTCATGGCTGTTTCCTCCGCGAGTTGACCAGTTGGCCTGGATCAAGCAAACTTTGTTGCAGGCACAACGATTCGTTGCTGTCAATACATCTTTGATGAGGGCAAACTTGACGATCGAGGAACGGCGGCGGCCGGCCATTGGTGGGCAGGTCAAGCGATGGCGCCGCGAGCGCGGCCTGACCTTGGCGGACGTGGCAGAGCGGAGCGGGCTCAACGTCGGGTACCTGTCGCAGATCGAGAACGACAAGGCGTCGCCGTCGCTCTCCTGCCTTGCCTCGATCGGCGAAGCGCTCGACGTCCCGATCGCCTGGTTCCTGATCGACGAGGTCGCGCCGCCGCACGTGGTCCGGGCCACGGAGCGGACCGCGACGCGCACCGGCCACGGGCGCATCGAGCGAGTCGACGGCAACGCCTCGCGCGGGCTGTCGATCGTCGAGGCGGTGGCCAAACCGGGCTCGCGAACCGGCGCCCATGCGCACGCCGGTGACGAACACCACATCGTGCTCCGCGGGCGGTTCCGGATGACGCAGGGCGACCACGTCGTCGAGGTCGGTCCTGGCGACTACGTGCGCTGGGATGGAACCATTCCGCACGACGCGGAGGTCATCGGCGAGGACGAGGGCGCGATGCTCATCGTCAGGCTCCGTCCCGGCCGCTGAACCCGAACCGCAACCCGGTGGGTGGCACAGGGCAGGCCGGCCAGGAGGTATCCTGTCGCCGAGTCCCAACTTGTCCCGCGAGCTGATCCGTTCGCGGCCGTGTGATTACTTGAGTCAGGTGGTGCCATGAAGGTCGGCGTCGCCAAGGAGACTGCGCCCGGAGAGCGGCGCGTCGCCCTGGTACCCGAGGTCCTCGGCAAGCTGCAGGCTGCCGGACTGGAGATCCTCGTCGAGACCGGGGCGGGTGCCGGGGCGGCGATCCCCGATTCGGCGTATGCCGAGGCCGGTGCGACGGTCGTCTCGGCCACTGAGCTGTACGGCCAGTCGGACGTCATCCTGCGGGTGGCGAAGCCATCCGAGTCGGAGATCAGCGTGATGCGCTCCGGCCAGGCGGTCGTGGGCTTCCTCGCCCCGTTGATCGACCCAGGCACCGCCCAGACGCTGGCCGATCGCGGGGTGACCGCGATCAGCCTGGATGCCATCCCGCGAACCCTGTCACGGGCACAGACGATGGACGCCCTCAGCTCCCAGGCCAATGTCGGCGGCTACAAGGCCGTGCTGCTGGCCGCGAATGCGTTCGGTCGCTACTTCCCGTTGTTGACCACCGCAGCCGGGACCGCAAAACCCGCCAACGCCCTGATCCTGGGCATCGGCGTCGCCGGCCTGCAGGCGATCGGGACGGCGCGCCGTCTCGGGGCCGTGGTCAAGGCCTACGACGTCCGACCGGAGACGCGCGAGCAGGCCGAATCGCTCGGTGCCCAGTTCGTCAAGCTCAAGACGACGATCGATGCGACCAGCGCCGGCGGCTACGCCCGCGAGCTGACCGCCGACGAGCGCGCCGCCCAGCAGGCTGAGCTCAACGAGGTCATCGGCGGGATGGACGTGGTGATCACCACCGCCCAGGTCCCGGGTCGCAAGCCACCGGTCCTGGTCACCGCGGATGCCGTCGCCAGGATGAAGTCGGGATCGGTGATCGTGGACATGGCCGCCTCGGCGCTCGGCGGCAACTGCGAGCTCAGCCAGGCGGGCCAGACGATCGAGTCGCCCAACGGGGTGACGATCATCGCGCCCGACAACCTGCCGGCCGCGATGCCGGCGGGGGCGTCCGCGTTCTACGCCCGGAACATCTCGGCGCTGCTGCTCGGGATGGTCAAGGACGGCGCCCTCAATCTCGACTTCGAGGATGAAGTGACCCAGGCGACGGTGATCGCCCACGGTGGAGCCGTGGTCTCCGAGCCCGTCAGGAAGCTGCTCGAGCCGGCCCCGGCGGCCGGAGCCGGAGGTCCCGCGTGAGCCCCGATCTGCTGTCCGCGCTGACGGTCTTCGTCCTCGCGATCCTCGTCGGCTTCGCCGTCATCAGCAAGGTGCCGGCGACGCTCCACACGCCCCTGATGTCGGGCGCCAACTCGATCCACGGGATCGTCCTCGTCGGATCGATGTTCATCGCCATCGAGGCGCACGACGTCCTCAGCCAGGTGATCTCGCTGGTGGCCGTGGCCTTCGCCACGATGAACGTGGTCGGGGGGTACGTCGTCACCGACCGGATGCTCCAGATGTTCAAGCGAAAGCCCGTCGCGCCAACGCCGACCGAGCAGGCGGAGGGCTGACCGATGGACTTCGAGACGATCTCCATCCTCGTGCGCCTGGCCTGGCTCGCCGGCGCGTCCTGCTTCGTCATCGGGCTGATGCGGATGAACTCCCCGGCCACGGCCCGGAACGGCAACCTCCTGTCGGCCGGCGGCATGGCGGTCGCCGTCGCCGCGACCGCGATCGTGCTCCTCGCTCGGCCGTCCGAGGACGGCGGCGGGTTCAACGGCATCGGCTGGGGCATCATCGTCGTCGGCATCGCCCTCGGTGGCGGCGCGGGCCTCTATACGGCGCGGACCGTGAAGATGACCGCGATGCCGCAGCTGGTCTCGCTGTTCAACGCGGTCGGTGGCGGCGCGGCGGCCTTGATCGCGATCGACGACTACCTCGGCCTGACGGCGGCACCCGATACCCAGATCGCCGTGGCAACCGTGCTCGACATCGTCATCGGCAGCATCACCTTCACCGGCTCGCTCATCGCGTCCGGCAAGCTCCAGGGCTTGATCGCCGGCAAGCCGATCATGATCCCGGGCGGACGGATCGTGACCATCGCCCTGGTCGTGGTCACCGTCGTCGCCACCGCCTACCTGTGGGCCGGCAACCTCAGCGTGCCGGTCATGCTGATCATCCTCGCGGCGGCCCTCGTCTTCGGCGTGACCATGGTCCTGCCGATCGGCGGGGCGGACATGCCGGTCGTGATCTCGCTGCTCAACTCGTTCACCGGGACGGCCGTGGCGATGGCCGGGTTCGTGCTCGGCAACGACGTGCTGATCATCGCCGGTGCACTGGTCGGTGCCGCTGGCGCGATCCTGACGAAACTGATGGCGGATGCCATGAACCGCTCGATCCTGAACATCATGATCGGCGGGTTCGGGGGCGGCGAAGGCTCGACCACCGAGGCCGGGGTCGGCGGCTCCGTCCGGGCGATCGGCGCCGATGACGTCGCGATCCAGCTGGCGTACGCGCAACACGTGATCGTGGTCCCCGGCTACGGCCTGGCCGTGGCCCAGGCCCAGCACGCCGTTCGCGAGCTGGCCGAGCTGCTCGAGGAGCGCGGCGTCGACGTCAAGTACGCCATCCACCCGGTCGCCGGCCGGATGCCGGGGCACATGAACGTGCTCCTCGCCGAGGCCAACGTGCCCTACCCCCAGCTCATGGAGATGGACGACATCAACCCGGAGTTCGACCGGTGCGACGTCGCGTTGGTCGTCGGTGCCAATGACGTCACGAACCCGGCTGCGCGGCGCCCGGGCTCGCCCGTCTCGGGCATGCCGATCCTCGACGTCGACAAGGCCAAGTCGATCGTGGTCATCAAGCGATCCATGGGCCGCGGGTACGCCGGCATCGACAACGAGCTCTACACGAACCCCAAGACCGGCATGCTCTTCGCCGACGCGAAGGACGGCCTGGCGTCGCTGACAACCGCGGTCAAGGCGCTGTAGGGAGGCACGCCACTCGGCCGAGGGGCCGCCAGGCTGACCGGGGTCGTTTATTCGTCGTGGGGATCCCGGCGATGATCGAAGAACCGACGCTCGATCTCATGCAACGGCCAGAGGGACACGACGACGATGACCGTCGCCGCGATCGCCACGCCCCAGGCCGCGGCACCGGCGGCCATGCCGACGGCTGCCACCGCCCACAGGCTCGCCGCGGTCGTCAGGCCCTTGATCGAGCCACCAGACTTGAGGATGGCACCGGCGCCCAGAAAGCCGATCCCGGTCACGATCTGTGCGGCAACCCTGGCCGGATCTGCGCCGGGCTCGTTGAACGCCTCGATCGAGAGGACGGTGAACGTGGCCGCTCCGACCGAGACGAGCAGGTGCGTGCGCATGCCGGCCGGGTGATCGTGGCGCTCACGCTCGATACCGATCGCCGCGCCAAGGACCGCCGCGATGAGGATCCGCAGCGCGAGCTCGAGCTGCAGGTTGAGATCGGTCATCGAGCCTCCTCGCTCGGGATCCGCTCCGGACGACCGGGCAAGTCTATCCCGCTACACGGCCTCGACCGCGGAGACGTCGACAACCTCGGCGTCCAGCGCTCGGACGAGGTCCTCCGGCGCCACGTGCAGGTTGACGCCGAACGCTCCACCCCCGACCGACACCCGCGCGAACGCGGTCGCCGATGCGTCCAGGATCACCGGCCACGCCCGGGAGGCGCCGAAGGGCGTGATCGTATATCGCTCGTACCCGGTCACCCTTCGCGCCTCCTCGGCATCGGGGAGCGTCACCCTGCGGACGCCGAGGTGCGCCCGGAGCTTGCCCCAGTCGAAGCGACGATCGGCCGGGACGAGGACGAACAGGTAGTCATCCTCACCACGCCGGACCACGATCGTCCGCAGGAGCGCCCCGACCTCGATCCCCTGGAGCTCGGCGCTTTCGGCCGCGCTCCCGGCGCGCTGGGTCCGGACGACCAGCGTGTCGAGCCCGAGCCGGGTGGCGGCGGCGATGGCCGGCGTGTCGCCCGCCGGCGAGCCCGCGGCTTGCGGTTCCTCGCGCTGCGGTTTCTCGACCGGAGCCTCGTCGGCCATGGGGCGCCCGCTCTCAAGCGTCGGGGACCGGGTCGACCAGGGCGATCCGGATCCGCTTGTTGATCCTCCCCTTCGACTCGTAGCCGAGGACCCGGATCCCGCCGACCTCGCGGGTGTTGGCGACATGGGTGCCGCCGTCGGCCTGGAGGTCGAGGCCCACGATCTCGATCGTCCGGATCTGCTCGATCCCCTCGGGGAGCAGATTGATCTTCGTGCGGATCAGGTCCGGGATCGCGAACGCCTCCTCGCGCGGGAGGACGGCGACCCGGACGTCCCGCGCGGCTGCGAGCTCGACGTTGACCGCCGCCTCGATGGCGTCGACGAGATCCCCCGTCATCCTCTCGAACTCGAAGTCCATCCGGCCGGTGCCCGGCTCCATGTTTCCGCCGGTCACGAGTGCGCCGTAGTCGCGCCAGACGACGCCGCACAACACATGCAGCGCGGTGTGCGTCCGCATGAGCGCCAGTCGGCGGGCCCGGTCGATGTCCACCCGGACGACGTCACCAACCGCGGGCGGGTCGTCATCGCCGGGCTCGAGCTCGTGGACGATCTCGCCGCCGGCCTTGCGCGCGCCCCTGACGGTCCACGAACGGCCGTCGCGGCCACGGAAGATCAACCCGCGGTCGGACGGCTGACCGCCGCCACCGGGATAGAAGACCGTCCGATCGAGCACGAGCAGCGGCCCGTCGCCAGGCTCCACGGCCACCACGCGCGCCTCGACCGAGTGGAGGTACGCGTCCGTGTAGCAGAGCTGCTCGCCCGTCGGCGTCATCGGGGGGCGACTACTCGGCCGTCATCGTTCCGACCATCGTCGGGTGGACAGTGCAGATGCACACGGACGGACGCGACGAATGGGAGGCGCTTGGGGCGCATGGTTGGGGACCTCTTCCTGGGGCGCGGGAAACCGCGATCGGGGTAGCCGCACGAATCTACCCTGCGAGCCCGATCGTTGTCGTGGGCGGTGGGAACAGGGTGGTCCGGGGTGGCTCATGGTACGGCTGGGGGATGGGTACCAGTACTATCGGGTCGGTTGCTCCGCGCCAGATCGAGCCTAGTCTCATGGTCCACCTCATTCAGGAATGGTGGTCCTGCGGCAATCATCAAGATCGGAGCCCACCCAGATGGTCAAAGACCTCGTCGCCCGAACCTGGCGCCTCGCCGTCACCGTCGGCCCGCTTGTTGCGATCGCACTGTCCCTCGCAGCCGGGTACAAGTGGCGCTAGCCGAATAACCCATCGCCGCCTCGACCGGAGCCCATCCGGACGAAGCGAACCCGATACCGACTGAGACCCGGAGCCCTCCCTCCGGGTCTCGCGGCGTCTGGCGCCACGCCCGGTCAGCGGGGTTCGGTGAGCCCCAGGCGGATGGCCACGGTGGCCGCTTCCACCCGGCCCGAGACCTCGAGCTTCGCCAGGATGTTGCCGACGTGGACACCGACCGTCTTCTGGCTGATGAACAGGTGCTCCCCGATCTCGCGGTTGGTCCTGCCCTGGGCCACGAGCGACAACACCTCGCGTTCTCGCACGCTGAGGCCGAACGTATCGCGGCGCTCGACTGGTGGCTGAGGATCGCCGACGACCGCCAGCACCAGCGCGGACCGGACGGCCTGGGCGTCCTCACGGTTGCCGACGTCGGGAGCGACTGACACGGCCACGGGCGCTCGGCCGGGCTCAGCGAGGAACGCCTCGACCTCGTCGGGAAGCTGGATCCGGGCTCGCCCGGCGAGCTCGCGCAGGGCCCGCAGCAGCGGCCGCGCCTCGATCTCGAGCGCCGTCGTCACGGCAGCAAGCAGTGGCTCGCGCGCGTCAGCCCGGCCCGATCGACCGGCACCCGATCCCAGCGTCGCCTCGGCCTGACGCCAGCGGGCCAGGGCCACCTCGTACGGCGCGGATCGCTCGTACCAGGCGTCGGCGACTCGGGCCCAGACATCCGGATCGTCATCCCCCTCCAGCCGGCGCTGGTAGGCACGGGCCGTCGCCAGATAGGCCTCGGCAACCTGGCGCGAGCCGGCCGTGGCGGGAGCACCGCCGAGACGCACGAGCTCGGCGGCCGTTTGCACCACCTCGGACGTGCGCTGCCGGGCGGCCGCCAGGGGCGCCAGCTGCCGTCGCTCCAACGACTCGAGACCCGCGGCGGCGTCCACCTGGGCCACCATCGCCGCAAGACGCGCGACCAGGACCCATTCCTCGGTCTCCCTGACGACGGCCCAACCGCGGTCTACCGAACGACTGGCATCGGCGATGTCGCCGCTCCACAACGAGAACGACGCCGCCGCCAGGTAGTACGAGCCGGCCAACTGGGGCTCACGCAGGGCGTCGAACTCGAGGACGGTCTGCCCCAGCAGAAGGGCTGCTTCTTCCCCTGCCTCCATCTCGATCTCGACGATGGCGAGCTGGATGATCGAGGTCAGGAACACGACTCCGACCGGCAGCCACCCCAACGCCCTTGTGCTGAGCTCGCGGGCCTCCCGCCAGCGCCCCAGGAGAAACAGCGATTCGGCGACATTCCCGGCGAGGAAGTTGCCGTACACCGCCTCGAGACCCGTCCGTCGCGCCTCGTCGATGCCCTCGTAGGCGATGTCGACCGCCTCGGTCCGTCGCGCGACGAGGTCGAGCACGGTGGTGAGGTTGGCGCGAACACGGAAGAGCGCGTCCTGGTCGTCGAGCTCGCGGGCGGCCCGTTCGGCATCACGTAACAGCTCGATCGCGGCGTTCGGGTCGCTGCCCCAGGCCATCGCGACCCCCAGCGTGGTCAGGGCGTGGACCTCGTGCTGGCGGGCGACGGGTTCGCAGGCCCGGGCCACCTCGATCGCCTCGCGCGCGATCCGCTGGGCATCCGAGAAGATCCCATCGAGCATCGTCAGCTGGGCGAGGGCGGCGAGCACCCTCGCCCGCGCCGGGCTCGGCTCACGCGGCACGAGCTCGACCGCCCGACGGGCTGCGGTCATCGCGCCGACCTGGTCGCCCGCGGCGCGCCGGACGTTGGCGAGCCGCTCGTGGAGGAGGCCGAGGCGTACCCGATCGCCGCGCGCGTCCAGCGCGCCGATGGCGACTTCGAGATAGGCGGTGGCCCGCGAGGTCCGGCCGACCGCGAAGGCGGCCTCCGACGCGCGAACCTGGAGACCGATCCGGTCCCAGACCGGCCGATCCGCCCACGGCCGGACCACGCCGGGATCGCGGTCCTCGGGGATCGAGAGGGCGAGCTCGAGGGCAGACAGCTCGTCCGCCGCCGCGTGACGCGAGGCCGCGACGCCGGCCGCCTCGATCGCTGCCGCGCGCGCCGCCCGGTGGTCGTGCGTGACCAGCCAGTGGCGTGCCACCGCGGATGGCGGTCCGCCGAGCCCGACCGCGAGCGCCGCGTGGTAGCGCCCGCTCGTCTCGGGCAGCAGGTCGCGCTCCACGGCACGACCGATCGATTCGTGGCGCATCGCAATGGCGCCATCGCATTCGACGACGAACCCGTGCTCGAGCGCCTCGACGCGTCCGGCCAGCAGGTCCGCTCCGAGAACGCCGTCACCGTGCCGTGGACCCGATCCTGTGCGCGGTGCGGGTCGGGTGCTCCCGGCTTCGAAGGCGGCCGCCGACGCGGCCACCTGTTCAGGCAGCAAGGGTCGACCCGCGGTCGCGATCAGGCGAAGGATCCGCCGGCACTCGAGGGATCGCGCGGCCAGCCGGGCCATGACCAGCTCGTCGAATGATCCCGTCAGCGAGGCCCGCGGCAGCTCTCGACGTGCGGACAGCAGCTCCTCGGCGACGAGCGGAACCCCGCCCGAGCGCTCGGTCACCAGGAGCAGGAGACCGGCCGAGGCACGTTCGCCCTCGATCCCCTCGATCAGGGCGGCCAGCTCGTCCCGATCGAGCGACGGCAGGGTCCAACGCTCGATCGGCTGCGGCGCCGTGCCCAGCGTTGCCAGGTCCGCGGCCCACGGATCTTCGCGCATGACGACGTCTGGCTGGTGCGTCCCGATGAGTGCCAGCCGCTGACTTCGCGCGATGCGGGCCAGAAAGGTGACGAGCGTCCGGGTTGCGGCGTCGGCACGGTGCAGGTCTTCGAGGACCAGGACGACGGGTTGGTGCTCGCCCAGCCGCCCCAGCAGCCCGAGGATGCCCTCCAGTGTCCGAGCCTGCCGGCGCTCCGCCGCCGTCACGCTCGCCTCGCGCGGCGGCTCGATGTCGGCCGGATCGAGCTGGACCGCGAGCTCGGGCAACAGGCGCAGCAGCTCGGGCGTGGCCGGCCCGAGCCGGTCGGCCAGGATGTTGGGCGGCATGGCCATGAGCGCCGGCCCGATCGCCCGGATCAATGGACCGTACGGCTCATCATCGCCACCCGGCCAGGCGCTGGCCCGCAGCACAGTCAACGGCTCGGTGAGCGTGGCCATGCGATCGATGGCCTCGTCGAGCAGGCGCGTGACACCCACCCCCGCGGAGCCGCCGATCAGCATGGATCGCGCCCGCCCCTGGGCCGCATCGTCAAGGGCCGATGCAAGGCGCGCAAACGCCTCGTCGCGCCCCACGAACCGCGCGCTCGTGTACCTGCCGGGCATGAGGCCATTCTAGGGGTGACCCGGGACCCGAAAACGTGCACGTCTCGCGGGCAGGAGCACCAACGCAGTCGCGGCGCCGCCGGACGCCGCTGATATAGGCTGGGCCCGATGACCGACGGTCGGCGACTGCCCCACCCCGCCAACACGCTCAACGAGCTTCCGGGCGAGGAGTGGCTCTATTTCACCAAGTCGCTTCTGACGACCGCGTACCCGTCAGAGCTCGGTCACGCCGAACGCAAGGCCCACGGGGCGAACAAGCCACCGCGCCTGATGGCCCGCCTGATCGAGTTCTTCAGCCGGACGGGCGAGCTCGTCCTCGATCCCTTCGCCGGGGTGGGCGGAACGCTGCTTGGTGCGGCGATCGCGCGCGGGCCGCGGCGAGCGCTCGGGATCGAGCTCGACCCGCGCTGGGCCACGGTCTACGAACGGGTCGTCCTGGATCTGGCTGCCGAGCGCGACGGGCTAGGGCCCGAGCTGGCGGATCTCGGCACCGCGGACCCCGGCGGTCGCCGGGGGTTCGACCCGGCGGGTCTCGAGCTCAGGGTCGGCGATGCCCTGGCGCTCCTGCCGGGCCTCCCATCCGCCTCGGTGGACTTCGTGGCGACCGACCCGCCGTACAACCTGCAGCTGCCCATGACGATGGCCGGCGGCGCGCTCGCCGAGGCCCACGCCAACCGGCGGACCGACTACGCGATGGTCACCGATTCGGTCGACGACCTGGCGAACGCCGCCGACTATCCGGCGTTCCTCGATCGGATGGAGGTCGTCTTCGGGGAGCTGTTTCGGGTCCTGCGGGACCGGCGGTACGCCGTCGTCATCGTCCGTGACGCGTACCAGGCGGGTCGCTACCTGTTCACCGGGTCCGACCTTGCCGCCCGGGCCGCCAACGCCGGCTTCGTCCCGAAGGGCGACCTGATCTGGTACCAGGCGGGATCCCGGCTGCGGCCGTACGGCTATCCGCGGAGCTTTGTGCCGAACATCGTGCACCAGCACGTCCTGGTGCTGCGCAAGGAACCGCCCAGGCGTCAGTTGCCCCGGCGTCGGGATTCGAGATAAGCCTCCAGGACGTCGGTGTCGTCGTCCGATTCGCCCATCGTCCAGGTCTCGGCCGCCAGCGGCATGGTCGCGACCGGCCGGTCCGGCTGGACGTTCTCGTCGATTACGTCGCCGAGGGTCATGTTGTGGACCCAGCCCTGGCGGCCGTCCGGGCAGAGGACCCGCCAGTACGCTCCGTACTTCTCCAGCAGCTGGACCTCGTCGCCCCGGTCGAGGTAGCCGGTCTCCGTCCCACGGAGCTCGTCGGGTTCGTCGAGCATGCGAACCACGCGGTAGCGGATCAGGCGGCGTTCGTGCCCGTCGAGCGGGCCGACGAGCCCGTGATCGAAGGTGAGCCTGGGTGCCGGCGTGGCATCGCGGATCGGGTCCGCCTTGCGGGCCTGGAGCAGGGACGGGCGGCGCCAGCGCGGGAGCATCGCCTCGGCAGCCTCGATGTCGCTTTCGGGCGGCAGGGCGATCGCCGCGATGCCCGCGCCCGCCGCGGCAGCGGCCGCGAGCTGCTCGTCGGGTGCCGGCGGTTCCCCGTCCCGGCGACGTTTGCCAAAGAGGCCGAAGGCCATCGCCATGGCGACCGCCCCCGTGGTCGTGACCAGGGTCGGAGCCGCGGCAAAGCCGCCAAAGACCGGGCCACTGATCCCGAGGGCCGAGAGGGTCGCCGTGAGTGGACCCCAGGTTGCCTGATCGCCGGATGCGTCGGCGGTCGTCGATCCGCCGCTCGGGCTGTCGGGCGATCCTCCTGGGCCATCACCGGTAGGATCGCCTCCGTCGTCGCCGGGCGCTCCGCCCGGGGTTTCGCCGAGGCCGAAGCCGCCTTCGGACCCGCCGATCGAACCGATGCCGCCCCCGGTCGATCCACCGGTGGAGCCCGGCCATGCCGGCGTCCCGCCGTCGTTGGATGGGAGCGAGCCATCGGGGTTGGGCGCCAGCGGGCTGGTTCCATCGTCCGGGTTCTGCGCCTCGCCGTCCGACGGGAAGGCCGGCAGGATCGGTGGCGTTCCGGGCTGCGTGACGGAACCAGGGGCTGCGGTTGATGTCGGGGTTGCCTGTGGGGTCGCCTGCGGCGTCGGTGTCGGGGTCGCGCGCGGCGTCGGTGTCGGGGTCGCGCGCGGCGTCGGTGTCGGGGTCGGCGTGGGTGTCGGGGTCGGCTTTGGCGTGGGTGTCGGGGTCGGCTTTGGCGTGGGGCTCGGCGTCGGGATCGGGACGGGCGTCGGTGTTGCCGTGGGCGCCGGCGTCGGGACCGGGGTTGGCTGCGGTGTCGGTTGCGGCGTCGGGACCGGGGTTGGCTGCGGTGTCGGTTGCGGCGTCGGGGCGGGCGCGGCCGCGATCGTCACGGAACCCGCGTCGAGCGTCGACAGGAACTGATCCTTGCGACCCTGCGAACTGAAGACGACCTCGTGGCTACCCGTCGGCAGCGTTCCCGACCAGCGGAACTGGACGCCGTCCTTCCAGTTGTCTCCCTGTGCCGACATCTCGCGCACGTTTCCACCGAAGCTGACGCGGACCCACGCGGCCTCGGATGCGTCGGCGCTGCGATAGGTGATCGTCGCCACGATGGTGGTGGTGCTCGTCCCGGTCCGCGGCGACACGGACGGATCGAAGAGACGGTTCGGGCCACTGTTCGCCGCGGTGACCGGCAGGACCACCGAGCCGAGCAGCAGGGCGGCGGCGGCCAGGGCCCTCGTCCAGGACCCCGTACCGTGCATCCCCGTCCGACGTTCGTTGGCGAGCACTCGTGAGCGCCTCCTCGCCCGGGACAAAAGGGCCCGGTGCTAGGCGAGGATGGCCCGGCGGCTAGGGCGCAACAATGGTACGGGGGTCCGGGTTCGTCCAGCCGACCGGGCGATGGACGTCCCATCGTCATTTGGTGGTGCGTCTTGCCACCAGTCGCGACCGGTCCGGTGTGGTGCGGGTGGGCAGGTGGTCCAACCGGCTGCCGCGGCGGACCCTGATGGATCATTGGCCGCGACCGGCCGATCAGCGACGCTACAGCGTGATGACGCTGAGCGCTGCGCCCCGGACCCAGCTGCCCCCTGGCAGGCTCTTCGGTGGCGTGTTGCTCGGTTCGGGATTGGTCACGGCAGGTCTGGCGGCCGACTACGTCGCGCTCTCGACTCCCCTCGTGTGGACGCTGATACCGGGGACGTCAGCGAACGGCGGGTCGATCGGGATCGGCTTCGGGGTCTGGGCTTTCGCGCTGATCGCAGGCGGCGCCCTGGCGGTCGCCGGGACCAGTCGCCTGGCTCGGCTGGTCGCAATGGTTCGAGGCCGTTCCGACCGCGGTGGCCCGGCGGCTCGTGCGCTGGCGTCCGCCTCCGACGGCGTCACCGTCGCCGGCGGCGTGGTGCCGGGCGACGGTCCGGCAATCCCTGAGCTTGTCATCGGAGCCTTCGGCGCCGCCGTGGTGCATCCGATGCCGCCGTCGCGGCTGATCCGTCATGGCGCCCGCTGGGAGACCCGCACGAGCGAAGGCTGGCGGCCGATGGACGATCCGCTCGAGGCCGCCGCACGCGATGCCGATCGAGTGCGACGCTGGCTGAGCCTGGCGGACCTGGACTTCGTGGTTCGCGTCTACGCTGCGGTCATCGTCGATGACCGGACCATCCAGCGATCGCCTGTGTGCGCGACGATCACGGCCGAGCAGATCCCGGGCTGGATCGCCGCGCTGCCTCGACAGCGAACGCTGACAAAGGGCCGTCGCGACCGGCTGCTGGCGATGGCGCTGTCGCGCACGGAGATCGAGGCCGGCAAGGGCAATCGGAACTGGTAGGGGAGCCAGGACTCGAACCTGGAACCAGCGGGATATAAGCCCGCCGCTCTAACCGATTGAGCTACTCCCCCATCGGGGACGACGCGATGCTACATCCGGCGACCGGGCGCGGCCACGGTCAATCGCCGCCGAACAACCGCCCGGCTATCGAGCGGAGGCTGAACAGGCGTGGGCGCAGTCCGCCCGCAGACCCGGCCGAGGACGGCTCGCCGCCAGCGCCGATCGCGCCCGAGGCGTACCTGTGCGCCGGAAGAAGCTCGGCATATCGGCGCTCATCCTCGGTCTGGAACACCTGCAAGGGCAGTTGATCCGGGTCGAATGGTCTGGGCATCGGCAAGATGGGCGCCGGTGGACGGGCGTACGCCGGGGCGCCATACAGCTTCGGAAGCGCTACTGGGCGTTCGTCGACGGACACGCGCGGACCTCAAGAGCGATGCGGTCTGGCCGGATACCCGCCCATCCCGAGAATGGATGACTGGAGAGTACCCCGAGACGGGCCCTCAAGGCCAGACCCATGATCGCGAGACGGTCGACTCCATCACCCGAGCAACGGTCGGACGACCTGGACCGCCGCAACCATGACGAGGTAGGCGATCGGCACGGCGGCGAACAACCCGAGCGCCGCGCTCCACGGGCTGCGCCGCGCCGCCGAGCGCGCGCCTGTCGGCTGCGGGACGACCAGGTAGGTGATCAGGCTGCCGCTCCCGAGCACAACCACGACGTACATTGCGATCGCCAGTGTCCGAAGGTCCCCACCGGGCAGGGCGAGGCCGCGACTGAGCGCGACGTCGTAGGCCAGGTACGCGACTGACAGGAAGAGGGCCACGGACAGGCTCGCGCTGACGGCCCGTACGATCGGACGCGGAGCGTGGCGGAACTGGCGCCAGCGGACCTCGATCCACGACCGGTGAGGCGCCGCCCGCCGCGGCTCGTTCAACCGTCGTCCAGGATCGTCAGCCGACGTCGCGGCGGGAGCGTCTCCGGCGTGTGGGCGGCGACCAGCTCGACGACCCCGGCGAGCCGTTCGAGCTCCTCGTCCGTATTGAAGAACCCGACGCTGAGCCGGATGGCCTCGAGGCTCCCGATGGTGCGCGCGATCGCGAAGACCCTTGCCCCGAGCTCGTCGAGTGCGGCCTGGGCGGTCCAGCCGGCGATCCGGAAGGTCACCAGCGTGGCCATCCGATCGGTCGGGGTCAGGACGGTCACCCCGTCGATCGCGGCCAGCCGGCGGGCCATGGCGAGCGCCCGCGCCATCCCGGTCCGATAGACGTAGTCGAGACCGACGTACATCGACAGCCAGCCGAGCGACCGGGCCATCCCGACGATCGACGGGCGATGGTAGTTCGACGCTTCGAACCGCCGTGCTTCCGCCCACCAGACCGCCTCACCCGAGCTGTCACCACGCTCGAAGCTGAACCAGCCGGCTTGCGCGGGAACAAGGCGCCGCAGGGCCGAGGGCGAGGCCACGAGTGCGCCCATCCCCTCCGGGCCGAGCAACCACTTCTGGGCGGGAACGGCGTAGACATCCACGCCGAGCTCGTCGAAGCGGAACGGGATCGCGCCGGCGGCCTGCGCTCCATCGACGATGACCATGGCTCCGCGGGCGTGCGCCAGCTCGGCGATCGCGGCGAGCGGCATGACCGCGCCCGTGGTCCAGAGCACGTGCGAGAGCGAGACGAGCCGGGTGTCGGGGGTGATCGCCGCGTCAAAGGCCGCCAGGATGCGGGCGTCGTCGCCGTCGTCGGCGACGTCGACAAAGGCGACGTCGACTCCCCGCTCGCGCAGGGCGTAGATCGGGCCGAGACCGCCCAGATGCTCGCCGGTCGTCGTGACGATCCGGCCGCCAGCGCGCCAGTCGACGGCCAACGTCCCGGCGTTCATGGCGTCGGTCGTCGAGTGAGTCAGCCCGACAGCGGAGACCTCCGTTCCGATGACAGCGGCCACGCCGGCGCGCGCCTCTGCCATCCGCACCAGGGTCTCCTCGAAGGCGTCGGCGTGACCGCGCCCAACGTCGCGCTCCCGGTCGGCCATGTCCGCCATGGCCGCGGCCGTCTCCGCCGGCATGGGCCCGGCGGACCCGGTGTTGAGGTAGATACCCGCGGACAAGGCAGGGAGTGCCACCCGGATCGCCGCCAGCTTCTCCGCATCGGGAAGGAAGGGCGCGACCACGGCCGTATGATACCGGCGATGACGGGGCTGGCCCGACCGGAGATCCTGGCGACCACGGACTGGCTGGCCGAGCAGCTCGGGCGGCCGGGCCTGCGTGTCCTCGACCTGCGATGGCGCCCCGACGGCAACGCCCCAGCCGTCCATGCCGTCGGTCACATCCCGGGCGCGGTCCTCATCGACTGGCGCGCCGACCTGTCCGAGGAGTCCGCCGACGGCGACGCGATCGTGCTCGCGAACCCGGAGCAGATCGCAGGCGTCGCCGAACGAGCCGGCATCTCCGACGGGACGACGGTCGTGGTCTACGACGATTCACAGTCGGTTTTCGCGGCCCGGGCATGGTGGAGCCTGCGCGCCTACGGCCTCGAATCCGTCCGAATCCTCGATGGCGGATATCCGGCCTGGGTCGGCGAAGGCCGGGCGATCTCGAACGCGGAGGCCAAGCCGATGCCGTCGGGGTTCACCGTCCGGGGTCCCAACCGGACGCGCCTGACGACCCCGGATGTTCGGGGGCTCCTGGGAGCCCCCGACGTGACCCTGCTCGATGCGCGCGCGCCGTCCGAGTACCGTGGGTTCGAGGGCAACACGAAGCGGCTCGGGCATATCCCGGGCGCGCTCAACGTTCCCGTCGGGGCCACGAGTGAACCCGGCAGCCAGCGGCTACGCGACGGCGCCCAGCTCCGGGCGCTGCTCCATGCCGGCAACGTGAGTCGCGGTCGACGGATGGTCTGCTACGACGGTTCGGGGGTCGCCGCGGCCAAGCTCGCGTTCGTTCTCACGCTGCTCGGTCATGAAGACGTGGCGGTCTACGATGGCGGCTGGGCCGAGTGGGGCAACCGCTACGACCTCCCGGTAGACCGCTAGGGTCGCGCCCGCCCGGCGGCCCAGGCGTGCGTTGCTGGCTCCGCCGCTTCGCTCACGCACTTTGAAGTGCGCTCGCTCCTTTGCTCGCCGGCGCCTTCGCCTGGACCGCCATCCGGGCGCTCCCGGGAGAGTGCCGCGTCAGCCGGGGCGGTCGATGTCCGGCCAGGCGGGGTCGGGCGGGC
>JBBEBJ010000091.1:0-3423 GCA_040882425.1 Chloroflexota bacterium | reverse complement strand
GTCAGCCGGGGCGGTCGATGTCCGGCCAGGCGGGGTCGGGCGGGCGGGGGGCGTCGGGGTCGACACCGGGCGCGGTCATGGTGCCGCCGGATGGCGTCGGGCGCTCACCGGAGCGGTCGAGGCCGGCCCACGGGTCCACCTCCCGGTGCGGCGCGAGGATCTGGGCGCGGTTGTGGTTGACGGCCACGATCAGCGCGGTCTGTCGGGCCTCACCCACTCGGTCGGACCAGTAGACCGCGTCGGTCACCGGGATGAAGCGGCCCATCAGCTCACCGAGCGCCTGGTGGAGATCGCGCCCGGGCATCAGGTGGATCTGGCCGGTGATCGTGAACGGGGGGACGGAAATGAGCGCACGTTCGGTCACCTTGGGGACGCGCAGTTCCGGTGTCACATCAACGGGATCGTCCGCTACACCGAACAGGACAGCACCCAGGTTCACCTGGGCGAAGTCGGTCTGCATGACCACACCGGTCGAACCGAATTCGTCGAAGGTGGCCTCCTCGAGCACGAGGAAGTCCTGCTCGGCCGTGTTGAGCATGTCCGTGATCCGTCGGTGACGGGTCTGGATCGTGCCGCGAACGACGAACGCGTCGGTGACGAGCGTGATGGAGGTGGCCCGTGCCTCGCCCCCGATACCGGCGAACATGTCCAGAGCATAACCCGGCCGTGAGCGGGCGGGTTGGCCGCCAGCGATCGGTCGGCCGTGAGCGGGCGGGTGCCCTAATCGCCCGCTGGCACCGAACGCCTGGCGCCGGCCGTCACGAGGTACTCGGCGCCGTGCTGCAGCCCCTCGAACAACGCGGTGACGGTCGCGACCGTGTCGATCTCGTCCGGCGTCTTGTCCTCCCGGATGCGGACGATCCGTGGGAACCGGAGCGCAAACCCGGACGCATGCCGCTGGGAGCGAAGGATGACGTCGAAGGCAATCTCGACCACCACGGTGGGCTCGACCTGGCGGTAGCGCCCGAACCGGGCGATCGTGTGCGCTTCGAACCAGCGCGTCATCTCGGCGATCTCCGCGTCGGTCAGCCCGCTGTAGGCCTTGCCGATGTTGACCAGCCGATCGTTCACGGTGTCCCGGACGGCGAAGGTGTAGTCGCTGAGCACGCCGTGCCGCTTGCCGTGGCCGACCTCCACCCCGACCACCACGCAATCGATCGTCGCGAGCGCCTTCTTCATCTTCAGCCAGCCGAGTCCGCGGCGGCCGGGGACGTAGATGCTCTCGGGATCCTTGACCATCAGCCCCTCGTTGCGGCGTGCCCGCGAATCCAGGAAGGCCGCCTCCAGCGCATCGTGGTCCGCCGCGGCCGCCAGATGCGACCGCGCGAACCGTCCACCGCTGATGGCCACCGGAAGGTCCAGTTCATCGAGGCGGGCCCGGCGCACCCGCAGCGGCTCGCGCAGCAGCGCCACGACCGGGGCGCCGTCGCCCGGACCGAGCGCCAGAGCGTCGAACGCGACGTAGATGACCGGCACCTCGGCCCGGATCGCCTCGGACGGCACCTTGCGACCGAGCCGGCTCTGCAGGGCGACGAACGGCAGGACGACGCCATCGCGCCAGGCCAGGATCTCGCCGTCGAGGATTCCATCCCACCCCAGGCCCTTCGCGGCGTCCACGATCTCGGGGTAGCCGCTGCTGATGTCGTTGAGGTCGCGCGAGTAGAGCCGGACTTCGTCGGCCTGCTTGTGGAGCTGCGCTCGGATCCCGTCGTACTTGTCCTCGACCCAGACCTCCGGGCCCAGGCGGGCGATGATCTCGGCTGCGTCCTCGGCGGGCGAGGCGAGCATGAACTTGAGCGGGTGGAAGAGCGCCAGCGATGCGCTGGCCAGGGCGTCGTCGCGAGCGAGGACGGCCAGCCGGCCCGCGTCGCCGACGAGCATGCCGGCCCACTTGACGGCGTCGAGCGGTCGGTCAAACGCCCGGGCGATGGCCGCGTCCACCAGGCCCTCGCGCAGCCCGATCCGCAGGTCCCCGCCGATCACCTTGACGACGTACTTGGCGGTGAGCGGATCGGATCGTTCCAGGAGTGTCCGCAGGATGGCGGACTTGCGAGCCGAGCCGGAGGCCGCCTCGATCGCGGCGAACGCGTCGGCGACGTCGGGCAGCGTCGGGCCTTGATCGATCGGCGGGAAATGCCCGGCGCCTGTCAGCACGTCGGCGACCGCGATCCCGAGGTCTGACGACCGGTCGTACGCCTCACCGAGCGCCGATCGCGACACACCGGCGAGCTCGGTGACGGTCGTGGCGATCGCCGACCAGCCGAGACCGGCGGCTCGCTGGTCGGCCTCCGCGAACGGGCGACCGGTGAGGAAGATCGCCGCGATCGGCAGCTCTTCCGGGGTCAGGGTCCGCAGGTAGTCGGCGAGGAGGGCCGTCTTCTCGGACGTCCTGGTCGTCGCCGCCAGGCGCTCGGCCAGCTCGCTCCAGCGACGCATGGCGAGGATGGTATACCGTGCCGGAAATGGTGCCGCGAAGCTGGTTTCCCGAGGTCCTCGACGGGCGTCTCGTGACGCTGCGCCGACACGTCCCGGAGAACCTCGCGGCGTTTCGACGCTGGTACGCGGATCCGGAGATCGCGCGGCTGGCCCGGTACCAGCAGACGCCGATGCGCCCCGAGGAGATCGAGCGGTTCTTCGCGACGCGAGCCGTCGGTCCCGACGCGCTCTCGATGGCCGTGCACGAGCGATCGACCAACCGGTTGATCGGAACGTGCGCGTTCAGCCAGCTCGACGGCGATAACGGCTCGGCCCTCTACCACATCACCATCGGCGAGTCGGAAGCGTGGGGCCTCGGGTACGGCACGGAGGCGACGCAGCTGATGGTCGATCACGCCCTCGGCACGCTCGGCCTGCATCGGATCGCCCTGTTCGTCTTCGAGTTCAACGAACGGGCCATCCGCGCGTATCGACGGTGCGGCTTCGTTGTCGAGGGCCGGTCGCGCGAGTCCGTGTGGCGCGATGGCCAGTGGTGGGACGAGCTCGCGATGAGCATCCTCGACTCGGATTGGCGCCGGGCACGAGCCGCGCAAGCGTCGGATCCCGGCGCCGACGCCGTCGCGGGGGCGGTCGGCAAACGCGGATCGGACACCGTCGCGGCCGGCCGAGCGGGCGGACCGGCGGACGGATTGCTGCGCGGACTGCGGAGGTGGCGATGACCACCACGGGACCGGCGGCCGAAAGCGCGCGCGCCGACGTCCGCGAATTGATCGCGGCCAAGGGCCACACCGTCGACAACGCCAGGGCGGCCGTCGCGCGCCTCGAGGGGGCCTTTGCGGACGGCTCGCTCGAACGAACGTCCACGTTCGATCTCTTTCTTGGCGACCTGATGCGTGCGCTCGACCAGGAGGAGGACCAGAAGCTCGGCGGCAAGAGCGCGGAAGCGGCGCGCTTCATCCTTCGGGCCATCGACCGGGAGCTCGACCG
>JBBEBJ010000090.1:0-4758 GCA_040882425.1 Chloroflexota bacterium | reverse complement strand
AGCTGCCCGGTGTCCCGACCGAACCCGCCGAGGCCGACTGAAACCTTTTCCGTCGTCAGTCGTCTGGCGGTCGTTCTTCCCAGTAGAACAAACGACGCTCAACCGGCCCTCGCCTGTCGCCTGAGGCCGACTACCAAGGGTCCTGCGCCTGGATATGGTGGGCCCTGGCCTTGATCCGTCGCCTGCGCCGTGGTTTCGCAAGCCAAGCCACGCCTCGTGGGCGGATCGAGGTCATCGCGAGCGCCGGTGCACGCCGCCTGCACAACCGGCGGGCGGGTTTGTCCTCCCGGGAAGAACGGACGGCGGTCACGGACCCGGGTTGGCGGTCACGGACCCGAGGTGCCCGCGGCTGAAACCTTTTGCACCGCCGCAGTCTCAGGGGAGTAGAAGCCGATCGAGGGGATCGGTACCACTGGGAGATGAGCGATGCGAACGGATGCACGACTGGCCCGCGGGATCGGGGTCGCGATGGTTTCACTGTTCCTGATCGGAGGTGTCGCCTTCGCGGCCGACGCGATCATGCAGCCGGGCGGCAGCGGCGACGGAACGACGCCGGCGGCCCTCGGGACCGGACAGCCCACGGCCAGCGCCACCCCAACGGCCACGGCGACCGCCGAGGCGACCGAGACGGCGGAGCCGACCGAGACCGCCGAGCCCGACGAGATCCACGACGCCGATGACCAGACCAAGGCGCGCGGGACCGCCGAGCCCACGGCAACGGCGACCGCCACGGCGACTGCGACCGCCACAGCCGAACCGACCGAAACGGCTGAGCCCACCGAGACGGCCGAACCTGAAGGCACCGACGACCACGGCGGCTCGAGCGGCCACGACGGCGACGACGACGCAAATGACGACCACGGAGGGTCAAGTGGCCCTGGCGACGACAGCGGTCATGACGACAATGACGACCACGGTGGGGACCGCGACGACTGAGCGGCGACGGTCTATCGTCACCCCATCACACCCGAATCCATGGTTCGGTCATGGATCGACAGCGCCCCGGTCGTCCTGCCCTCCCAGGGACGAATCGAGGGGAGCCGCCCAATTCTCGGATCGCGAACAGCCACCCAGCCACCCGCAGCTACGCAGCAAACCGGAGTCGGCAGTGACCGCGCCATCGTGGACGCGGTCATGGCCGGCGATCGTGAGGCCTTCCGTAAGCTCGTCGATCGCGAGGCCGCGTCGGTCGTCCGGGCCTGCCATCGGGTCCTCGGCGACCTGCACGAGGCCGAGGACGCGGCCCAGGAGGCCTTCGTGATGGCCTATCGGTCGCTCGCGAGCTGGCGCGGTGATGGTCCGTTTGGTGCCTGGCTGACCCGGATCGCGGTCCGGATCGCCGTTCGCCAGGCCGGCCGGCGCAGGACCGTCGCCTGGCTCGACACGGAGCGCGTCGCCGACGGCGCAACCGACGACCCGACCTCGGCATCCGTGGCCCGCGCCTCGGTCGCCGCGGCCGGCCGAACGGACCCGTCCATCCTGACCGCGCGCGCCGAACGGGCCGCCGACGTTCGCACGGCGGTCGCAGCCCTCCCCGAGCCCTATCGAGAGGTCGTCGTCTTGCGGTTCTTTGGCGAGCTTTCGCTCGAAGAGATCGCGCTGCAGGTGGACCGCCCGCTCGGGACGGTCAAGACGCACCTGCGTCGCGGCCTGCTGCGGCTTCGCGGCACGGTCGCGCCGGAGGCGGTCGAATGACCGGCCCCGGACGCCGCTTCAACCCGTCCGAGCTGCTCGGCGGGGCCGAGGGGAACCCGACCGAGGCGGAGCTCGCCGATGCCTTTGCAGCGGCGCGAGCGCTCGAGGCACAGGCATCGAGCGAGCACATCCGTCCGACCGAAGGGTTCGAGGATCGGGTGATGGCGGCGATCGCCACGGAGCCGGCGCCGCGCATCGTCATCCGACCACGATCGGCGGCTCGTGGCGGCGTGGCTGCAGGGTCCCTGGTGGCGGTTCGCGACGCGTGGGGGATCCTGACCGGTGGGGGACGACCGCTGGCCGTCCGCGCCCAGGCCCTCGGCCTCCTGCTGCTCGTCGGGGTGGTCGTGACGTCGCTCGGCGGGGTTGCCGCGGTCGGGGTCGGGGCGCTCCTGGCGCCCGACTCGAGTCCGGCCCCGTCGGTGCAGGCCCTGCCGACGCCGACGCCGAGCCAGGCCGAGCCATCGCCGAGCGAGGTCGGGCCTTCGCCGAGTCCAAGCCCGAGCCCAAGCCCGAGCGCCTCGGAGACCGCCTCGCCGACGGCCACGCCAGAGGCCACGGAAACGACCGGGCCGACCGAGACCGCGGAATCGACCGAATCGCCGGAAGCGACGGAGACGTCAGAGCCCGATGAAACCCCGGGGGCGACCGAAACCTCAGAGGCCGAGGACACCCCCAAGCCCGCCGAGACCCTCAAGCCCGGTGAGACGCTCAAGCCGGGCGAAACGCTCAAGCCGGGCGGCTGACCTGATGGAGATCTAGGAGCGCGCGAGCCCCGTGCGGCCCGGTGGAATCGGCCGAGGAGCCGCCGTCTGTTCGGTCCCCGAGGACCTGGCCGCGGAGCCGAGATTGATCGCGATGGCACCTGCCAGCAGGCCAAATGGCAGCGTTCCGATCGTCGGGAGACCCAAGAAGAGCGCGACGTACGATCCGATCCAGATGACGACCAGGGCCCACAATGATCCCGTGATGAGTCGTTTCATGGCCGCACGATGGCCGAGTGCCTGAGGTTATGCCATGACTCGTTTGTACCAGTTCTCCTGGCCTCGGCCGCGAGCTATTCGACCAGACCTACGCCCGACACCTGGGCGGTGACGCCCGACCGATAGAGAATCTGGATCGTGCCACCGTTGCCGTTGATCTGGAAGCTCCACGCGATGACCTGGTCGAGGATCAACGTACCGCCGCTGCCGTTGACGACCACGTCTCCCGATGGAACGTAGATCGTTCCAGCCACTTCCATCGTCGAGCCACCGCCGTTGATCTGCACGTCAGTCAGCGAAGGATCTGAGAGTGAAACGTTGAGGTTCCGATCCTGGAAGATGACCATGCCATCCCAGTCGGAGCCATCGTCGAGGGGCAGGAGGTTCACGCCGGTGGTGCCGCCGTTGAGGATGACCGCGCCGATGCACTGGGTGGCCGGATTGGTCGCGGTTCCGGCCGCGCACTCGTCCGTGAACTCGTAGGCCTCGGTGTTGTAGATGAGCACGCCGCCCGCGAATGTCGAGCCGCCCGCGTCGACGGACTGGACATTGCCGTTCGCTGCGCGGAACCCGCCACCACCGACGTAGTAGATACCCGGCTCCAGGTAGAAGGTCCCCTTTCCCAGATCCAGTCCGCCCGGGTAGTAGCCGGGGAACAGGCGGTAGGTTCGGCCGTCATATGCCCCGCCGAAGTTGCAGGTGACTGGATCAGTCGCCGTGGCCGGGTTGGCCGATCCCGGGCAGCCGTTTGGGACGGCCTTGGTGGAGCCGGCGACCTGCTCGATCGCCTGTGGATACGGGGGCACGGGTGGCGGCAGCAGGCTTCGGAGGGGATCCTGGATCGCGTATGAGTCTTCAACCCGCGTGCAATTCAATTCCGCGTTGGCGCCGTGCCGATCGATTTCGCCCACGACGTTGCAGGTCGCGCCCTCGGCAGTAACCGTCAGGACGCCGAGGCCGCCGACATCCAGAGCGTTCGGCACACACGTGGAGTTGACCTGGACGGTGCCCGCGGACTCTACGACTCCACTGCCGGTTACTTTCAGGGCAGCGCAGGAATCCGGGTCAAGCGTGAGCATCGAGAACGGGAGGTCAATACCCGGCTGATTGGCCGCCACGGCACGTGCCGACACTTCCCAGCCGAATACGCCGATGATCCCTCCAAAGATCGACGGTCGGTTGTTGTTGATCACTACCTCGACGAACCCCGGAAATCCCTGGAACAATCCGGACTGAGGCGGGATGTGAACGACGACGTCCTGATCACCGGTGCTGTCGGTGTAACCATTCGCGGTCCCGATGGCCAGCGCAGCCGCGACCGCTTTCGGGCAGTTCGCGAGACTGGGGGTGGAGAGGCAGTTCGGATCGTCGGGCAGATGTCGAGCCGCGGCCAGGGAAGCCGCGTCGGAAGCGTTCTGTTCGTCTCTTCGCTCGAGCAGCATCATGCCGGTATCAAATGCCAGTGCCGCAACGACAATGATGGTGAACAGGGCCAAGCCAAAGATGACCAGCACCTGGCCTCGATCCGCGCGAACGCTAGTTGTTGATGACAAGGGTCGACTCCGATGCGATTGTGATTGGGGGGAGGACCGGGATCACGGAGGAGTACGTGTAGGCCGCCCGGACCGTGACCGGATTTCCACGGCCGTTGGTTAGTTCGTTGCCCGGGCACGGCTTTGCAACGCTGGCTGGACACCAGAACACGTCGAGCGTGTCGAAGTCACCCACCCCAGCCAGGCCGATCGCGGCCTTCTGAACCGCCATCTTGACGTTTTCGCCAGTCAGGTCGCACGACGCGGCGCCACCAGGCATCGGTCCACTGGGACAGCCGTCCGCCGCGTTGTAACCGTGGACGATGGCGAAGCGCGCCCCTTCGCGCGTCGCGCTGTTGAGCATCTCGTAGAAGAACACGAATCGGCCGCCTTCGATGATCGCCAGGATGACGAGCAGGAATAGTGGCGCGACCAGCGCGAATTCGGCGGTCGCTTGCCCCCTGGTCGCACGGACACGACGGATCGGCGTCATGGCGTCGGCTCAGGCGTCGGCTCAGGCGTCGGCTCAGGCGTCGGCTCGGGCGTCG
>JBBEBJ010000089.1:0-4776 GCA_040882425.1 Chloroflexota bacterium | reverse complement strand
TGGGGCCAGGCGCCCGGAACCGCCGAACCGTCGCCGCCGGAGCCGCCACCTTCGTCGCCGGCCGGCGCGGGTCCGTTACCGACGAGCCCGCTGCCGGGCGGCTCGGCGTGGGAAGCCGGCGGAACGACGGCCGGCGGGACCTCCGGCTGCGTAAAGGCGCTGTTTGTGCTGCTCATCCTGGTCGTCATCGGCGTTGCGGCCTTCGTCTTCTTCGTGGGCAGCTTCGTGAACAATCTCGGCGTCGGCGAGAACGGGTCGATTGGCGACGACTGTCTATTCCTGTCGGACGCTGAGGCCCGGGCGGTGCTCGGCGGCGATGCCGATGCCACCGAACTCGCCGGCCTGTATGACGTCTCGATCGGGATCGTCATCGACAAGCGGGTCCTCGCGGACGCGCCCGATTGTCTTGTCAGCGAGGGCAACGCCGCCCACCTGGCACGGGTGGCTCTCTACCAGGGGGGCGATGCCGCGGACGTCGTTGCGACGGAGCGCCAGCGAGCGGCACCCACGTCGCAGGATCAAGGCGGCGGCATTACCCTCGAGAACGCCGGCTACTATGGCGGGGAGGCGTCCGGTATCGGCAACGAGGCATTCTGCACGGGCCTGTCCGACGCGATCATGGCCGGCGTCCTGGTCCGCCAGGGCGATCGCGTCGTCTACGTCTCGGTCGGCCCGCCGTCGGAGGGCGAACAGGTACCCGACATGGACATCACGCCGGATGGCGTCGTCACCTCGCCTGGCCTCTGCGCGCTCGCCCAGGATCTCGCCCGAGCCATCCTGGAATAACCGGGCCCGGCCGGGCCTGGCCGGTGCGGCCGAGCGAGCCGCCACGCCGGCGCGAGTCAGACGAGGCGGGCGAACAGCTCGTTCGAGAGGAGGCGCCCGCGCGTCGTCAGGACGACCCGGTCAAGCTCGGAGACCTCGGCGAGGCCAGCAGCAAACGCCCATTCGAACGCGTCGGCAAGCGGCGACTCGTGGGCAACGGCCAAGGCGATCCCGCGATCCGTTCGAAGTCCGAGGATCATCTCCTCCGCCGCGACCGAGGACGGATCGAGCACTTCGGCCCCCCCGGGCGGCAGCAGCTGCGGTCCGCCGTCGCTCGGGCCGAGGGCCGCCAGGTAACCGTCGAGTCGCGCGGCGTTCCAGCGGCGGCTCGCACCGTCGAATGCGTGGGCGCCTGGTCCCAGCGCTTCGTACGGTCGGCGTTGCCAGTAGACGAGGTTGTGGCGGCTTTCGTGACCGGGTCGGGCCCAGTTGCTGATCTCGTATCCACGCCAGCCATCGGCCGCCAGGCGATCGACCGCGTACAGGTACTGGTCGGCCGCGCGGTCCTCGTCCTGCCGTGGACGGGCACGCTCCCGCCACCGGCGCGCGCCGGCGGTTGTCGGCAGATGGTCGCCGCCCGGGTCGGTGAGGCCCTCGGCGTCTGGGTCGTCGAGCGTCAGCGCATAGAGCGAGAGGTGGTCGGGCCGCAGCTCGAGGGCGGCCTCGAGCGTGGCGGCCCAGTCGGCCGTCGAGCTGGCGGGGGTGTCATAGAGGAGGTCGAGGCCGACCGACTCGATCCCGGCTTCGCGCGCCGCCTCGACGGCTGCGGCCACGTCCGTGGCGCGGTGGCGCCGACCGAGACCCCGCAACCCCGCATCCGACAACGACTGGGCCCCGAGCGACACCCGAGTGATGCCGGCCCGGCGGAGCGCGCGCATGTCGCCGCGTTCGCCCGGACCCGGGTTGGCCTCGATGGTCACCTCCGCGTGTCGCGCGATCCCGAACCGTGAAGCGACCCTCTCCAGAAGGGACGCAACGGCGTCGGCAGGCAGGAGCGAGGGCGTTCCCCCACCCAGGTAGACCGTCTCGAGGGGCGGACGTGTCGTGCCACACGCCTCGTCGACGAGGTCCGCGCGCAGCTCGAGCTCGGTCCGCAGCGCCGCAATGAAGACGTCCACCCGCGCCCGCGGCCCGCGCGCCTCCGCGCCCGCGTAGACCACGAAGTCGCAGTATGGACAGAGCGAGACGCAGAACGGCACGTGGACATACAGCGCCACGGGCGGACCTGTGACCGGGTCCTCGACCGTCACGGTCGACGGTCGCGTTGGTCGGGCGTCGATCGACAAGGCCGCGCTCACCGATCGCGCGAAGCGGACTCCCGCGAGGCGGACTCCCGCGATCCGATGACCCGCCAGCCCTCCGGCGGCCGGCGCCGCTTCTCGATCTCCTCCACCTCGCGGCCGCGTGGCATCGTCTGGCCGATGTGGCCGGTGCACAGGAACACCGCGAATCGCGTCACGGCATGGCCCAGGAATGCGGCCGCGATCCCGCCGGTCAGCGCCGTCAGCCAGCCGCCGATGAACCCGATCCCGAGCGTCAATCCGAGGAGGTAGCGGTCACGCCCGGGCGCTCCGAGCCGGGTCGTCAGCGCGTAGACGATCGTCTGGGCGAGGTTGGCGAGCGTTGGATCGATCCCCCCGACCAGGAGGAGGCCAAAAAGCGCGCCACGGAACGCGACCTCGTCAATGAACGCGGTGGCGGTCGAGTTCAGAAGGGCTCCCGGGTACGAGCTCTCGGCCGGCAGGCGGATCCGGTGATATCGGTAGCTCGCGAACCCCGCCGCGACGAGGACGCCAAGTCCGCCGAACGCGATCCCGCCGAGCACTGCGCCAAGCCGGTCTCCGGTCCCAAGGAAGAGCTCGGTGCGTGCTGCCGGATGGATCGTCAGGATCAGGACGGCGCCACCAAATCCCAGCCCGTACCAGGCCAGGCGCCGTCGGACCCGGGGTCGCTCGCCCGCTCCGGTGGCCTCGTAATATTCCGCGGTTCCGAACCGCTCGGCGTCGATACGAAGCAGCGCCAGGAGCAGCGTCAGGCCGACCGCGATCAGCGCGCGTGACGTGAGAATGAAGTCGTCCATCGCCCGGGCGTCAGCCCTCGTCCATCCGGAGCATCGCCAGGAATGCCTCCTGCGGGATCTCGACCGATCCAACCCGTTTCATCCGCTGCTTCCCCTCCTTCTGCTTCTCGAGGAGCTTGCGCTTGCGGGTGATGTCGCCACCGTAGCACTTGGCCAGCACGTTCTTGCGCATGGCCCGCACCGATTCGCGGGCGATCACGTTGGAGCCGATCGCCGCCTGGATCGGGATCTCGAACATCTGGCGCGGGATGAGCTGCTTGAGGCGCTCTGCCAGCGCCCGCCCGGTGGACTGCGCCCGGTCCCGGTGCACGATCAGCGAGAGCGCATCGACCGGTTCGCCGTTGACCAGGATGTCCACCTTGGCGAGGTTGGCCGGGCGGTAGCCGAGCTCCTCGTAGTCCATGGACGCATAACCCTGGCTGCGGCTCTTGAGCTTGTCGAAGTAGTCGACGATCAGCTCGGCCAGGGGCATCTCGAAGTGGAGCACCACGCGGGTCGGGTCGAGGTACTCCATGGTCATGAAGTCGCCGCGACGGCTGGTCGAGAGCTCCATGAGCGGCCCGATGTACTGCGTCGGCGTCACCACGCTGAGCTTGACCCACGGTTCCTCGATCGTTTCGATGTCGGTCGGGTTGGGGAGCAGGGCCGGGTTGTCGACGGCGACCATGCCGCGACCGAGCGTGCGGATGACGTGGTATTCGACGGACGGCGCGGAGGCGATCAGGTCCAGGTCGAATTCGCGCTCCAGGCGTTCCTGGACGATCTCCATGTGGAGGAGACCGAGGAAGCCGCAGCGAAACCCGAATCCGAGCGCCACCGAGCTCTCCGGCTCGTACGTGAACGACGCGTCGTTGAGATGCAGCTTCTCCAGGGCATCGCGGAGCAGCGGGTAGTCCTCGCCGCTGACCGGATAGATCCCCGCGAAGACGAGGCTCTTGGCCGCCTGGTAGCCGGGGAGTGGTTCGCTGGCGGGGCGCGCCACGGTCGTCACCGTGTCGCCGACCTGGGCGTCCCGGACGCTCTTGAGGCCCGTCGCCACGTAGCCGACCTCACCGGCCACGAGCTGCTTGACCGGGACGAGCTGCGGTCGGAAGACACCGAGCTCGAGGGGATCGGCCTCGGCGCCGCTGGCCATCAGGCGGACCGGCTCGCCCAAGCGAAGGGTGCCCTGCGCGAGTCGCACGTACACGACGACGCCCTTGTACGCGTCGTAGTGGCTGTCGAAGATCAGGCCCTGAAGCGGCTTCGCCGGGTCGCCCTTTGGCGCCGGGATCCGGGCGACGATGGCCTCGAGGATCTCCGGGACCCCGGTTCCCTCCTTGGCCGACGCGAGGATCACCTCCTCGCGCGGGATAGCCAGCACGTTCTCGAGCTCATCGATGATCGTCTCGGGGTCGGCCGAGGGCAGGTCGATCTTGTTGAGCACCGGGATGAGCGTCAAGCCCTCGCGCAGGGCGAGGTGCACGTTGGCGAGCGTCTGCGCCTCGATCCCCTGGCTGGCATCGACCACCAGGATCGCGCCCTCGCAGGCCTGCAGGCTGTGGGAGACCTCGTAGGCGAAGTCGACGTGCCCCGGCGTGTCGATCAGGTTGAGTCCGTAGGTCAGGCCGTCCTGCGCCTTGTACTCGAGCCGGACGGCCCGGGCCTTGATCGTGATCCCCTTCTCCCGTTCGAGGTCCATCGAATCGAGGACCTGGCTCATCATCTGGCGACCCTCGATCGTGTGGGTCAGCTCCAGCAGCCGATCGGCGAGCGTCGATTTCCCGTGGTCGATGTGGGCGATGATGCTGAAGTTGCGCAGTCGGTCCTGGGGGATGCTCACGAGGCCGGAGTGTATCGGGTCGCACGACCGGCAGGACGTCTCGCCCTGA
>JBBEBJ010000088.1:0-4905 GCA_040882425.1 Chloroflexota bacterium | reverse complement strand
CCTCTGGTACGCTGACGCCGTCCTTTCATGGCCGGTCCGGTGAGGCCGGTGTACCGGTCCCGTGAGGCCGGGAAGGAGGCTGATCGACCGTGCCACGGCCCATCGGCGGATGGTTCCGCCGCGCCCTCGCCCACGGTGTGCCCCTTCCCACCGACCTCGCGCGGGACCCTGCCCTGTCCTCGTGATCGTGCCCCCGGCGCCGCGCGCCTCGGCGGTCGTCGACCCGCGGATCGGCGACCTCGGGCCGGCCTTGCTGGCGCTGGAGGACGGCACGGTGTTTCCCGGCGTGGCGTTTGGTGCGGCCGTATCGGCCGGCGGTGACCTCGTAGTCAACACCAGCCAGACGGGCTACCAGGAGGTCTGCACCGACCCCTCGTACGCCGGCCAGGTCGTCGTGATGACCTATCCGCTGATCGGGAACTACGGCCGGCTCCTCGACGAGGATCAGTCGCTCCGACCGTGGTTGCGGGCGCTCGTCGTTGCCAACGCGACCGCGGCGGTGCTCGACGGTGCCCGCCAGCTGGCCGCCCTCCTCCGCGACAACGCCATCCCCGCCATCGCCGGCGTGGACACCCGCGCCCTCGCCCGGCACCTTCGAACCCATGGCAGCCTCCGCGGGATCGTGACGGCCCCGGGCGACACCGCGGTTGAGACTGCCCGCCAGGCCGCCCGCGCCGTCGAGCGCTGGGAGGACCAGGACTTCGTCGGCCAGGTTTCGCCGCCCGCGGTGACCGAGTACCCGGCCAGGCCCGGGGCAGCGGGCGGTCCCCGGATCGGGATCGTGGATCTCGGGCTCAAGGCCAACATCGTCCGGGCGATGCGCCACCGCGGCGCCAGCGTTCGCGTGTTTCCACATGACGCAGCCGCCGCCGACGTGCTGGCCTCGGACATCGATGGCGTCGTGCTGTCACCCGGGCCCGGCGATCCAGCCCGGCTCGAGCGCCAGGTTGCGCTGGCTGGCGCGATCATCGACGACGGGCGGCCGCTCCTCGGCATCTGCCTGGGGCACCAGATCGTGGCTCGCGCCGCCGGCGCCGACACGCGTCGGCTGCGCTTTGGCCATCACGGCGCCAACCACCCGGTCCAGGACCTCGATCTCGGCCTGGTCCAGGTGACGGCGCAGAACCACGAGGTCCAGGTCGTCGGCGAATCCCTCCCGGTGTCGTCAGGCTTCCGGGTCAGCCAGATCAATCTCAACGACCGGTCGGTGGAGGGGCTGCGTCACCGGGACAAGGCGATCGAGACCGTCCAGTACCACCCGGAGGGCGCTCCGGGCCCGCTCGATGCACTTGCGGTCTTCGACCGGTTCGTCGCGGCCGCGAGCGGGCGCAGATGACGACCGCGGGGCCACCGCCTGCGTCGGTGCTCATCCTGGGTTCCGGGCCCGTCGTCATCGGCCAGGCGGCCGAGTTCGACTACGCCGGAACGCAGGCCTGCCGTGCCCTGCGCGCGGAGGGGATCCGGACGATCCTTGTCAATTCGAACCCGGCCACGATCATGACCGACCCGTCGGTCGCCGACGCGATCTATCTCGAGCCGCTCACCGTCGAGGCCGTCGAGGCGGTGATCGCGAAGGAGCGGCCGGAGGGCCTGCTGGCCGGGCTCGGTGGCCAGACCGCGCTCAACCTGGCGATCGCCATGGCCGACGCCGGCGTCTTCGAACGCCACGCGATCCGGCTGCTGGGCACACCCCTCGAGGCCATCCGGATGGCCGAGGACCGCGAGGCGTTCCGCGACCTCCTTGACCGCATCGGCCAGCCGTACGCGCCGTCATCGATCGTCGAAGGTGCGACGCCGGCCGCACGGGAGGCGTCCACTCGAGCCGCGCTCGAGACGATCGGCCTGCCGGCCATCGTCCGCCCGGCATACACCCTCGGCGGGACCGGGGGCGGGATCGTCGAGACCGAGGCGGGGTATCTCGAGCGCGTTCGCGCCGGCCTCCGAGCGAGTCCGATCGGCCAGGTCATGGTCGAGCGCTGCCTGGTCGGCTGGCAGGAGATCGAGTACGAGGTCATGCGCGACGCCGACGACACCTGCATCGCGGTGTGCGGCATGGAGAACGTCGATCCGCTCGGGGTCCATACCGGCGACTCGATCGTGGTCGCCCCGATCCAGACCCTGACCGACGCGGTCCACCAGCGGCTCCGCAGCGCGTCCCTCGCGATCATCCGCGCCCTCGGCGTGGAGGGCGGCTGTAACGTCCAGTTCGCGCTGTCGCCCGACTCGACCGACTACGCCGTGATCGAAGTCAACCCGCGCGTCTCGCGTTCGTCGGCGCTGGCGTCGAAGGCGACCGGCTACCCGATCGCCCGCGTCGCTGCCCAGATCGCGATCGGCCGGCGGCTCGCGGAGATCCCGAATGTCGTCACCGGGACGACCGTCGCGGCGTTTGAGCCGGCGCTCGACTACGTCGTGGTCAAGCTGCCGCGGTTCCCGTTCGACAAGTTTCCGGGAGCCGACCGCACCCTCGGCAGCCAGATGAAGGCGACCGGCGAGGTAATGGCGATCGACCGAACGTTTGGCTCGGCGCTCAACAAGGCGCTGCGCGGCCTGGAGCAGGCCGGGGTCGGGCCGCTTGCAGAGGATCCGGGGTGGACCCCGACGTTCGACTACCTCGCCGGCGTCTACGCCGGCGATCCGGAGGCCGACGAGCCGATCCGCTGGGTCGATGAATCGGGCCAGGCCTGTGAGTCGACCCGGTTCGCCCAGCGCAGCGGCGCCCCCATCGTGCTCCGCCGCTTCCTCGAACCGTCCGACAGCCGGTTGTGGCGGATCCTCGGGCTGATGCGTCGCGGCGTCCCGGAGGCGTTGATCGGCGAGGTCACCGGGATCGCATCCTGGTTCCTGGGCGAGATGGGACGCAACGTCGCGCTCGAGGCGGAGACGCGGGCGACCGGAGCCAGGCTGATCGACCCCGCTGATGCATCCGCGGCCGAGTTGCTTGCCACGGTGAAGCGCGCCGGGTTTGGCGACCACGAGCTGGCGGGCCTGTCCGGCACGACCGCCGCCCAGATCCGGGCGACGCGTCTCGAGCTGGGGCTGCGACCCGGTTATGCCATGGTCGACACGTGCGCGGCCGAGTTCGCGGCCGAGACCCCGTACTTCTACTCGACCTACGCCGCGGCGGGGTCCGCGCCCGAGGCGCTCCCTGTCGAACGCGAGGCGGCCCTGGTCATCGGTTCGGGTCCCGTCCGGATCGGGCAGGGGATCGAGTTCGACTATTGCGCGGTCCAGGCCGCCGACGCGCTTCGCCAGGCGGGCTGGCGCGCGGTGATGATCAATTCGAACCCCGAGACGGTGTCGACCGACTTCGATGCCTCGTCGCGGCTCTACTTCGAGCCGCTCGATCCCGAGAGCGTGCGCAGCGTCATCGACGCGGAGACGGCCGAGGGAGCGCCGCTCCTGCCGGCCGTCGTCGCGTATGGCGGCCAGACGCCGCTCAACCTGGCAGGGCCGCTGGCCGCCGGCGGCGTGTCGCTCCTCGGATCGGACCTCGAGGCGATCGACCAGGCGGAGGAGCGCGTCCGCTTCGCTGCCCTGCTCGACCGGCTCGGCATCCCGCAGCCCGAGGGCGGCATGGCGCACAGCGTCGAGGAGGCGCTGACGCTCGCCGAGCGGATCGGCTACCCGGTCATCGTTCGGCCGTCGTTCGTGATCGGCGGCCTGGCGATCGACTTCTGCTATTCGCCCGACGATCTCGCGCGGCAGCTCGCGGCGGCGACGGTCGTGGACCCCGACCGACCGGTCCGGATCGATCGGTATCTCGAGGGCGTCGAGGTCGACGTGGACGTGGTGTCGGATGGCCGCGACGTGCTGATCCCGGGCCTCCTGGAACACGTCGAGCGGGCCGGCGTCCACAGCGGCGATTCGGTCGGGCTGTTTCCCCCGCAGACGGTTTCGACCGGTGACCAGGAGCTGATCGTCGCGACGATGGAACGGATCGTGCTCGCACTCGGGGCGAAGGGCCTGGTCAACGCCCAGTTCATCGTCCGCGACGACGGCGTCTACCTGATCGAGGTCAACCCCCGCGCCTCACGGACGGTCCCGTTCATGTCAAAGGTGACCGGCGTGCCGATGGTCGAGCTCGCCGTCCGGATCTCACTCGGCGCGACGTTGAGCGAGCTCGGCTGGCGCGGTGGACTCCTGGCACCACCGGCCTTCGTCGCGGTGAAGGCCCCGGCCTTCTCGACGGCCAAGCTCCGCGGCGTCGACCCGTCGGTCGGGCCCGGCATGCAATCGACGGGCGAGGTGATCGGGATCCACACCGACCGTCGGGTCGCCCTGGCCAAGGCATTGCTCGGCGCGGCCCTGGTCCCGCCACGGCCCGGCGACGGCGGTGCGCTGGCCCTCGTCTCGATCGCGGATCGTGACAAGGCACTCCTGCCGAGGCTGGCAACTGCCCTCGCAACCGCGGGCTACCGGCTCGCGGCCACACCCGGGACCCGGGCCGCGCTGGCCACGGCGGGTTACGAGGCGCGCCCCGTCGCCAAACTCGGCGAGGAGCCCGACGACGCGGTCGGCGAGGTCCCGATCCTCGACCTCATCGGGTCTGGCGAGGTCCGCCTTGTCGTCAACACGCCGACGCCGCGATCGGGCGCGGTCCGTGACGCCGCCGAGATCCGCCATGCCGCGACCGCCGAGGGGATCCTCTGCCTGACCGCGATGGAGACCGCGGTGGCGGCCGCAGAGGCACTCGATCCCGTGATCGCGGGGCAGCTGGCCGAGGTCAGGTCCCTCGACGAATGGGTGCCGCGCGAGGCGGTCGTCGCCGTCTGAGGAGCTAGCTCGGGCTCACCACGATGGCCTGGCCGAGCGACCACAACGTCAGGGTCGTCAGCCCGACCATGACGACCGCGAGCGGCAGCTGACGAAGCCGGAGACCCGCCGCGTCCAGCTCGGGCGGCG